>WGOA01000029.1 GCA_016124275.1 Bacteroidota bacterium
AGCCGATGAAAGAGTCGTTTATTGGGCGTTCGCGGGCGGTAACCGTGATCATTCTTTTTGTCGTCGTGTTCGGCCTGTACAGTTTTCGGCTGCTGTACCTGCAGGTGCTCAACGCCGACTACCGCGAGTTAGCCGGCGACCGCATCCGGCGCCGCGAAGTCATTTACCCGGAGCGCGGCCTCATCTACGACCGCAATGGCGTGCTGGTGGTGTACAACGAGCCGGTGTACAACCTGATGGTCACGCCCAACCAGGTCAGCGCCATGGACACTGCGCGCTTTTGCGAATTGTTCCGCATCGAGCGCGAAACGTTCGTCAAACAGCTGGACAAGGCCAAGCGCTATTCGTGGCGCAAGCCCAGCCTGTTCATCAAAGAAATCAAAGCCGCGGACTACGCTGCGGCTGAAGAGTACCTGTACCAATTCCCCGGTTTTTTTCCGGAGGTGCGCACCATTCGGCGCTACCCGCACAAGTCAGGGGCACACGTGCTCGGTTATGTGGGCGAAGTGGACTCGTCCGATATCCGCAAGTCAGAAGGGTACTACCGGGCGGGTGACCACATCGGCCGGACGGGCGTAGAGCAGACCTATGAATCCGTGCTCCGGGGCGAGCGCGGGGTGCGGCACGTGCTCGTGGACCAGTTCAACCGTTCGGCGGGTGCCTATCGCGGGGGAATTTGGGACACGGCCGCTACGCGAGGGCAGGACTTAACCCTGACCCTTGACATCGTCTTGCAGCAGTATGGAGAACTGCTGATGCAGAACAAAAAGGGGTCGATTGTGGCCATTGAGCCTTCCACCGGCGAAATCCTGGCCTTGGTTTCGAGTCCGGCTTACGACCCCAACCTGCTGGTGGGAAGGGAGCGCTCCAGGAATTTTCACGAGCTGCGCACCAGCGGTACCGACCCCATCAACAACCGCGCGCTCAAAGGGTACTATCCGCCCGGTTCCACGTACAAACCGCTGATGGCGCTGTTCGCGCTGCAGGACTCGGTCATTCACCCTAACTTTTTCTATGCTTGCGGGGGCGGCTACAGGCTTGGGGGCTTGCGCGTGGGCTGCCATGCGCATCCGTCCAGCGGCACGGTGCAGGCGGCTATCCAGACCTCTTGCAATGCGTACTTCTGCGCTTCGTTCAAGCTGTTTATGGACCAGCCCGGCTACGCCAAACAGGCCGACGCCTTCCAGCACTGGCGCGACTACATGCTGTTGTTCGGCCTCGGCGACCGCGTGGGCATTGACATTCCCGGCGAAATCCGCGGCAACATTCCCACCGTGGCCGACTACGACCGCGCTTACAACAAAGGTGCCTGGAAGGCCAGCACCATCATTACGCTGGGTATCGGGCAGGACAAGATGATCACCACGCCGCTGCAGCAGGCCAATATGATGGCGGCAATTTCCAACGGCGGCTGGTGGTACAGCCCCCATGTGGTCAAGCAGGTAGAAAGCACCGATAGTGTGCTGGCGCCGTACCGCGTCCGCCACGAAAGCGGCTTTCGCCCTGAAATCTTTGATGTGGTCCGCGAAGGCCTGGCCATGGTGGTCAGCGGCGGCACCGGCCGGCAGGCGCAGGTTCCCGGCGTACTGGTCGGAGGAAAAACGGGTACTGCCGAGAACCCCATTGGCGAAGACCACTCGCTGTTCATCGCTTTCGCCCCGGTGGACAATCCTCAGATTGCCATTGCCGCCATTGTGGAAAATTCCGGTTGGGGCGGCTCCTGGTCCGGCCCTATTTGCGGGCTGATGATTGAGAAGTACCTCAAGCGCGAAATTACTGACCCCGTTCAGCTTGCCAAAGAAAAACGTATGCTGGAGGGTAACTTTTTATCTCCCAAACCGGTGTTGATGCCCGTTGTACCTGGCTTGCCGGTGCCGGTACCGGCACCAGCGCCATCTCCTGCTCCCCCGGCTGCGGACGCAATCTTGCCATCGGGCAGCGAACGCGCCACAGCGCACCTTAACCCCTTCCCCCGATGAAACGCGACGGCAGCGTCTGGGCCAACATTGACTGGATAACCTTTGGGTTGTACCTGATCATCATGCTGTTCGGGTGGTTGGTGGTGTTTGCCGTTCAGTATGGCCCGGAGAGCAATCAACTCTTTGATTTCAGTGCCATCCACGGCAGGCAGCTCATTTGGATCATTTTGTCGCTGGTGTTTGGCGCGATCATCCTGATTTTTGACTCCGAGTTCTTCCCCGGTTTTGCGTGGATCATCTATGGGCTGATCATGGTCTTGCTGGTCATTGTTATGGTGTTTGCCCGCGAGGTTAACGGCGCCCGCTCCTGGCTCGAAATTGGCCCCATGAAAATTCAGCCTTCTGAGTTTGCCAAATATGCCACGGCGCTAGCGCTGGCCAAATACCTGAGCATTCCGGGAATTTCCATGAAAGATCTCCGGGCTCGCCTCGGCGCAATGGCCGTGCTCGGCTTGCCCATGGGGTTGATTATTTTACAGGGCGACATGGGTTCTGCACTCGTTTTTCTGTCGTTCTTGTTTGTTCTTTACCGCGAAGGGTTTTCGATTGCCCTTGTGTTGGTCGGCGCTTATGTGACCGCGCTGTTTGTGTTGTCGCTGGTGGTGCCGCCGGCCATTCTGCACAGCATCATCGCGGCACTGGTTTTTATTATTGCGTATGTTGTCTTGCAGCGCTCGCTGCGCAAGAACCGCCTCCCCACCATTTATCTGTTGCTTTTACTCGCTGGTGGCCTGAGCATCCTGGTCATTTTCGCGCTCAGCACCCATTCGGTCGTCGGCACGGCGGTGCTTTCTTTGGTGTTCCTTGCCGCGTTGTTCCTGGCCACCAATTTCCTCCGCAAAGAGCGCCAGTGGGTGCTGATTCCTGCGCTGGTCTTTGTGGGCAGCCTGTTTTTTGGCTTTTTTCTGTTGGACTTTGTCTTCAGCGACCTGCTTGAGGAGCACCAACAGGAGCGCATTCTGACCCTGGTCGGTCAATCCAACGACCGCGACGCCACCTACAACGTCGATCAGAGTAAAATGACCATCGCCTCCGGCGGCTTCCTGGGCAAAGGCTACCTCGAAGGCACGTTCACCCGCTACGGCCACGTCCCCGAGCAGCAAACCGACTTCATTTTTTGCACCATCGGCGAAGAATTCGGCTTCCTCGGCAGCTTTTTGTTCCTCATGGCCTATCTGGCCCTCTTAGTTCGAACCGTCCTCCTCGCTGAGCGACAGCGTTCCCCATTCTCCCGCGACTTCGCTTATGGCGTCGCCGGCCTCTTTTTCGTCCAAATTGCCATCAACATCGGCATGACCATCGGGCTCGTGCCCGTTATCGGTATTCCCCTGCCCTTTGTCAGCTACGGCGGATCATCCGTTCTGGCATTCTCCGTGCTGGTTTTCACCATGCTCCGCCTCGACGCCGACCGCCTCATGGCCTTGCGTTAAGTTTCGTTTGGATTTGAGCAGTTTGGGCTGCTGACAGCCGCTCCAGCCTTGCTGCTGCCTGCTGCCTGCTGCTGCCTGCCCTGCGGCTGCCTGGTACCCCTCAAATGATTTATCAATATTCACATTCTTGGGAACAAGGGGGTAAAAAATTTAAAACCCTTTTTTCGATTCAACTTAAAAGTCCAAAAATCAAGCAGTTATCAACCCTTATGTTGAATGCATTTTACGATTCCAAAAAAAAGTACCACACACTCCTCGATAATGTTAAAGGACTAAAGTGTGATAGGTAGCACATATAGGCAGTAATAAACGACCGGTGCAGATGGACTAGCCGAATCTGCCGGGATAGCCAAACCAGCCAGACTAGCTGAGCCTGCCGGACTAGCCGAACCTGCCGAACCTGCCGGACTAGCCGAGCCTGCCGGAGTAGTCGACTTTAACGAAAAGGGTCGGCTCTATGATACTTATCAATTTAAAATAATACTCATGTTTTCAGGTTGAGGGGAAAAAATTTTGAATCCCTGCAGTTCGATAAACTTATTAGTTGAAAAATCCAGCACTCCTCAACCTTTGCGTTGAATGCATTTTAAGGTTCTCAAAAAAAATCACCCCATCTTATGCCCAAGTGTTAAAAGGCTAAAGTGAACCTTACTGAGGCTAGTAAAGTCTGCCTGAATGAACCAAAGCAGGGAACGCGAGTTCAAGTGAGTGCAAGCGAGTGCGAGTGCAAGCAGGAGCGGAAGTGAGTGTAAGCGCGTGCAACGGTGCAAGCTCGCGTAAGAGCACGCGTATAAGCACGAGCACAAAACGGCACATGCGCGGGCACAAAACCCCTTCGCCTGAGGCACGACTATAGCAGAAAAACTTTTCCACAAAAAGAAACTGCCTAAGCTGATTCTCCATGGATTCTGGAGGGCCGGCGGACTTTTGAACCAATATGAATCATGAAGACAGCAATTGGCTGCGGGCCGATTTGGATGCTAAAATGGAGGATTGGCAAAAAATTGCAAGGCAACCGATTCCGCCTGGAGGATGGTTGCGGGCTTCGCGGCAAGCGCTCAGGATGCCGCTTAGAATTGTGGCGGATCGCTTGGGGATCAGCGTTCAGGCACTGCAGCACCTGGAACAGCGGGAACAATTGGGGTCTATAACGTTGAACCGTTTGATCGAAGTGGCCAGTGCAATGGAGTTGAGGCTTTGTTATGGTTTAGTGGCGGAACGGTCTTCGCTTGAGGAGCGTGTTCAGGAACGGGCTGAGCTGAAGCTCCTGGAATGGGAGCGAAAGCTGGAGGAAAAAAGAGAAAGTATTTTGGGACTGAATAGGGAAGATTATCCTTCGGATGAAGCTTACTTTGAAGTAAACTCAGTCCCGTTAGATATGCACAATACCCAACGTTTTACTTACTATGATATTTTAATGGATGAATATCAACGAGGTTTGAATGAAAGAGAAAAATTTGTAAAAAATCTAATGGAAAAGACACCACCCGACTTTTGGGACGATAAGCCAGCACAGGGGAACCCAGGTCACAGGGCCGCTGGGCAAGCAGAGGAGTAACCAAGCCATTCGGCAGCTGGGCCACCCAGGGGGCTGCTGGGCCACCCAAGGGCAAGCTGGGCCAGCATGGGGGTAGCCAGGCCAGCAAGGGGTAGCCGGGCCAGCACGGGGCAGCCGGGCCAGCATGGGGGCAGCCGGGGCAGCCGGGCCAGCACGGGGGCAGCTGGGCATGGCAGAAGCCTGAAACGAGCACCAGACAAAGACGGATTGGCGGCGCAAAGCCCGTAACTTTGCGGTCGCAAAATTTCGCTACCATGTACGCAACGCATTACAGGACACATACCTGCGGAGAGCTCCGCGAAGCCGACGCCGGCAAAGAAGTCACGCTGGCGGGTTGGATGCACCGCAGCCGGGATCTTGGGGGAATGACCTTCGTGGACTTGCGCGACCGCTTTGGGATCACCCAGCTGGCGTTCAACATGGGCACGGAGGCGGAGCTGTGTGCGCGCGCCAGAAAGTTGGGGCGCGAATTTGCGATTCAGGCTAAAGGAACGGTACAGGTGCGCGAAAGCCGCAACAAAGACCTGCCGACCGGCGCCATTGAACTTGTGGTGACGCAATTGGAGGTGTTGAATGCATCGGCCCTTCCCCCGTTTACGATGGAGGACGAAACGGACGGCGGCGAGGAGTTGCGCATGAAGTACCGCTACCTGGACCTGCGGCGGGCGCCGCTGCGCGCGGCCATGGAACTGCGGGCCAAGACGGTGCGGGCTGTGCGGGAGTACCTGGATGGCCAGGGCTTTCTGGAGATCGAGACGCCAAACCTGATTAAGTCAACGCCGGAGGGCGCGAGGGATTTCCTGGTGCCGAGTCGGTTGCAGCCGGGCAGTTTTTATGCGCTGCCGCAATCGCCTCAGATTTTGAAGCAGTTGCTGATGATGGGCGGCATGGACCGCTATTACCAGATCGTGAAGTGCTACCGCGATGAGGATTTTCGCGGGGACCGCCAGCCGGAGTTCAGCCAGATCGACTGCGAGATGGCATTTGTCGGGCAAGACGACGTACTCGACATGTTTGAGGGCATGACCCGCCATGTTTTTCAGCGGGTTTTGGACTACAAACTGCCGCCCATGCAACGGCTACCTTATGCGGAAGCGATTGCTCGCTACGGCAGCGACAAGCCGGACCTTCGTTTTGGGGCGGAAATTCACACGCTTAACGCAACTTTTGCGGGCACGGAGTTTCCGGTGTTCAAGCAGGTGCTGGAGGGCGGCGGCAGCGGTGGCAGCGGTGGCAGCGGTGGCAGCGGTGGCAGCGGTGGCAGCAGCGGCAGCGGCAGTGGTGGCAGCGGTGGCAGCGGTGGCAGCAGCGGCAGCAACAGCGGCCTCATCGGAGGAATCGTGGCGAAAGGCTGCGCCGAATACAGCCGCAAGCAGCTGGACGAACTGACCGATTTTGTCAAGGCGCCGCACCGGGGGGCGGGGGGCCTGGTTTATGTGAAGTGGGCGGCTGATGGCAACATCAAGTCCAGTGCAGATAAGTTCTTCAGCGCAGACCAACTCCGCGAAGTGGCTACCGGTATGGGCGCGAAACCCGGTGACCTGATCCTGATGGTGGCTGCCAAAACGGAAATCACGCGCAAAGCGTTGGGCGATCTTCGACTGGAATTGGCCCGCCGCGAAAACTGGATCAAGCCAGGCGAATGGTCGGTGTTGTGGATTGTGGATTTTCCGCTGTTCGAAAAGGACCCCGACACGGGCGAGGCCATTTTTGTGCACCACCCGTTCTGCTCACCGCACCCTGAGGACCTTGCGCACTTTGACAGCGACCCGCTGCGCTGCCGCGCCCTGACGTACGACATGGTCATGAACGGCAACGAGATTGTTTCGGGCTCCATTAGGATTCACCAGCCGGAAGTGCAAAACCGTGTGTTTGACGTGTTGGGTTTCTCCGAAGAGCAAAAGCAGGCACAGTTTGGTTTCCTGTTGGATGCGCTGAAATTCGGGGCACCGCCCCACGGTGGCTGTGCCTTTGGGCTGGATCGCTGGGTCATGCTGATGGCCGGACAAGATACCATTAGGGATGTTATTGCGTTCCCCAAGAACAATGCGGGCCGCGACCTGATGATGGACGCGCCGGCGGTCGTGGACGAAAAACAGCTCAACGAGCTGAGCATCGCGGTCAAGCGCAAGGGCTGAGCCGCACACGGGCTGAGCGCGGGGCGAGGCGCTGGCGGCGGGATATATGTCACGCCGGCGCAGGCCGAGCCGTACAGCAGCGCGCCGCGCCGCAGCCGCAGCCTAGCGCTCCAGCTCCTCCGCCAGGAAACGTCCGGTATGGCTTTCGCGCACGGTGGCAACGGCTTCGGGCGTGCCGCTAGCCACAACTTTACCGCCGCCGCCGCCGCCCTCGGGGCCCAGGTCAATCAGGTAGTCGGCCACTTTGATCACGTCCATGTTGTGCTCGATGACCAGCACAGTGTTGCCGCGGTCCACAAGCCGTTGGAGCACGCCGAGCAGCACACGGACGTCTTCGAAATGCAGTCCGGTGGTGGGTTCGTCCAGGATGTAGAAGGTGCTGCCGGTGTCGCGCTTGGACAGTTCGGCGGCGAGCTTGACGCGCTGGGCCTCGCCGCCAGAAAGCGTCGTGGACGATTGGCCGATGTGCACATAGCCCAGCCCCACGTCTTGCAGGGTTTTGAGCTTGCGGAAGATTTTGGGAATGGCCTCAAAGAATTCGACGCCGTCGTCAACAGTCATGTCCAGCACATCGGCAATGGACTTGCCCTTGAACAGAACTTCCAGCGTCTCGCGCTGGTAGCGCTTGCCCTGGCACTGATCGCAGACCACATAGACGTCTGGCAGAAAGTTCATTTCAATGGTCTGCACCCCGGCGCCTTCGCACTTGTCGCAGCGGCCCGCTTTGACATTAAACGAAAAACGCCCCGGCTTGTAGCCCCGAATTTTGGACTCCGGCATCTGCGCAAACAGATCGCGGATTTCACTGAACAAGCCGATGTACGTGGCCGGATTAGAGCGCGGCGTCCGGCCGATCGGGCTTTGATCAATCTCAATAACCTTATCTATGTTTTCAAGCCCTTTAATGGACTTGTGTCCCAAAACGGGCCGCGCTACACCATAGACATGGTTATGCAATAGGGGGAAAAGCGTCTCGTTGATGAGCGTCGATTTACCGCTGCCACTGACGCCGGTAACGCCAATAAACAATCCCAGGGGAAGATCGAGGTGCACGTTCCGCAAGTTGTTTCCGGATGCCCCTCGCAATTCCAGAAACTTCCCATTCCCCTGACGGCGCTCCGCAGGCACCTCAATAGCCAGCGCACCGGACAAGTACTGCGCCGTGAGCGAACCCTGCCGTAAGAATTCTTCCGGAGAGCCTTGTGCCACCAGCTCACCGCCATGCACACCCGCACCCGGACCCAAATCAAGGATATGGTCGGCGGCCAGCATAATGTCGCGGTCGTGCTCCACAACCAGCACGGTGTTGTCGCCGCTGGCCAGGTCGCGCAGGGCGTTGATCAGGCGTTGGTTGTCGCGCTGATGCAGCCCGATGGATGGCTCATCCAACACATACGTGATACCGGTAAGTTTGGACCCAATCTGCGTGGCCAGGCGAATGCGCTGGCTCTCCCCGCCGGAAAGCGATCGCGACGGACGATCCAGGCTCAGGTAGTCCAGACCGACGTTAAGCAAAAAGCCCACCCGGTCGCGGATTTCCTTGAACACATCGCGGCCGATCATGCGCTGCCGATCATCCAGACGCTCTTCTACCGTGTCCAACCAGAGCGAAAGCCCGCGCAGGTCCATGGCGCTCAGCTCTGCGATGTGCCGCCCATCGATGCGGAACCACAGCGATTCTTCCTTCAAACGCGTGCCGAGGCAGTCCGGGCAGGTACGCTGCTGCATGAAGCCCTCCGCCCAGCGGCGCATGGCGTCAGACGTGGTGTTGCGGTAGCAATACTCCACCAGGCCGTTCACCCCGCCGTTGGCCAGTGTGTACCAACGCGACGGGTCCTTTTCGCCTTCGATTTCCGCGCCGTCGGGGTTGCGCCCTTCCAGCACCAGGGTCAGCACCGATTCGGGCAACGCGCCCACCGGTACATCCAACTTAAACTTGTGTTTGCGCGCTAACACCTTGAGCTGCTCAAAGAGGTAATTGTCGCGCTCCTCGCCCAGCGGCGCCAAACCGCCAGCTTTGATGGAAAGCTCGGGGTCAGGCACCACAGCTGCCCGATCCACCGTATGCAATTCGCCCAGACCTTTGCACGTAGGGCAGGCCCCGTAAGGCGAATTGAAGGAAAACGTATTGGGCGACGGTTCCTCATACGACAAGCCGCTGTCCGGGCACATCAACTGCCGGGAATACGTGCGGTACGTGCCCTTATCGTTGTCCTGCACAGCCACCGTGCCCTTGCCCAGCCGCATGGCCGTCTCCAGGCTGCGCTGCCAGCGGCGCAGGTCATCCTGGTTGCCGTAGAGTTTGTCCACCACCACATCAATGTCGTGGATTTTGTAGCGGTCCACCTGCATTTTAGCTCCGATGTCGCGGATTTCGCCGTCCACGCGCACCTTGACATAGCCCATTCGGCGCACCTGTTCAAACAACTCGCGGTAATGCCCCTTGCGCCCGCGAATCATGGGCGCGAGCAACAACAACGGACGCCCGGGAAACGTTTTCATAACATGCGCTATGATCTGTTCCTCCGTGTAGCGCACCATTTTCTTGCCGCTTTTGTACGACCAGGCCTCGGAGGCCCGCGCAAAAAGCAGACGCATAAAGTCGTATATTTCCGTTACCGTTCCCACCGTGGACCGCGGATTTCGGCTGGTGGTCTTCTGTTCAATGGAGATAACCGGGCTTAACCCGGTAATGTTATCCACATCCGGCCGCTCCATGGACCCAATAAACTGCCGTGCATAGGCCGAAAGGCTCTCCATGTAGCGCCGCTGGCCTTCCGCATAAATAGTGTCAAAGGCCAGCGAAGATTTTCCGCTGCCGCTGATGCCGGTTATGACCACCAGATTGTTCCGGGGAAGGTCAACCGAAAGGTTGCGCAAGTTGTGCACCCGCGACCCATGCACCCGGAGCAAGTCAAGGTTGGGAAGCTCCAGGAGTTCAACATCCTGATTATCAATAACTTCTGGCTTTGCTTTGGCTTTACCAGGTTTTTTCTTGCCGGGGGAAGGGGAGGTTTCGGGCACTGCGACAGTAGGCGTTGGCAGCCGGAGCTCGGGTTTATTGCGGCGCAACGCCAACCCTCCGGCCAGGCCTTCGAAATTACCGATTTCAAGCCAGCAGCGGCCTAACAACGGCCTTTCAAAGCACTCTTATCCTCAAAAAACAGGCGATTACTCAAAAACGTTAAAATTTTTTGTCCTGTGAACAATTTACGTTCCCTAAACGTCCTTTTAACACTAAGTTTACCTGTCGTTCATATTCAGTTGCGTACTCATGCTTAATTCCATTCATCCATCCATGGGTTCTCCTGCCGAAAATCGGGCAGGTTCCAGCCCACCCGATGCGCGGACTTTTGGTCAGCGCATCCTAAAGCAGGAAGGAATCAACCCGGACCCAAAAGCCGGTACATTCCGCTCCAGCCCATTCTCCACCATCAACAAAGCTTTCGTAGAGCGCCGCATCTGGCGTTTTCGCAGGCAGGAGATTTGGGTCACCCTTTTTGAAGTGGCCTTTGTGGGCACTTGCGTCTGGATGTTGTTCCGAAACTTTGGATAAACGTTCTGTTGATCGTTTAAGTCAGATTCCGTTCAGCGATCCGGCAAGATTCGGTTAATTTCGACCGATGTCTTCGAATGCTTCTTACCTGCAGGAACTCAATGAGGTTCAACGGCAGGCAGTCACCCATATTCAAGGTCCGGTCATGATCATTGCCGGTCCAGGATCCGGCAAAACCCGTGTGCTCACCTACCGCATCGCGCACCTGATGCACAGCGGTACGGACCCCTTCGCCATACTTGCGCTGACCTTTACCAACAAGGCCGCCCGCGAAATGAAGGAGCGCATCACTTCCGTTCACGGCACGGATGCCCGCAACTTGTGGATGGGCACCTTTCACTCCGTTTTTGCGCGCTTGTTGCGGATCGAAGCGCCGCGTTTGGGTTACCCGGCCAATTTTACCATTTACGACACCACCGATTCCAAAAGCCTGATCAAAAACATTGTCTCCGAGCAACAATTGGACGACAAATTGTACAAGGTCAACACAGTGTACAACCGCATTTCGTCCGCAAAAAACAGCCTGGTCGGGCCCTACCAATACGTGCAGAACGCCGCTTATACCGCCGACGACGAAAGCGCGGGCCGACCAAAAATGGCCGAACTCTACCGCCTGTACACGGAGCGCTGTTTTCGCGCGGGAGCCATGGATTTCGACGACCTGCTGCTCAAAACCCATGAGTTGTTAGACAAATTCCCGGATGTGCTGTACAAGTACCAGAACCGCTTCCGGCAGGTCATGATCGACGAGTTTCAGGACACCAACGAAGTGCAATACGCCATTGTCAAGCGCCTGGCCGATGTGCACCAAAACATCGCGATTGTGGGCGATGACGCGCAGAGCATTTACTCCTTTCGCGGAGCCACCATTGCCAACATCCTCAACTTCAAAGTGGATTTTCCGGACACGGTGGTTTACAAGTTGGAACAGAACTACCGCTCTACGCAGGTCATTGTGGATGCCGCGAACGCCATCATCTCCAAAAACAAGGAGCAGCTGGCCAAAAAAATCTGGACCCAAAACGGCGAAGGCAACAAAATCCGGGTCATCCGGGCCATGTCGGACAACGAAGAAGGCAAGCTCGTGTCCGAAACCATTTTCGAACTTAAAATGCGCGAGCACCTGCACAACAAGGACTTCGCCATTTTGTACCGCACCAATGCCCAAAGCCGCGCTTTCGAAGAATCGCTGCGCCGCCTGAACCTGCCTTATCGCATTTACGGCGGCATCTCGTTCTACCAGCGCAAAGAAATCAAGGACCTGTTGGCCTACCTCAAGCTCACGGTCAATCCCGCAGACGAAGAGGCTTTCCGGCGCGTCATCAATTACCCGGTGCGCGGCATCGGCAAGACCACCATGGAGCGCATGACCATTCTGGCCGACGAAAACCAGTGCTCGCTCTGGCAGGTGGCGGAGAATGCGTCAGCGTTGGGTTTGGGCCGTTCATCCGGTTCGGTCGAAGGGTTTGTGCAGATGATCCGCAGCTTTACCGCGCTCTCCGAACGGCGCGACGCCTGGGAACTGGCCGACCACATCGCCAAACAAACCGGCATGCTCAAGGAACTCTATGCCGACAAAAGCGTAGAAGGATTGAGCCGCTACGAAAACTTTCAGGAATTGCTCAACTCCATCAAGGAGTTTTCGGACCAGACCGGGGAAGTACTGGAAACCGCCGAAGGCGAAACCATTGAGCCCCAGGAGCGCACGCTGGGGGCCTACCTGCAGCAGATCAGCCTGCTGACAGACCTGGACGAAGAAGGCGACGACGAGGACCGCATCAAGTTGATGACCATTCACGCCGCCAAAGGACTGGAGTTCAAGTGCGTGTTTTCCGTGGGGCTCGAAGAGAACTTGTTTCCCTCCATGATGGCCATGAACACGCGCGAGGATTTGGAAGAAGAGCGCCGACTGTTCTACGTGGCGGTGACCCGCGCCGAAAAATTTCTGTACCTCACGTATGCGGGAACCCGCTACAAGTACGGCCAGTTGAACTATTGCGAGCCCAGCCGTTTTCTGGAAGAAGTGCCCGAACAACATCTGGAATACGTCAGCAGCCGAAAAGCGCAGGCCGCTCCGCAACCGTCGTCGGGGGCTGCGCAGAGCATCCAACGGCAACGCCAGGAGCAGCGCCAGGCCGCAGCCGCCGATTATTTGCACAAACCGTCGCCCAACTTCGTGCCCGATTCGCCCGAAAAACTGAACATGGGCATGCAGGTGGAGCACCAGCGCTTCGGTTTTGGCCGCATCGTGGGCCTGGAGGGAAATTCGCCTAACCGCATGGCTACCATTGATTTTGCCGCCGTTGGCCCTAAAAAACTGCTGCTGAAATTCGCCAAACTTCGCATTTCCGAAGCTGCAGGCGGTTGATCGCTACGGCCCTAAAAGCGGCCTGTTTTGCCTAAAAGCCCCGGTTTAGGGGCGTATCTTTGCCCTAATGGAATACAACACCACGCGAAAGCAACTTGTTATGCGCGAATACGGCCGCAATGTGCAGGCCATCGTGGCGCACCTGCTTACCGTTGAAGACCGCGAAAAGCGGACGGATTTGGCCTATGGGGTCATTGAAGTCATGATCGCGCTCAACCCGACCATCAAGACCATTGACGACTACAAGCAGAAGCTCTGGGACCAGCTGCACATGATCGCCGACTACCAGTTGGACATTGACGGCCCCTTCCCCGCCCCGGATCGGGCGGTTCTGGAAGCGCCTCCGGAGCGCATTCCCTACCCACAGGAGCGAAAAGGCCGCATGCATTACGGCCGCAGCATCACCCTGTTGGTAGAAAAAGCGCTGGCCATGGAAGACCTCGAAAAGCGCCATGATTTTGCGCTGGTCATCGCCAGTTTCATGAAAATCATCTACCAGAACTGGCACAAAGACAGCGTGGGCGATGACCAGATTCGAAATGATTTGAGAACCATGAGCAAAGGCGTGCTGGACCTCAGCCCGCAGGATATGCTCAACGCACTGGACCCCAAGCCCGGTCAGCGCAACAAACCGCGCGGCCCGGTCATCGTGGACCGCGCGCTGGAAACCGCTCGCCGGCCCAACAAAAACCGCAACCGCAACAACCGGGGCCGCCGCCGCCGCTGACGCATGGACGCATTTTCCATCAAAGGGGGCAAACGACTCCAGGGTGAGATCGTTCCTCAAGGCGCCAAAAACGAAGCCCTGCAGATTCTCTGCGCTACGTTGCTCACCGACCAGCCGGTCACCATTTCCAACCTTCCGGACATCCGCGATGTCAACTTCCTCATTGAAATCATCGGTGATTTTGGGGTCAAAGTGCAGCGGCTTTCCAGCGACACCGTCCGCTTTCAGGCAGACGATGTAAACCTGGACTACCTGCAGAGCCCCGTTTACTCCGAAAAAGGCCGCAAACTGCGCGGCTCGGTCATGATTTTGGGGCCGCTGTTGGCGCGTTTCAAGAAAGCTTCGCTGCCCAAGCCCGGCGGCGACAAAATTGGTCGCCGACGCCTGGATACCCACTTCATCGGCCTGCAAAACCTGGGCGCCCGCTTTGACTACGACAGCGGCGACCAGTACTTCCACATCGACGCCAGCCAGCTGGAAGGCTGCTACATGCTGCTGGACGAAGCCTCTGTTACCGGCACAGCCAACGTGGTCATGGCCGCCGTTTTGGCCAAGGGCACCACTACGCTGTACAACGCCGCCTGCGAACCCTACCTGCAGCAGTTGTGCAAGATGCTCAACCGCATGGGCGCCAAAATCTCCGGCATCGGCAGCAACCTTTTGACCATTGAAGGCGTGGAAAAACTCGGGGGAACCGAGCACCGTTTGCTGCCCGACATGATCGAAATCGGCAGCTTCATCGCGCTGGCGGCCATGACCCAGAGCGAAATCACCATCAAGGACGTCTCCTACCCGGACCTCGGCCTCATTCCCGCCGTGTTCCGCCGCATGGGCGTCCAGATGGAACGCCGCGGCGACGACATCTTCATCCCCGCTCAGGACCACCACGAAATCGAAAACTTCCTGGACGGCTCCATCATGACCGTCGCTGACGCGCCCTGGCCCGGTTTCACCCCCGACCTGCTCAGCGTTGTTTTAGTTTTGGCCACTCAGGCGAAGGGCTCCGTGCTCATCCATCAAAAGATGTTCGAGAGCCGCCTGTTTTTCGTGGACAAACTGATTGAAATGGGCGCGCAGATCATTCTCTGCGACCCGCACCGAGCCACCGTCATCGGCATGGACCGCAAACAAGCCCTGCGCGGCATTGAAATGACCTCACCCGACATCCGCGCCGGCGTGGCTTTGCTCATCGCCGCGCTTAGTGCGAAGGGCACTTCTGTCATCCACAACATCCACCAGATAGACCGGGGTTATCAGTTCATCGACAAGCGCCTGAACGCGCTGGGCGCGGATATCCGGAGGTTGTAAAGGGTAATTCTAAAAAACATATATAATTACCAGTAATAGACCAACCTGGCCATGCAGGAATCGCCAGGCGAAAAGTTGCACAGGTACGCGCGAACTTGTTCGTACACCCGCTCCTCAGGATAGGGAGCTGTTTGCAATTCGCCCATGGCCCAATACGTGACTTCTACAAAGAGCCCTTGCTCGTCGTCAAAAACATACTTTTCAATATGTTCAGGCAAATTGGCGGCGTGCTCGGGCGCCAGATAAATTTTGGCAAAAGGCACTTTGTAGGAGTACAAACTGGCTGACAGATAATGGTCCCAGCGGCCAACCAAATTCAGCGCAGGCAGCAACACAAACACCAGGATGAGCAGCGGTTGCAATAGCGGCGTGCCCTGGGGCCTTAACCAATGAAGTGCTGATTCTTTGGCGGGCCAAAACACCAGCACATTGATGGCTCCCAACGCCAGATTCCAGGGAATCACGATCAGGTTCCATCCGTAAAACCAGGGGCTCAGTGCTACGGCAATGCCCAAGTGCATGCAAACAAGCCCAACCACAGCCACCCGCCGGGTCGAGGGCCACAACAAACCCAACGCCAGCGAAATCTCCGCGACGGGTATCCAATAGCCAGCGCCAAAATCAGCAAAGCGCTCCTGAAAGTACGGGTTGATCTTGTGGATGCCTGCCCATAGGTAGGTGCCGAACAGGACGATGCTCAGCAGATGCAGTTTCAGGGTGGACTGCCCAGCGGGCAGTGTCGCGGGCAGTGTCGCGGGCTGTGCCGCGGGCTGCCCGGAGGAAAGCCCACCCTGCTTCGCACCCGCCAGCTCTCTGACCTTTCGCCCTAAACCCACCCCACTGACCACCAGCAGCATGGCCAACAATTGCACATAATAGGGCTGCAAACGATTCTGATCTTGCATAATCAATACTATGTACAATAAAAGATATGCTATGGTCAGCCCTCGAATAGACCGCGAAAACAAAATCAAAAAGGGCAACACAATAAATACTCCGGCCACAACGGCATCCAGTGGAAAGGAGAAAGCGGGGATCCAGCTCAACAGCGGTGCCATCGGGTAGTTCCGCTCCGACAACCACAGCGGGTGGGACAAAAACACTAAGGCCCCCAAAGCCAGGCAAATGACTTGCAAAACAAGGTCGAGCCGCTTGGCGGGGTCAGAAGGAATGCCCGAAAACATGGTCTGCCAAAGAAACAGCAGGCAACTGGCTTTGTTGACTAACCTCTCTGCCTTGCAGGGTACTTCTAAAAACCCCAGAGACAAGGCATGCCAAATTTTTAACACCGGAGTTTACTCCTGTAAATGAGGATGTTAAAAATTTGGCATAACGCAGTATATGGGGTTTTTAGGAGTACCCTCAAAATTCTCCGTGAACGATCTGTACGGTAGTCTGGCCACCTGCCTTCAGCTCTACGATGTACATGCCCTCACCAGGATTTCGCAGCGAAAGGGCATGCGTTTGGCGGCCAGAGGATAAAAGTCCAAGCGGGCGGGATTCCAACAAGGTCCCTTTGGCATCAAAAACCCGAACGCTTGCCTCTGCGGGCTCGTCCAGGGCAAAAGACACCGTGAAATTTCCGTCGTTGGGGTTGGGATACACCTGCAAACTCAGGGAATTGACCGATGCGGTGTTCAGCGCATCCAGGCCTGTTGCCCCTCCTGCCTTGAGCCAAACCCCAAAGATCCGCGCATCGGCGCTGCTGAGCGTGCCGTCTTCGACCCAAAAAACATTGGGCTCCGGCGAGCGAATACCCCCGAAAATGTGGCCGATCAGCACGGAATCCCCGCCTGCCATCGCCAGCAAAGCATCCAAATCCAGAATACCTGGCGCGGTGTAGGGCAGCCCTTCCACCGAAATGAATTCAGCGCCAGCGCCCAGCAATTCCGGCATGCTTATGGGCAACTGGTGCTCGGCCATGCTGCCATCCGAAAGTCGGGTCACCCGGGCAATCGTGGACACAAAAGGCACGTCCAAATCCTGAATCAGGTTGCCGCTGCCGTCGAGCGTGTACTGGGCAATTCCCCCGAAAAAAACACTGTGCATGGCCTGTTGACCGGGCGAATAGAGCGCGGTATTGGCACAATGGTAGTGGTTGAGGTACTGAGCAAAATCGGGTCGCTCCGACCAACTTAGCGTATCCAAATCTGTGCTGTTGAGAAAGGGCTGGTCAACGTCCGGGCGAAAAACGCCGCTAAAAACGGTCAGCCCCAGGCTGCCATCTTCAAAAATTTGGGGCAACAGATTGTAGTCGCGGCGGTGAAACAGCGCGGCATCCGCGAAATCGGAGAGATGCGTGACGCTAAGCGTTCCCGCTGACGCAGAAAGCCGGAAACGGCGAACCGCGTCTGTGTATGTCTGCACGTGCGTGGCATGGCCCATGGGGTTGTAGAGACCGTCAAAACGGTGCCCGCCTACCAACATCCACTGCGTGCCCAGCCGATGCAATTGGCCACCGGTCACCGCAAAGCGCTCGTCAGCCAGACGCTGAACGTGCGCAACCAGTGGCGTCCCATCCTGAACGGCCTGAATAAAACCGGGTACATCAATGACCAGAAGCGCGGGGTACGTTAAATGCGCATCCGCCGAGGCTGAATAGCCATAGCCGCCCACCCAATACAGCATTTCGCCTTCTTGCTGAAAACAGGGGTTGGTGGCGCTGAGTTGCTCGGCAATATCAGAAGGGAGTTCGTTGAGCGCGCGCGACCAGAGTTGGCCCGTTTCCGGATTCAGTACCCACGCGTTCGTGTTATGGCCGGCCTGATCAAAACTGGCCCAGGGTTGCCGCCGGTGCAGTCCGTCCAAACGCCCGCCCAGCAGCAGCCAAAGCCCTTCGTGCGTACCCATGGCATAACTCTGCAACCCCGGCAGACCGGGCAGTAGTTGGGTTTCCAGGCTCAGGGCGAAGGGCGATCCTCCGCTTTCAAGGGTAACAGTTATACCTGGCTGAACCTGCCCGGAAAAAGGCACCCCAACAGCCAGCAAAGCGAGGCCGAGTGTTGGCAGAACTAACTTGAATGGGCTGGCACAAACGCTTGCAGCGAGCCCAGACCAAGGTGCATGGACGTTCATGGTTCAAAGAAACGCAGCCCGGCACGGATTGCACGTGACGCAGGTCACCGCGAATGGATTCCCGCATCACGCGCAATCGCATACTAGCTGGCAGGCGTACGTTATCGCTGGCCGCGCGGGGTAGCGCTGATGCTGCAGCATGGCAGCACAGCTCCTTGCCGAACTTCGGCCTAAAACGCGTAACGCAATCCCAGCACACCGTTCAGCCCGGTTGCGGCAATGCCGGAACTGAAGGGCTGGTAGCGTTGATCGGTCAGGTTTTCTATACCGGCGGAGATGCGAAACGCATCGCTGGCCTGCCATAGCAAGCGAAAATCAAGCCGGTACCAGGCGGGCGAGTACGGATTTCCCGATTCGTCCAAAGCGTACAGGTAATCTTCGGCGGTCTCTGAAGGCGGCATGTCTTCAAAAGGAACTTCGGCGTGGTAGTGGGCAATCAGCGCCAACCGAAGGTTGTGTCCGGTCCATTCCACTTGCGCCGTGCTGAACCAGGGGGCTGCATGCCGCAACGGGGCAGTGCTGCCATCGTCCAGCTCTTCCTCGCCCACTTGGTAGTTCCAGCGCAGCACTGCGCCAAAACCCGCGGGCATTTTCAGTTCAACGGCAGCCAGAAAACCATAGACCGTAGCTTTTGCTGCGTTCTGGATGGCCTGCACCTGGCTGAGTTCGCCAGCATATGTAATACTATCCTGACCATTCAGCGAAAAATTGCGGCGAACCAGCGCATCCTGCAACCAGGTGTGATACCCGGTAAGGTCAATGCGCACCGATTGCCCGAAACTTCTTGCCACACCCAATTCGGCGTTCCAGGCATACTCTGGTCGAAGGGCCGGATTTGGGATCACAACGGATCCTGGCTCGGAGTCGAAGACCTTTCCCACGTCATCAATATTCGGCGCGCGAAACGCGGAGCCGCCATTGACGCGAAACAACCAATGCGCATCGGGCTTGTACACGGCGCCGAGGCTGCCCGTAAACGCTCCGTAGGTATTGTTCGCTTCTGTAAACGGAAAGGGGAAAAACGCCGTGTCAAAATCAGCGTTGACGGCAATGTAATTGTAGCGTCCGCCTGCCTGAAGGTTCAGGGTTGAGGTTGGCTCCCAATGGTAGTTGAGGTATGCAGCATAAGAACTCCAGCGCGAACCGTCCGGGTAGCGGGATGGAGCCTCCGTGACGAGGCCTGTGCTCAATTCCTCTTCCGCGCCTTGCGAACCCACAACATTCTCTATGCCTTCCAGGCCGTAGAACACACGCTGATCGCCGCGAAGGCCTTTCTGCAAATCCAGGTTTGCCGAAAATGCTCCGACATCTTCGCTGGTGCGATTCAACACCGTTGCGCCGAAATTGCGGTCGTTGCGGCTTTCTTCAAAGCGCTGATACGCCAAATTCACGCGAATTTGATCGTACAAAGAAGTCCGGGCATTGGCCTGCAGGGTCAGGTTGTTGAGCATCCAGATTTGCGGACCGTAGTACCATTCTGCTGACCGCAACCCATCGTTGCGCGGGCGGCGAAGCCGGTCATAGCGCGGCACGTCCGAACTTCTGCTGTAATGAAAACCGTAATCCAGCTGCACGGAATCGCTCAGCCGTATAAGCATCTTCTGCATGGCGTTGAATTGCGAATAGCCGCTTTCAACCAACTCACGCGGGTTGTCATTGGCCACCAGGGAATCCACCCCGTTGATGGTGGTTGCAAAAAACGGCCGCAGGTATTCGTCGGGACCATTAGACCCAATGCGCTGGTTGTCGTAATCCGTAAACGTAAAACTGGTTATGGAAGCAATTCGCTTGTGGCTGAGCCGCAAATCGGCGTGGCCGGTTTTTTCCCAATTGGCTGTTGCCGTCCGGGCAAAAACGGAACCTGACACCTGGAGCCCTTCGCCACTGTGCAACCGGGGTTGCAAGGTCCTGAACGACATGACCCCACCAATAGCATCGCTGCCATAGAGCACCGAACCAGGCCCAAAGAGCACTTCCGTTTTTTCGATGCCAAGCGGATCGAGCGCAATCACGTTCTGCAAATTGCCGCTTCTGAAAATGGCGCTGTTCATGCGCACACCATCCACCACCAGCAACAGGCGGTTGGTGGCAAAGCCCCGAATCATGGGGCTGCCGCCGCCGAGCTGGCTTTTCTGCACAAAGACCTGGCCCGAACTGGCCAGCAAATCCGCCGCCGTTTGCGGATTCTGCAGCGCGACATCGCGGCTGTTGATGGAAATGACCTTGGCCGCCGAAGACTCCCGCTCCTGTTCCCAGCGGGTGGCCGAAACCACCAATTGGTCCAGCGAAAATCCGGCTGGGTTGATCAGGAATTCGGTGTTGCCCGCTTCCTTTTGAGGAAAACGCAGCACGGTCCCTTCATAGCCGACCATGCGAATCCGGAGGCTGTCATCTCCGGTCAGTGTGCCCAGATTGGCTTTGCCGCGCTCATCGGTCAACACGTAGCGGTTAGAGGGCATCCCTTCTATGGTGGCCCAGGGCAACGGCTCGCCGGAATTGGCATCCCGCAGCGTTACCGTCTGAGTCTGCGTCTGGGCAAAAACTGAACTCGCCCCTGCCATAAGCAGAAGCAAACTCCATAAATAGTTCATGTATATTATTTTGGTGGTTGAAAGAATGCAGCAGGACTGCATGTCAGTGGGGGGGTCACCAGGGACCAGCCCCGTTCAAACCAGCCGGGTTCGGGGTGGGGGAAGATCCAGCCGGGTTACCCCGCAGCGAAGTTGCCCGGGAACAGGAAGCCCTTCGACCTTATAAAAGGGAGGCTCCACAGCCCAGAGGACCGCGGGCAAGAGGGCGGGACCCACCAAGCGCGAGAGCAACTGGCGTCTCTGTTCAGAGCTTGGATGGACCGGGCCGGCTGGAGCAGGGTTTGCTGCCGTTGCTTCAGCCCAGGACGTTCGGAGCGCTTCCCGCTGCGCCAACAGCTTGTCTTCTTTGTTGTCGGCGTAAACGGTGTACCAGGTGGTGTCAGAACCGGGCTGCGTGCGAACGATATCGTACATCTGGCCTTCAAATCGGAATTCCCGGCTATGGATGCGCACAAAGCGCTCATTTTCAACAGCTTCCAGATTCTTCGGGATTGCCAGCACCAACAGCGGCTTTCCGCGAAAGTGCTCCATGCCATTAACCCAAGTAAAGTCTTCGGGCGTATGCGGGCGACGAGGGCTGGCATGCATAACCTCTGGTGCTGCGTGCTGATCAACCACCTGAAGATCAACCCTTTCCAGCGACCAGAACGTCTGTACACGGTGCAGCCAAAGGGGAAGCGGAGCACAAACCAGCACACCCACGGCTTGTATGCCCATCAGCACCAGAAAAACCGCTGCAAAGCCTTTTTGATTCATCGCTTTTGGCTGCTTACAAAGGAACGTCTTTTATCCATCACGCGGCAATGGCTGGCACTCCTGCCCATTTTAACCCGACCTAAAGAAAAAACTTAAAAAAAAACAGGAGAAGAAGCTTCTCACAAAGCACTGACATCCAAATAGTTTTGACTAGAATGTGAGAATCCTCCATCCTTTGTTAGCCCTTTACATAATGATATTATGACATAGTTTTGTTTCTCTTGCGAATCTTACCATACCTTAGTGTTGTGAATAGAAAAAATCAAAGTATAGTAAGCAAAATAGATACCATATCACACTGTACTTAAATACAAAAGACCATCCATTTTATACCGCATCAACTTTCTGTCCATGGCTAGAATTAGTAAACTCATCTGGCTGGGATTGGCCATCTTAATCCCGATGCTCTTGCTGACATTCAGCGCAAGAGCACAAGTCAGCAACATAAGCAAAGCAACTCGGTTTACGTCAGTGCAGACTGCGATTGATGCCGCTTGCACGGGAGATGTCCTCCTCATGGAAGCGGGCATATACAAAGAAACCTTGATCATCAACAAACCGATAACGTTAAAAGGGAGTGGAGAAACCAATACAATCCTCGATGTTTCGGAAGCAAAAGTTCAGGGCATTACCATCAATTCAAATATGGTTAGTATAGATACTTTTTCCGTCTTGGGTTCATCAGTAAATGACAACCATTGTATTTATTATGTACCTGGTGTGTCCGGACAAACCCTCAATAAGGTAACTGTTTCCGGTTGTGGGAAGTCAGGAATACACATGCTCCATGTCAATGGAACTGCCGGCGAAAATGTATTGACGAACGTAACTTCCTTCGGCAACGGGACCAATAGTGGAGGCTATGGCATAGCGCTATCCAGTACTGTTCACATTAACATCAGCGTTGTAAACAGTGAAGGAAACAAATGGGGGGACCTGGTCATCCTAGCTTCTGATTCCTGGTAAATCATTACTAAGAAATTCATATTATATATAAATATGATGACTTGATGAGCAGGGCTCCTTCGGGAGCCCCGTATCTTTCTATGCCCCTGTCAATTTGGCGCAAAGGGGGCCGCAAAACCTGTTGGGGCATGGAATTTGCCGCATCTTTGCGCACACTTTTACTGGATTGAAACGCTTTTTACGCTTTATGGGCATGGAGACTGAAACCCAAGCCCCGGAATCCCGTCAGGAAGGCATGACGGGCGAAGGGGAGAACAATTCTTCCGCGACTTCCGCTGAAACCATCAGCGATTCGGCGGCTAACCAGCCGAAACAACCGATGGATTCGGCTGTGGAAGAACCTGCCGATCCGGCAGGCCAGGAACACGCGGAGACTGGCACTAACCAGAACGGCGGCACAGCCCACGACCTCCCTTCGCCCGGAACAGAAGGCGTCATGGACGAGGAAACGACCCTGGTTCACGAGCTGGAGGCCCAACTGCAGGAAAGCCGGGACAAACACCTGCGCCTGCTTGCGGAGTTCGACAATTTCAAGCGGCGCAGTGCCAAAGAGCGCAATGAATTGCGCAAAACGGCGGCAGAAGATCTGATTGTGGACCTGCTGGGCGTGTTGGATGACTTCAATCGCGCCAAATCGGCGTTGGAGGCGCACCCGGAGCGGTCAAAGGAGGCCGAAGGTTTCCTGCTCATCGCCGGTAAATTGCGGCATGTGCTGGACCAACGCGAGCTGAAAGCCATGAATTCCAAAGGCCAGCCTTTTGACCCGGAACAGCACGAAGCCATTACGGAAGTTCCCGCGCCAAGCGAGGAGCTCAAAGGTTGCGTGGTGGACGTGGTTGAAGAGGGTTACATTTTGGGCGATAAAATCATCCGCTACGCCAAAGTCGTGGTAGGTAAATAGGTTCGCAAATACGCAAACAACAGAGGGCCAATACCCTTAAGTGACTTAAACGAATGGCCAAGCGCGACTATTACGAGGTTCTGGGCGTCAGCAAGGGCGCAAATACGGAGGAATTGAAAAAGGCCTACCGCAAGTTGGCTTTGCAATACCACCCGGACCGAAACCCCGACAACAAAGAGGCGGAGGAAAAATTTAAGGAGGCCGCAGAAGCCTACGAAGTGCTTTCCGATGGCGACAAACGCGCGCGCTACGACCGTTTTGGGCACCAAGGCATGGGCGGAGCTGCCGGTGGAGGCTTCTCCGGCCAGGGCATGTCCATGGACGACATTTTTAGCCAGTTCGGCGACATTTTCGGCGGCAACGGCGATCCCTTTGAGGCATTTTTCGGCGGTGGAAGAAGCCGCGGCGGCGGCGGCGGTGGAGGCAGAAGCAGGGGCCAGCGGGGCTCCAACCTTCGCATCAAGCTCAAGCTGGACATGCTGGAAATGAGCGAAGGGGCCAGCAAAAAAGTCAAGGTCAAAAAATACACGGGCTGCGATGCCTGCAACGGCACCGGGGCAAAAGACGGCACGGCGCTGCAGACCTGCGGCACCTGTGGCGGCCACGGCATGGTCCGGCAAGTGACCAACACCATTTTGGGGCAGATGCAGACCACCACCACCTGCCCTACCTGCCACGGATCCGGCCAGCAGATCAAAACCAATTGCGCCAAGTGCACCGGCACCGGCAGGATTTACGGAGAAGAGACGCTGAGCATTGAAGTGCCGCCGGGCGTCAGCGCGGGTGTGCAGTTATCCATGAGCGGCAAAGGCAATGCGGGCGAACAGGGCGGTCCTCCTGGCGACTTGTTGATCGCCATTGAAGAGGTGCCGCACGAGAACCTGACCCGCGAAGGCAACAACGTCATTTTTGAGTTGTACATCTCTATTGCGGATGCCGCATTGGGCACTACGGTTGACGTACCCTCCATCATCGGTGCTGCCCGGATCAAAATTCCACCCGGCACACAAGGGGGTAAAATCTTCCGTTTAAAGGGCAAGGGCTTCCCGATTCTCAACAGCTATGGCCGGGGCGATCAGCTGGTGCACGTCAATATTTATGTGCCCAAACGCCTGAGCGCAGAAGAGAAAGCGCTGCTCGAAAAACTGCGCGATTCGCCCAATTTCATGCCGGAGCCCGGCCACAAGGAGCGCGGATTCTTTGAGAAAATGAAGGACTACTTTAGCTAAGCAGCCGCTAATCAGTTTGACTTTTTGCAGCAGGATTGAACGTTTTGAGCCGCATCACCTGCCTGGGAGGGTAGCTTCCCGCCGGATCAGCGCAAGATAACCAGGCGTTGGCTTAGCCTGAAATCCGCCCCTTCCGCTGCCACAAGGTAAACGCCGCCTGCCTGCCTGCCCAAATCAACCGAAATGCGCTGGAAGCCAGCCTGCAAATACGTTTGGGGCATCAGTTCCGCTACCGCCCGGCCCGTCATGTCGTAAAGCCGCAAACGCAGTTGCGTTGCCTGGTTCAGGTGCAGTTCCACGTAGGTCTGGGTACTGGCTGGATTGGGAGTTAGCGAGAAAAACGTACCCCAATCGGGTTCAACGTCTGGTGAAACCGGCGCATCATTCAGGTTGGTGGTAGTTGCAATCTCCTCATCGCCTGGTTCGTAGTCCACGTACTGCATGCGGACCAACAGCATTTCATCGGTGCTGCTCTCTCCCCAGCCGGACAACACTGGGGGATTGCTGGGGTTCGCCGGATTATCGACTGTGTTGTCGTAAGTGGCACTGCAATACATGGTGCTGCCCGCTGGAATATGCAGGAGATTGGGGAACGTGTAGGCTCCCTGCCAGTTGAAGTCCCACTCATTGATGCGAATGATGGGGATGGTCACGCCCTCCGGTGTTTTAGCCCAAATGTGGTAGCGCTTGCCCAGGTAATGGGAATGAGGCTGGATGTTGATGAGGCTAATGTCCGTTTCCTGAACCTTGGTAACCAGAAAATTGCTGATTTCGCCAGGTAAAATTTTGAACGACGGGTACCCGTAGGGCATGTCGGAAGGTGAAAAGCTCATGGGTTCCACCTGCCGTTCAATGGGATCAGCTGGATCTTTAAAGAAAATGTTGATCGAGCTTTGGTCCCATTCCTCGGTGACCACCGGAGCGTAGTGCACTTGTACCAACAGGTTTGCACCAGCCGGAAGGGTCTTGCCAATACCAACAGGATAGGCCATGGCCGGAATTCCCGGAGTATAGCCGGTGAGTGTGCCTAAGACGGGCACGCCAAAATCGCCGAAACTGGGGTATCCATACTTTGGGCTAAGGGCATCCAGGGTGGCCCCGTCGCCGCTGGTTTCATACGCGATGACTACGTGGTGCACAACGGCCGTGTTCCCTGGCCTGAACTCCACGGCAGCAATATCGCGCGCTTCGGTAAACCCGGTAGGCAGGACAAAAACCCGGTAGTCATCGGTGTAGTCCGTGGGCAACGGGTAAGCTTCGCTCATGGTCAGGACCAAATCGGGCGTACCCAATTGCGAGCCGCTAGGGTAGCTGGGAGGGTCAGGCATCTGAGCGGGATTGCCCAGCGGAGCTCCTGCGGCAGCCCATTCTGACAACTGATCTATCTGATCCTGGGTCAGATGTTTTTCGCCCACAAAATTGGTGTAGTTGGGATCGGGCTTCCAGGGCGGCATGATGCGCTGCTCGGCCACATAGGCGATCATGGCCGACCAGGATGCTGCGTCCTCATAGGTCATGAGCGAAAAGGGACCAATCTCACCAGGCCGGTGACAAGAGGTGCAGTTGTCGTAAATGATGGAAGCGATTTGATCCGTCCAGGTAGGGGTTTGTGCCCAACCAGCAGAACCGCAACCCAGCAGCATCAGACCAACGGAAAAGATTTTGCAAAAAGCGACAGCTTGTTTCACGGAGCAACAACATTTGGGGCCTCGGGAAGCCCATGAGGAGGAGTTTCAGTGCCGAAAAGAGGGACACCTTGAATATAACAGCCAACCGCTTCGGTAAATCGCGGTTCAGTCAACAGGCCATCGCGCCAATCGGCGAGTGCCTGTGACAAATCGTGTTCGTTCGTGCGGGCGCGGATCCCGCCAATTTTGTAGTAGCGGTCGTCCACGCGACCGCGGTACCAAACATACCCTGTGGTATCCACAAGAACAACCTCTGGCGTGATCCGGGCACCCAGTTGGCTGGTCAGGACCAGGCCAGGGTCGTCCTGCATGGCGAAAGGCAGGTTAAAGCGCGTTGCAAAAGCTTTTCGCTCCGCTTCCGTGCTGTTTTGGTCAGGAAAGACGCCAACAAAGGCTATTCCTTCGGGGGAATAGCGCTCGTGCAGCTCGCGAAGGCTGAGGGTATAATACCGGCTAATGACGCATTCCGGGTGAAGGAAGACGTAAACCGTTGCAGATTTGGTTGCAGGAACCTGACCGTGTACCGCTCCCAGAAAGGCGATTATCGCCAAAAAAAATAGGGTGCTGGACGGTAAAGACCGGAACATAGGCTGCCTATACGGTAGAACGCTGCTCATAGATACGAAAAAAACGCCATAAATCGACCGATTGCCGATCGACAAAGCTCTCTTCAATCGTAAAAAACGGCCCATAAATCATGCCACTTTAGTCAAAATGTTGATAAATCATCAAGTGCTGTGCTTTATCTTGAGGACTGCCGATTGCCTCCTCAGCATCTGCAACGAACGCACCTGAGCAAAATCGTTTGATTCTACCACCTTCCCCCAACCACGTTCCTATGGCATTACCCTGCACCCTTAAACCAGCTGTACCCCGCCCAATGACCAGCCTGTTTGCCAGCCTGTTGGTTGGCTTGTTCGCTGTTCCATTCGCCGGGCCTTTGCACGCCCAATTTGCTGACCCCGTTGATTTGACCACACCGCGCGAGGCCATTCGCGATATAGAAACCGGCGACCTGGACGGCGATGGTTTACAAGACTTGTTGGTGGTTCAGGACGATGTTTATACGCAAAACAATACGGTTTGGTACCCCGGTTTGCCCGGGGGCGGGTTTGGCCCGGCCCAATTGGTCACTTCGCTGTTTCTAAACGAACCTGAGCTGGCCGACATAGACGATGATGGCCTGTTGGACGTCACGTTTGCCCAAACCACAGAAGGCCGCATCGGATGGATCCGTAATACCGGTGGCGGAGTCTTTGCTGCACCAACCTTAATAGCGGATTCCTTGCAAGGCCCCCGAAAAGTCACCCCTGCAGACTTGGATGGCGACGGCGATCTGGACCTGATCTCGATGTCCGACGACCCGGTTTTCCTGGATGCCAACAGCGCTATTGTTTGGTATGAAAACGATGGAAGTGGCCATTTCCCTGTCGGGCGGGTGGTGTTCCAGGGGGCCATCCGCGATCCCTTTGATGCCGAAGTTGGCGACCTTGATGGCGATGGCGACATGGACATCGCCGTTGCTTGCCTGAACAGCGATGATGTGACCTGGTTTCAAAACCTGGGCGGGGCCACATCGTGGTCGGGCAAAATTGTGCTAACCCTTGACCTGATCGGTTGCCAGGAAATTGAACTGGCCGATTTGGAAAACGACGGCGACCTGGACATCGTAGTGGCCAGTGTCGGCGTGCAGCGCGCTGCGTGGTTCCGAAACAACGGCAGCGGGACATTTACCCTGCGGTCGCTCTCGGCTTTTGGCCTTTCCACCGTAGATGATGCTACAGATGTGCACGTGTTTGATGCCAACGCCGACGGGTTCCCCGATGTGGCCGTTGCGCTGGTGGACGAAAATGCGGTTGACCTGTTTCTGTACACGGGTTCCGGCAACTTTACGCCAGCCATTCGCATCACGGACCGGACTTTTTACGGCACCGCTGTGGAATCAATGGACGTGGACGGCGACGGGGACGAAGACCTGCTCAGCGGGTCAGCAAACGATGCTAAGTTGGCTTGGTACGAGAATCTGGGCAGCGCTTCTGGCACTTTCGGTCCGAACCAGTTCATCAACCAGGCAGCAGCGGGAATTAGCGCTGTGGCAGTTGCCGATCTGAATGGCGATGGCGATTTGGATGTGGTTTCCGTTTCCGGGTTGGACCAAAAAGTAGCCTGGTACCCCAATCAGGGCGGTCTGAGTTTCGGTACACAATCCATCATTGATCAGAACCCGTTCTTTCCCAGGAACCTGGTGGCCGCCGACCTGGACAATGACGGCGACGCGGATTTGGCCGTAATCGGAGACGAAAGGCTTAAACTCTACCGAAACAGCGGCTCGGGTACCTTCAGCATTTCCACCGTTTTTGACGGCTTAGACGACGCGCGGGGAATCCGGGCGGCCGATCTGAATGGAGACGGCCTGCCAGACCTGGTCGTAACCTCCTGGTTTGACAGCAAATTGTCCTGGTTTCGGAATTTTGGCGGAGGACTTTTTGGCACGCGGCAAATTATTGCCAGCCCCGGCGGTGCCGATGGCTTGGTTGCCGATGACTGGGACGGCGATGGCGACCTTGACCTGGCGGTTGGCGGCGAATTCAGCGATCAGATTGAGTACTACCAAAACCTGGGCGCTGGAACTTTTGCCCCGGCAGTGGTGCTGGCCAATACCCTCAACGGTCTGTTTGAATTGGAAAGCCGCGACATGAACGGCGATGGACGAAACGACATCCTTTTCGCAGCCTTTTTTGCGAATGGCGTCGGCTATGTACCAAACCTGGGTGGAGGTAGCTTTGGTCCAAAAGTGATTGTCACTACCGCCTTGTTTGGCCCCTGGTCCATCAATGCCTGGGATCCGGATGGCGATGGCGACAATGAGCTCCTGGTTAGTGTGTACAGCGAGAACCGCACGGTGTCCATTGATAATTTGGGCGGGGGAAGTTTCGGCACGCGCCGCACCGTCCTAAACGCTTACGAGTACCACCGCGTTGCTCAACCCGCCGACCTTGATGGTGATGGCGACGAAGACCTGATCATTGGCTTCAAAAACACCGTTACCCTGGTGGAAAACCTGCGGCTGAGTGGCGTGGTGTGCTCGCCAGCGGCTGCGCCCACCGGATTAAGTGCCAGTGTTGCCCCTGCGGGTGTTACCCTGACCTGGAATGCCGTGCCCGGCTCTGTGGCTTGCCAAATTCAGGGTCGGCCTTTGGGTGCGCCTAACTTTGCTACGCTGCCGGCCCTGGTGGGCACGGAACCGACGGCTGCTTTTGTGGCCGCTTCAAAGCTAATGCCCGGCAGCAGTTACGAGTGGAAAGTGCGCTGTGCCTGCTCGCTTGCGCCGCCCAGTTTGACGCCTTTTTCCGCGTTGGGCTCGTTTTCGGTACCGCTGTTGCGCGAAGCGGAGGCAGCCCTTTCGCCCGGCATGGAGCTCGGCATTCAACCCAACCCAGCCCATGCGCTGGTCCACTTGACCTTGCCCGGCGATGCGCAAGTCGAAGGCCTGCTGCGCATCAGCGACTTGCAGGGAAGGTTAATGCTGAACCAGAACATTCCTTCTGCTCAAGGTTCGCAAACCTGGACCCTGGATGTTTCGGGCTGGCCAGCGGGAGTTTACGCCGTAACATTTAATACGCCCACGAAGGTATTGCACCAGCAACTGGTGCTGGCCCGCGAGTAACCCTTTAGAACCATGCGTCAATATCTGTTGGCTTTGGGCTGCATAGTATTATCTATGTCAGCCTTTGGGCAGGCTCCATTAAACATTCTATGGATCGTTGCTGATGACCTGAACGACTATGTTTGGGGCGAAGAAGAGCGGACCGCAGACGCACCAAATCTGGCGTTGCTGGCGCAATCGGCCACCCGATTTGACGCCTGCTACGTCAATTCACCGCTTTGTTGTCCGTCCAGAGCTTCTTTTATGGTTGGGAAAACTCCGAACTGGACCGGTGTGCAGAACAATGTTTACGAAAAGTTTTTTCGCAAGCATTTTAATGGTCAGCCCGTAGTCACGCTGCCCGAGCATTTCAAGGCCAATGGGTATTTTACGGTTGGCATCAATAAGATCTACCACAATTTTCAGCGCAGCAATTTTGACAATGACTTTGATTTTGCGCAGCCCAATGCGCTGTTGCGCCAGGGCAGTTGGAACCAGTTTTTTAAGCAGCGCGAAGGCAACCTGACGCCTACAGACCGCGACCTTCTGGCAGGCCTGGGCTATGCCTGGGCCCGCTTGCCGGAAACAGACGAAGCCCTTATCGCAGATCACCGCGCGGTTAACCGCGCTCTGCAGGTGCTGGAAACCTTTGTGGACGATCCTGCTGCTTTTGGCAACCGACCGCTGATGCTGGCCGTAGGACTCATTTCGCCGCACGTGCCACACCATGCTCCGCAGCGCTTTTTTCCGGACGCCTACGTGCCCTTCATTCCGGGCGCCAGCACAGTCAACTACCTGAGTCCTGAAAACCCGGACGGTTGGCCCTTGCCGGATTATGGTCCCGGGGGAAGTGCCGCCGTACTCGGGCAACTGCCGCTCGCAGCCCGGGCCATGGCTGTTCAGAATGCAACGCACCAGGCTTCGTTTGACCAATTTGCGCTGGACAATGCTTCGCTGACCAGTTTCAGCCCGGACGAATTGCGATTGCTCCGCATGGCCAATGCCAACATGGCCTATCACGCCGCTGTTCACTATTTTGACTACGAAGTAGGCCGTCTGGTGCAAGCCCTCGATTCGCTCGGGCTGGCCGACAACACCCTCATCGTTGTGCATTCCGATCACGGGTTCAGCATGGGCGAACACGGCCATTGGGCCAAAAACTCGCTGTGGGAGACCGATTTGCGCGTTCCGTTGATTCTATACGATCCTCGTCAGCCGGTTGGCCAAAGGCTGGCCGATCCGGTCAGTTTGATCGATCTTTTTCCTACCCTCTGCGAACTGGCCGGATTGCCCAAGCCCGTGGTTGCCGGCGACAGCAGCTACCTGGATGGACAATCGCTGCTGCCGCTGATGAACGGCTCAGGAGTAGCCCGACCCGTAGTTTCTACCATCAACATGAACGGCGATCCGCGGCTGGGTTGCGATGTCTCGCGATCCGCGATGACAGAGGATTGGCATTACCTGGAATTGTCCTGGGAAGCTTCAGGTGCCTGCCTTGAAGATAGCATTGGTTATGTGCCGTTGTTGTACCACCTGGCCAGCGATCGCTTGGAGTGGTTCAATGTGGCTGATGATCCGGCAAACGGACCTGTCGTGGCTTACCTGCAGCGCCAGTTGCAGGAAGGTTACGGCGCGCCGGTTCCGGAATATTCGCTGAAGCTGATGGGCCCTTCGCTGCCTGTTGTAAACCGTGATACGGTGTTGACCTTGCGTGCGCTGGTTCGAAACGCAGCCGGGGACAGCGTGCATGCCCTTCCCCCGAATACGGAGTTGCGCTGGCAAGTGGTGGTGCAGGAAAGTGTGTTTCGCTTTACCGGTGATTCCCTGCGCCTGGATCTGAGTACGTTGCCTGCAGGACTGCTGGCCGCTGCCGACTACATCAGGGTGGACGCGTTTTTGTGGAACACGGTTTCGCGGCAGGTGCTGAGTTTGGACGGGCAAATTTACGGGTTGGCCGATGCCCGAATGCTTGCTGCTGTTCAAGAAACCAGACCGCTGCCTGTTGCTGTTCCCTGCCAGGTTCCCGAAGATCAGCTCGGCGTGTTTTACGACCTTTACGGCCGACCGGTGTTGGACCCCCGCCCCTTCCAACTGTATTTGGACGCCTGCGGGAACAAGCGGATGATTCTGCACTAAAGCTTTGGGGAGGCAGGGTTTCTGAACCGTTCGCAATCGTTAACTTGCGGCGATGTCCCTGACGCTGGAGTTGCGCTCCGTTTCAAAACGCTTTGGAGCCCTTGAAGCTTTGCATGCTGTGAGCATGGAAGTAGCCAAAGGAGCAGCTTTTGGGCTTTTAGGCCCCAATGGCGCCGGAAAAACGACGCTGATTCGGCTGGTTACCGGCATTTTGGGTCCTGATTCCGGGCAAATCCTGTTGCACGGCCAACCGGCAAGCGGCCAACAATCGTCGGGTATCGGGTACATGCCGGAAGAGCGGGGCCTGTACAAGAAGATGGGGGTACAGGAGCAATTGCTCTACCTGGCCCGCCTAAAAGGCATGAAATCTGCTGAAGCCAAACTGCGCATTAAACGCTGGCTGGCAAAACTGGAACTGAGCGATTGGGCGGGCAAGCGCATTGAAGACTTGTCAAAAGGCATGCAGCAAAAGGTGCAGTTCATTGCCACAGTGCTGCACGATCCCGGCCTGATCATTTTGGATGAACCGTTTTCCGGCCTGGACCCCATCAGCAGCAATTTGCTGAGCACGGAGATAGAAGAGTTGCGGCGCCAGGGCACCACCGTAATATTTTCTACGCACCGCATGGAACAGGTGCAGGAGCTTTGCTCCGATATCCTGTTGCTCAATCGCGGCCGGGTGGTGCTGACCGGGCAAGTGGCGAACATCCGCGATGCGCACAAAAAGCACCTGGTTGAAGTGCGCTATCGCGGGGACACGGGCAGTTTGACGCATCCGGGTTTTGAAGTGTTGGAGCAGCAGTCCGAGCTGCTGTTGATCAGGTTGCGGGCGCCCTTCGCCGGAAATGATCTGCTGGGCTTGCTGATCAGCAGGCCCATGGAAGTGCTGTCTTACCGCGAAATTTTGCCGTCGCTGAACGACATTTTTATTCAATTGATTACCGAAAACGCCGGTCATGAATAAGGTCTGGCTCATTATACAACGGGAGTACATCACGCGGGTGCGCAAACGCTCCTTTTTGGTATTGACACTGTTGACGCCGCTGGGCATGGCCACGATCATTTTGTTGCCCCTGTTGCTCTTCAACCTGGACATGGAAACGCAGCGCATTCTGGTCAAGGATGACAGCGGCTACTTTGGGCATTTAAAGGATACTACGGGCATTTATTTTGGGTTCGAAAACGCCTCGCTCTCGCGCGACAGCCTGGAAAGTATATATGAAGATTTGGGTTACACGGCGTTTTTGTACATCCCGAAAGTGAAGCCGGGCGACCCCACCGGCCTGGAACTGATGGCCCCGCGGCAGGTTTCGATGGCCACCAAATACTACGTGGAGTCCGCGTTGGAAAGCAGCATTGAACGCATTAATCTGGAGCGGCTCGGTCTGGACAAACAGGAGCTACGTGTCAGGCCGGACATTGAATTAGAGACCGGCATTACCGGGAAAGGGCGCATGCGAAGGGCCGGCAGTGCTTTTGCGGCAACTGTGGTGGGCTACTTTATGGGCTTTGCGATCTATGTGGTCTTGCTCATTTACGGCACCATGGTCATGCGCGGCGTGATGGAAGAGAAAAACAGCCGCATTGTGGAGGTGATCATTACTTCTGTTAAACCCTTTCAGTTGATGTTGGGTAAAATCCTGGGCATCGGCGCGGTGGGGTTGACCCAGTTCAGCGTTTGGATGGTATTGGGTGCGTTGGTTCAAGGGCTGCTGGGGCTGGTTTTTGCGGAAGAGCTGCAGCAGTTCCGCATGATCAGCCAGCAGGATGGCCTGGAAACCGGCCGCGAAATGGAGCGCTTGGCCAAAGCTTATTCCAGTTTCGGCGACCTGCCCGTGTTGCGCTTGTTCGCCGTGTTCAGCTTCTATTTTCTAGGCGGTTACCTTTTGTATTCTGCGTTGTTTGCAGCCGTTGGCAGCCTGACCAACGACGATGGCGGCGACGGGCAATTATACGTCTTCCCGGTTACGCTGCCCATCATCCTGTCCATCATCCTGATGATCTTTGTGATCCAGCACCCGAATTCGCGCCTTGCGTTTTGGGCGTCCATCATTCCGCTTTCTTCCCCGATTGTCATGCCTGCGCGCATGCCCTTCATCGGCGTGCTGAACTGGGAAGTGGCCCTGAGCATGGGGCTGCTGGTGCTGGGCTTCATCGCCTCCACTGCCCTGGCCGCGCGAGTTTACCGCACCGGCATTTTGCTCTACGGCAAAAAGATTCAACCAGGCGAAGTGTGGCGCTGGTTGTGGCACCGGTGAGGGGGTCAAAGCTCTTTCGGCTCAGGTACCCGCCTTACGGCTCGCCATACCTTTCCCCGCCAATCGTTGCTCCCACTCCCAGGCGCTTTCCATCATCGTATTGATGTCGCGAGTGGCCTGCCAGCCGAGTAAATTGCGGGCCTTGTTGTTGTCGGCGTAGATGGCGACGACGTCGCCGGCGCGACGGGGACCATAAGTTACGTTCAGTTTGAGGCCGGAGGCGCGCTCAAAGGCGTGGATAGCTTCTAATACGGTGACGCCGTTGCCAGAGCCCAGGTTAAATACTTCGCAGTTTGCGCTGTTCCGGGATTGGGCCAGGTACTGCAGGGCGAGCGTATGACCGTGGGCGATGTCCATGACGTGGATGTAGTCGCGCACGCAGGAGCCATCGCGGGTGGGGTAGTCGGTGCCAAACACGGTTAAAGACGCTTGCAGGCCAGCACCGAAACGGGTAATGTTGGGGATCAGGTTTTGCGGCTGGCCAAGGGGCACTTCGCCATTCAAACCGCTTTCGTGGGCGCCGCCGGGGTTGAAGTAGCGCAGCAGGATAAAGCGGTCTTGCGGACGGGCAGCTGCCACAGCGCGAATAATTGCTTCGCCCAGTTGCTTGGTATGGGCATAGGGTGATTCTGCCTCAGGCAGCGGCGTTTCTTCAGTGACCGGCATGATTTCTACATTGCCGTAAACCGAACAGGAAGAGGAAAACACGAAATCGCGGACGCCGAATTCGGCACAACATGCCAGCACATTGTTCAAGCTGTTGATGTTGTTGCGGTAATACAACAATGGATCTGCCACGGATTCGGGCACCGACTTAAAAGCGGCGAAATGGATGACCCCGCTCAGCGACGGATAACGGGCAAAAAGTTCGCGGGTTGCCGCGAGATCGGTTAAATCAACGGCGTGGTTGATCATTCGCTGGCCGGTTACCGCCTCTATTCGGTCGAGGGTTGCTGCGGTTGATCGGGAATAGTTGTCTGCCGAGACCACGGAGTAGCCGTGTTGCAGCAAGTCAATAACGGTGTGCGAGCCGATGTACCCGGTTCCACCGGTGACCAAGACCAGATTTGTCATGAAGGCAGGGGGTTACGCAAAGGCATCGCTTGTTACTTTGCGGCGAAACCGGGGGCTGGAGACCACGCGCTCGATGCCTGTTCTCAGGTCAATTAACTCCCGGTCCAACAGCATACGCATTTTGGTGATGTCAGGTTTCCTGCGGCGCATGTCGCCTTCTTCCAACGCCGGGCGGTGCACAATTTCGGAGCGCGAACTGGTTACCGCTATGACGGTCTCCGCGAGTTCCCGAATGCTGATCTCGTGGTCATTGCCGATGTTGACCACTTCGTTGATGGCCAGGTCTTCGTACAACGTGCTGACGCAGGCGTCGATGTTGTCGTCAATGTAGCAAAACGTGCGGGTCTGGGAGCCGTCGCCGTACACCGGAATTGGATCGTTGTTGAGCGCCCGGTGAATGAAGCGGCTCATCACAAAGTCAGAACTCTGCTTGGGTCCGTAAGTGTTAAAGAAGCGGAAAATGGTGTAGTCCAGGTCAAACTCCTGTTTGTAAGAACGGCAGAACGATTCACCCACATTTTTGACGACCGCATAAGGCAGTTTGCTGTTGAGCGGGGTGGTGTGTTCGTTTTGGGGGAATTCCACTGGCTCGCCATACACCTCTGACGAAGACGAATAGAACACGCGCTTTACGCCGGTGCTTTTGCACAAGTCCAAAATGTTTTTGATGCCCTGGATGTCTTCCAAAACCATACCCGGGTTGTCCAGGGTTCGCTGCACGCCTACAACAGCGGCGTAGTGAAAAACGTAGTCAAACGAAAACGACACCATGACGGGCAGGATATCATTTAATACGTTGACATCGCACTTGATGAATTGAAAACGGGAGGGATCACCGACAGGGAGCCGGTCTTTGGTGCCGGTTAGCAGATTGTCAACCACCACCACATAGTTGTCAGGATCGCCCAACAATTTTTCAGCAAGTGCGCTTCCCACGAAGCCCGAACCGCCGGTTACCAGAATTTTGCGCATGGCGTCAGGTTTTGTCAGTTTTTTCGGATCAGGTTGAGCAAATAATGCCCGTAACCGCTTTTCAAGAGAGGTTGCGCCAACGATTCGAGTTGGGCATCACCGATGAAACCCCGCATCCAGGCCACTTCTTCGATGCAGCCAATGTTCAACCCCTGTCGCTTCTCAATGACCTCCACGTATTGCGAGGCCTGATTGAGCGATTCAAAGGTGCCCGTATCCAACCAGGCCGTTCCCCGGTCCAAAATGGACACGTGCAATTTGCCTTGACGAAGGTATTCTTTGTTCACATCCGTGATTTCGTACTCGCCGCGGGGGCTCGGTTTCAATGCCTTGGCAATGCCCACCACGCTGTTGTCGTAGAAATATAAGCCGGGCACGGCATAGTTGCTCTTGGGATGGAGCGGTTTTTCTTCGATGGAGATGGCGCGGTTGTTGGCATCAAATTCCACAACGCCGTAGCGCTCGGGATCGGACACATGGTAGGCATAAATAATACCACCGTCAGGATTGCGGTTGGCGAACAGCAATTCCGCCAAACCCGTACCATAAAATATATTATCCCCTAAAATAAGGGCTACTTTATCACTGCCGATGAACGACTCGCCAATAACAAAGGCCTGCGCCAGTCCGTTGGGTTCTGGCTGCTCTGCGTACGAAAACTGGCAACCCAGCCGCGAGCCGTCGCCGAGCAGATGCTGGAAATTGGGCAAATCGTGCGGGGTGCTGATGATCAGAATGTCCTTAATGCCCGCCCAAAGGAGTGTGGACAAAGGATAGTAGATCATCGGTTTGTTGTAAACCGGCATCAATTGCTTGCTCAGCGCAAGGGTGATGGGGTGGAGACGGGTTCCGGAACCGCCAGCAAGGATTATGCCCTTCAAAATCTGATAAATTAGGTCTAAGGTGCAAAGGTAACCCGACTGTTCGGGCCTGTAAAGCTTTCTTCCAAAAAGCTCGGTTGCTGCGGGCTGTGGCGGCCCTTCGCCCGAAAAAAACTACCCTTTGCGGGCAGCTGCATTGCTTTTGAGGTGGAAATAGAGCCAAACAGCCCGCGAAAGGTGGAAAAGGTAGGGGGTCAGGAGCAACTGCGTGATGGCAACCATGAACAAGGCCGGCTCAAAAGAGATGCCGAAACCAAAATTCAAGACCACAAACCACAACAGGCAAAAAGGAGCGGCAAGTGCATAACTAACGAACAGCGCGCCGAAGTAAAAGCCGGGCTCGGGTTCAAAATCGGCCTGGCAATGCGGGCAATGTTTGGGCATTTTGCCTATGCCAGCCAGGTTATAGGGGTGATGCAAAAACATCGGGGCCGAATAGCAGCGCGGGCATTGCAAGTGAACTAGGTGGTTCAAACGGGTGGTTCGGGCACTCATAAGCGAGCTGCAAAGATACATGGGGCGAAGGGTTATTGCCGTAGCTGCGGGTTTGGCGCGTGCTCCCTGATTTTTTTGCACGGAGCGAACTTTTTGGACCCGGGTTGCGGTTATCTCAGGGTTGCCGGGTACTTTGGTGCCCGGTTAGTACGTTCCTTTCGCCACCGTCTTGCGCGTTGATTTGTACGCCTATGCATCTTGTTATTCTTGGAAACGGCATTGCGGGCATTACCTGTGCCCGCCACATTCGAAAGCGCAGCGATCATCGCATTACGGTGATTTCGGGCGAAACGGATCATTTCTTTTCGCGAACGGCGCTCATGTACATCTACATGGGGCATATGAAGTACAAACATACTAAACCTTATGAAGACCAGTTCTGGGCCAAAAACCGGATTGACCTGGTTCGGGCGTGGATCAGCCGCGTGGACCCGGCGGCGGGCAAGGTAGTGGCGTCGGACGGTCGCGAGTTTGCCTACGATAAACTGGTCATCGCCAGCGGCTCGGTGAGCAACCGGTTCGGGTGGCCGGGCCAGGATTTGCCGGGGGTGCAGGGATTGTATTCCTACCAGGACCTGGAGTTGCTGGAGGACAATACGCGGGGGGCTGGTGCTGCGCGCGCCGTTATTGTCGGGGGCGGGCTGATCGGCATTGAATTGGCCGAAATGCTGCTGAGCCGACAAATCGCCGTGACCGTGCTGGTGCGGGAGAGCAGCTATTGGAACAATGTTTTGGCGGAGCGGGAATCGGCCCTGGTGACGCGTTACATTCAATCGCATGGGCTGGATCTTCGGCTGGAAACGGGCTTGAAGGAAATTCAGGCGGGGGCAAACGGCCGTGCAGCTGCCGTGGTCACCGACAAAGGCGAAACCATCGCCTGCCAGGTTGTGGGCCTGACAGCAGGCGTTTCGCCCAACATTGGCTTCCTGGAAGGCAGCGGGCTTGAAACCAAACGCGGTGTGCTGGTATCGCGGGCTTTTGAGACCAATCTGCCCAATGTTTACGCCATTGGCGATTGCGCGGAGTTCCGGGAGCCCTTGCCCGGGCGGCGTCCTGTGGAACAGGTCTGGTACACCGGGCGGGAGCACGGCGTGGTCCTGGCCCAAACGCTTTGTGGCCAGCGCACCGAATACGCGCCGGGACCCTGGTTCAATTCGGCCAAGTTTCTGGACCTGGAATGGCATACCTACGGCGATGTGCCCCCCACCCCCCAGCCCGATCAGGCCTCGCTGTACTGGGAAAACGCTTCGGGCCAACAAGCCGTGCACCTGGTGTACCGCGTTTCCGATGGGCGTTTTCTGGGCATCAACAGCCTGGGCATCCGCTACCGCCACCTGGTTTTTGACCGCTTTCTGCGCGATGGCCGAAACATAGACTTTGTTCTGGAGAACCTGGCCGCCGCCAATTTCGACCCCGAGTTTTTCCGGGCCTGGGAACCCGACATTTTGGCCACCTACAACCGGCAAACCGGCAAAAACCTGCGCTTGAAACAGCGCAAAGGCCTCCGCGCTGTCCTTAACCTGATCAAACCCGCATGAGCAATCCTGGAAACTCGCAAGCGCTTTCGCTGGTCCGTAAAACGGGCATGGCGTTGTTTTTGGCCGGTTTCGGCTACGCGCTTTTCCTGACGCTGGGCAGCAGTTACCGGCTGGACCAGGAACAGGCGGGCAAGCTTTTTGGTAGCCGATTGGAATTGATTGAAGCGGCCGATCCCGCTTTTGTGGGCAGCACCTATCGCGGCAAAGCAGCCTTTTTAGGTGCGCTGAGCGCGTTGTCTGAACAATCTGCCGATGCCGCCCGGGCCCGCTTTGGGCTCAGTGCGGCCGATGTGGAAGGGATGGTGTCGCGCAACGCGGATAAGCCCTTCGACCTGCAGGCTGAATTGGCCCTCATGGAACAGGCCGGCACGCCGGAAAAAGCAGAAAAAACCAAAACCTGGTTGGGCTGGTATGACGGTAAAACTTTGTCTGCCAGCGAGTTGCAAACCCAGCTCAGCGCAAAAGCCGAAGGCCTGAACGCCGGCATCAGTGGCCTGGAACTGAGTCCGTATGCCGCCTTTCAGGCTTCGCGCGAAGCCAGCCTAAGCCTGGCGGCGACGCGTCCAGGACTCGCATTTTTGCTCACGTTCGGGCTGGTCATTTTAGGCGGGCTAATGCATATTTTGCCCAAAACCAGCGAGCCTGCGGGCATTAAAAACAACGGGGTGCAACAAGACGGGCTCAACAGCCGCGGGCTGATCGGCATCACGCTTGGAATCTTTCTTATTGCGTTTTACATCGTGTTGTACTGGTTCCCCGCCTGGATTGCCGAATGGTCGCTGATCACCGACCCGCTGAGTTATGCCTTGACCGGCGGCCCTTCCAGCCAGTGGTTTCTGTACGGCTGGCTCTACACGGTGGCCGTGGTGGTCATGGGCGTACGTTACGCCATCAAGTATCGCCACTCGCGCTATCAATTGGTTCGAACGGCCTCGGTCACGTTCTTCCAGATTGGTTTTGCCTTCCTGCTTTCCAACATTTTGCAGCGTTTTCAACTGCCCGCGCGGGATTTGAAAAACATCTGGCCATTGGACTACACTTTTTTCTATGAATATAATGTAGATTCAATGCTCCGCGCGGAAGTGCTACCCACAGCAGCCAAAGCGATGTTCGCCTTGGGCATCGGGCTGATCGTTTTGGGCGTGCCCTTGCTGACCTATTTCTACGGCAAACGCTGGTACTGCTCCTGGGTTTGCGGATGCGGTGGTCTTGCTGAAACCGCTGGTGACCCGTTTCGGCATTTGAGCGACAAGTCGCTGAACGCCTGGCGTTTCGAGCGGATCAGCATCCACTCGGTGCTGGTGTTTGCTGTGCTTATGACGGCAGCCGTTGTGGCCACACAAGTGACCGGCGCGGAGCAATTCCTGGGACTAAAAACGGCCGACCTCAAGGCCTGGTACGGCTTTGGCGTGGGGTCAGTCTTTGCAGGCGTGGTTGGAACAGGCTTTTACCCGCTCATGGGCAACCGGGTTTGGTGCCGTTTCGGCTGCCCGTTGGCCGCCTACCTGGGCCTTGTGCAGCGCTTTAAATCGCGGTTCAGGATTACCACCAACGGGGGCCAGTGCATTTCATGCGGAAACTGCTCTACTTATTGTGAACAGGGCATTGACGTGCGCTGGTACGCCCAGCGGGGACAGAACATTGTTCGGTCCTCTTGTGTGGGCTGCGGCGTGTGTTCGGCGGTTTGCCCGCGGGGTGTTCTCAACCTTGAAAATGGCCCGGAAGTGGATCGGACGGCTGTTCAGGCCATCCTTTTAGGAAAAGACAAGATTCAGGTGTTGTCCTAAGTGCAGTACCATTCGCGTGTATTATCTTTGCCGGCCGCAATTCGTTTGCGGTCTATACCATCCTTTGCAAACAGACGTTATCATCCCCGCCTTTAACGAGGCGCCATCCATTGGCAGGGTGTTGCGGGATATCCCGAAGGAATGGGTGCGCGAGGTCATTGTGGTTGACAATGGCTCCACAGACCAAACCAGTCAGGAGGCCAAAGCCCATGGTGCCACGGTTTTGAGCCAACCCCAAAAAGGCTACGGCAACGCTTGTTTAAAGGGCATGGCTTACTTGCAAGCCAAGCCTTTGAACGACCAACCGGACGTGGTAGTGTTCCTCGATGGGGATTTCAGCGACTATCCTCAGGAATTGTCTAATTTAGTGGCGCCAATAGCCCGGGATGAAGCCGATTTTGTGCTGGGTTCCCGCACGTTGGGCAACAGAAAGCGTGGGTCCATGATGCCCCAACAGCTTTTTGGCAATTGGTTGGCGACAAACCTCATCCTTCTGCTCTTTGGAACCCGTTTTACCGATCTTGGCCCCTTCCGGGCTATTCGCTTCCCCTCTTTACTGGCCCTCGGCATGATCGATCGCAACTACGGTTGGACTGTTGAAATGCAGATCAAAGCTTTGAAAAAAGGACTGCGCTGGCAGGAAGTACCCGTTTCTTACCGTCCGCGAATCGGACATTCCAAAGTGAGTGGTACGTTGCGCGGCACTGTCGGTGCTGGCTACAAGATCATCACCACCATACTCAAATACCGCTGAACCCATGCTCGGTGGCCTGCTGATCATCATCTCCTACACGCTTGCGCTGACCTTTATCTTCATCTATTGCATGGTGCAGTTTCACCTTGCCCTGCAATATGTAAAATGGCACCGACGCGATGACCGCAACCCGCAAATAGTCCCGGAACTTCCGGCTGAGTTGCCCATGGTCACAGTCCAACTTCCCCTGTACAACGAGTTGTACGTTACCGAGCGCTTGCTGGAAAGCATTGCTGCGTTGGATTGGCCCAAAGACCGATTGGAAATCCAGGTTTTGGATGACTCAACGGATGAGTCGTTGGAGGTAGCCGCCACAAAAGTGAAGGAACTCAAGGATCAGGGCTTCCTCATCGAGCACATTTGCCGGACAGATCGAACGGGCTACAAGGCCGGTGCGCTGCAATACGGGCTGGCTTTTGCCAAAGGGGAGTACATCGCCATCTTTGATGCCGACTTTACGCCGCTTTCTGACTTTTTGCGCAAAACCATTCCGTGGTTTAACGACCCCAAGATCGGGGTGGTTCAGACCCGCTGGGAGCACCTCAACCGCGATTATTCGCTGCTGACCCGCATGCAGGCTTTTGCCCTGGATATGCACTTTTCGGTGGAACAACTCGGTCGCTATGCTGCGGGTTACTTCATCAACTTCAACGGCACGGCCGGGGTCTGGCGCAAAACCTGCATTGAAGATGCCGGTGGTTGGAAGGCTGATACCCTCACCGAAGACATGGACCTGAGCTACCGCGCCCAGTTGCGCGGATGGGAGTTCTGCTACCTGGAGGGGGTCATTTCACCGGCCGAATTGCCGACCGAAATGAGCGCGGTCAAGTCACAACAGTATCGCTGGAACAAAGGAGGCGCCGAAACTGCTCGCAAGTTGCTCGGGCGTGTGCTCAAGGCTGATCTGCCCTGGAGCATCAAATTTCACGCCGCATCGCACTTGTTCAACAATACCAACTATTTGTGGGTATTCCTGACCGCTGTGCTGAGCATTCCCCTGCTCTATGTCAAACACGAAGTTGTAATATTCGACTACTTCAAATATGCTTCATTTTTCCTTTTTGGATCACTGGCCATTGCCTATGCCTATTATGTTTCGGCTGTATATCGCCATGAAGACCAGCCCAAGGCCTGGCGCAGTTATTTGACGCGTTTGCCGTTGTTTCTGGCCGTGGCTATGGGCTTGTCGCTGCACAATTCGCTGGCGGTTTTCCGCGGTTGGATCGGGCAGCGCTCTGCCTTTATTCGCACGCCCAAGTTTGCCATCGTTGCGGGTGCTGACAACTGGAAAAACAAGAAGTACACCTCGGGCCGTATTGGGGTGGTCACCTGGCTGGAAGGCTTGATGGGCTGCTATTTCCTGGGCGGCGTAGTGGTTGGTGTGTATTTCAAAGATTACGGCCTGATGCCTTTCCACCTGATGTCGGCCTTCGGCTTCTTATTGATCTTCTATTTTTCTGTCCGGCACGCCTGGATCGTTCCAGGCTCCAAGTCCAATTAACATTTGGCGAAAGGGCTGTCCGTCTTTCTGCTGCTTTCCGGCGTTGTTCTCTTGTTGTTCACGCCTGATCGGGCGCAAAGCACGCTGGTTCTGGTCGGTTTTGGGTTGAGCACAGCGGGTTGGCTGCTGGCACTGGTCCAGTCCTGGAAAGGTCGCAGCCTTGCGTTGATGATAGGGGTCGGACTGCTCTGCAGGCTCTTGTGGCTGGCTGTGCCGCCGCTGCTGAGCGATGACTGGGTTCGCTACCTCTGGGATGGCTTGCAGGCTCAAGCCGGCCTGAATCCCTACGAAGCACTGCCGTCAGCGCTGCCTGGCTTTGCGCCGCAGCTGCTCGGGCAGATGAATTCACCGGACTACTTTTCCATTTATCCCCCCGTTGCACAAGCCGTTTTTTCGCTGGCAGCCGGGTTGGGAGGTACGGACAATCTCCCCGGCATGCTCCTGATGCTGCGGCTCATCCTCTTTGCCGCGGAATGCCTGACCGTTGGATTGCTCTACGTCCTCCTGCCGCAGCAGCACAAATCCAAGGTGCTGGTTTATGCACTTGCCCCGTTGGCCATCATGGAAACGGCTGGCAACATTCACCTGGAGGGGTTGGCCATCTGCTTCTCGCTCTTAGCAATCTGGTGCTTGCAGCATTGGAGCCAGTCAAAAGCCAATTTCGGGCGAATGGGCACCTGGTTTCAACGCGAAGGCTGGTTGATTCCCGCCAGTTTAGCGCTGTCAGCAGCTGTCGGCACCAAACTTCACCCGGTTCTGCTGTTGCTTCCCCTCCCTTTTTGGATCGGATGGAAGCGCAGTATAGCCGTGGCCAGCCTGAGCGCGCTCTTTTTTCTCGCCTCGTTTATCCCGTACTGGTCTCCGGTAGTTGCAGCCAACCTCATGGACAGTATGGACCTTTATTTCAGAAACTTTGAGTTCAACGGCAGCATTTTTTCTGCCGCAAAATGGCTGGGCTGGCAATGGTCGGGATCCAACCGGATTGCGCTCATCGGTCCAGTCCTGGGGTTGATTGCCGCTGCGGCCATTATCGGGCTTAGCTTCTACCGCAAGCCGGCAAACACGCAAGCATACATCGCCACGCTGTTTTGGATAGCAATCATTCACCAGGCGCTGGCCACCACGGTACACCCCTGGTACCTTTTGCCAGCGCTGGCCTGGTCCGTGTTTACCCCCTTTTGGTTCGGTAGGGTCTGGGCAGCGTTAATTCCGTTGACTTATGTTGCCTATGCAACACCATCCTTCCACCTCCCCGTCTGGGTCTTAACGGTTGAGTACGGGCTCACCCTAATCGTCCTGATCTGGGACTTGGCCAGCGATGCGAAGCGACAGGAAGAAAGGCTGGCATAAAAAAAAGCAGGAGTCTTTTTTAAAGACCCCTGCTCTCTCCCTTAGTAAAATCCTTATCGAAGCGCTGAACAGGCCTAGTTGCCTGCTACCGGCTTGAATTCAACACGGCGGTTAACCGTGTGCTGTGATTCGTTGCGTGCATCGCGGAACAGCGGTGCAGCCTCACCTTCGTACTTCATGATGAAGCGACCTTCTGCAACACCGTAGCGATCTTTCAGAATTTTGATCGCAGCTTCGGCACGCTTGCGGCTCAGGTCTGTGTTGTACGTTTCAGAAGCGCGGGTGTCAGCGTGGCCAACAACTTCGATCTTGAGGCTGCTGTATTTGGTCATCACATCAGCAACGTAAGCCAATTCATCATAAGCATCAGCACGGACTTCAGAGCTGTTCACGTCAAACATAATGTTGGGAAGGAACCAGTTGGAACCGGCACCACCAGCAACCGGGGCTACTTTGTTGTCAATCAGCTGCTCGATTTCTTCGGCAGACAGGTAGTTGGGCATAACGTTGGCACAGTCCTGAATAGGGTAATTCGGGCTGGAGAAAGGCTCGGGGTCCTCACCGTCGGGGCATCCGTCCTTGTCGCTGTCCAGAGCAATGCCCTTGGTGTCAACGGGGTAACCTTCTTTGGTACCTGGCTCCTGGTCATACTGGTCCAAAACGCCGTCGCCGTCTTCATCAGCACTTTCTGCTGATTTAAGGGCAGAAATTTCTGAGTAGACGTAATCCATTGGGTTGACAAACCAGCTGGGTTCCGTAGCCTTACCCCCCAAGTGGATGCTTACACCCACGCTGGTGTAATGCAAAACATCGTTGTTAGGCGTAAAGGTGCGGCCACCGAACTCCCAACGCTGACCGTCTAACAGATCGTCAAAGGGGAAAGTGATGCGGTGCTCCAAATCAAGCGAAACGCGCTTGCCCAAGCGGAACTGCAAACCAGCGCCCAAACTAGCCTGAATACGGGCGTTTAAAGGATCCGAGCTGTCGCCAAAAGACCAGGCATCTTCGTTGTACTCGGCTGTTGACTCAAATTCACCGTCCATCAACGCTTCAATAGCATCGCGCTGATCTTTGCGATTGTCAAACGAGACGTTCTCAACCGTGTTGTAGAAGTCGTAAACGTTGCCACCAGCATCCAGGGCGTCGTAAGCTGACTTGTACAACAACATACCACCACCACCTGCGAGGAACACGGACATTACGTTGCTGCCCTTGTGGAATTTCAGGTTGTTGAGGTTAACCACGGCATCAAGGTTGATGTTGTGGATGTTGGTCTTGTAGTTGTGAACAAAGGCCACGTAGGGGTCGCCGAGATCTCCGAGACCTGGGTTCTCGTAGCCCAACGCCAGCAATTGATCATTGCGGCCAACGGACTGGCGATCCCAGTTCTGCCCATAAGCTGTACCTCCGGTATAACCAAGGCGCAGCGAAGTGGCATAGCCCAAGGCTTTGCGGACATAAGCGCTGTAGCCCAGATTAACGCCTCCGACACCGCCTAAAGGGCGGGTTTTGACGTCACCGGCAATGTTGAGCAGGCCTACATTCAGCCCAACAGCCCACATGTTGCGGGGCTTTGCCGGGTAAGCGGTTTCATCCGCCATAAATTGCTCGTGCTGCTCTAACCGGCTTTCCGGAATCAATTCTTCGTTAATGACCTGACCCTGCGCAAACAAAAAGTTTGCAGAGAGTGCCAAAACGGCCAATAGGTATACTCTTTTGCTCATGGATTTACTGTTGTTCTCGGATTTTAGGAAGGGCACATGAACCTTCTCGTTCATATGTCGCCAAAAATAGCAACTCTGATGCAACGATCAAATTGATTTTAGCGTCCGTTGCTTTTCGGCGGTATAATCGATGTATTTTTTTTATTCCCCCACTACGGCCCGGAATTCAACCCGTCGGTTCATGTAGTGGTCGGCTTCCTTCGCTGCATTGGGGACCAGGTTCTCTTGTTCCCCTACATAGCGAAGAATAAAACGGTTAGCATCAATGCTGTAGCGCTGGACCATGTGGTTAATCGCATTAACCGCCCGGCGGCGCGACAAATCCATGTTGTACTCCTCGGTATTGCGAATATCCGTGAAGCCGATAACCTCTACTTTGAGCTTGGGATACAGCGTCATCACGTCAGCTACGTGCTTAAGCTCGGGGTAAAACTCGGTCTTAAGCTCATCGCGGTCAAGATCAAAGTGGATCATGGGCAGGTACCAGTCGGATCCTCCGGCGGAAATGCTGGGATCTCCGAGCATCTCTTGCACAATTCTCCGGACAGCCGGCTCATCAATGGCGCCCAGCGGACCTACGTTGACGCAATTCTGAATGGGTCGTTCCGGCGAAGAAAAAGGCTCTGGGTCATCACAATCCGGGCATCCGTCCTTGTCGGAATCAAGGGTTACCCCTCGGGTATCCACCGGGCAATCCTCGCGGGTATCGGGCTCCTGATCAAGAATATTGAGGACACCGTCGCCATCATCGTCTCCAAGATCTGCCTGGCTGGCATCTGCCTGGTCGTAGCTGAAGGTTAACGGGTTAATCCACCAGGAAGGGATATCGTTGCGGCTTTTCTTACCCAGGTGGTAATTGAGGTGAAGCGACGAATAATGGTAGGTGTCAAAATCCATGGTCAGCGTGTTGGTCTCTTCCCAACGCTGCCCATCCAACAGGTCGTCGTTGGTAAACTTGACCTTGTGCTCCAGAGCAAGCGACAACTTGTCTGTTAAAAGAACATGGATGCCAAAGCCGCCGGTTACCACGGGCTTATAAGCGCGATTAAACAAACTGGGATCATCGCGGTGGCCTTCAGCCGGCGTTTCGTATTCGCCATCGTAGATCTCGGCCAGGGCATCAAGAATTGCCCCGCGATCTTCAAAATCTCCACCACCTAAAGCGCGGGCCGGGGAATAATCGTACATCATCCCATTGGCATCCAACTGGTCGTAGTTGGTTTCGTACGTACCCACGCCGATACCGACGATGGCATTGAGACCAACTCTGTTGCGGTCTTTGTGGTATTTAATGTTGTTCAGCGTGAAAATAGCTTCAACGGACAGGTCGTTGATTTTAGCTCTGTAATTGTGGTAAACAATACCCGGACTGTCCGCGTAATTGAGGTTTGGATCTTCGCGGCCGTTCAAGACCGGGTTTCGGTCCAGGCCGGCACTGGGCTGCCAGTTTTGGCCATAGGCTGTGCCTTGAAAATACTCACCGCGCAGCGACACTGCGTAGCCCAGAGCCTTTCGCAGATGAATCCCGTAACCAAGTGCGGGCAGGTGGTCCTTTCCGTCGCCTGTCCAATTGGTTTTTACGTCACCGCTAACCTGGACAATGCCTCCACTCACCCCGATCTCCCACATATTGCGCGGTCGGGCAGGGAAATTGGAAGTCTGTGCTTCAAAAGCTGCCTGTTGAGCCATCCGGCTTTTCGGAATCTTTTCGTATTTGGAAAGAGAATCCTGGGCCTGCGCTGTCCATCCTGAACCCATGGCGGTCAGAAAGACAACAACAACGAAAAAAGGGAAGCGCTGGAGCATAAAAAGCGGGGCTCTTGGGATCATTTTGGTCCAGCGTTTTTTACGCATACAAACCAAGTGGCGAAACTAGATGAAAAAAATGAGCCCACCAATTGATAAAAGGGGGAAACTGTTGGAAAATGGGTTGGCATCTTATTGATTTACACAAACTTACGCAGCCGAGTTTATCATCCTGCATGAAAGCAACCAGGCTGAATTATAGAATAAAAAATGTGCGAAAAAAGGAATCAAACGCACGTTGAAACGGGAAAATTCAGTCAATTCCTGCTCGCGGCGCAAACAGGTTGATCAACGAACCAGCGTTATTGACCCGGATCGCTTAATGACTTCGCCTTCCGACGAAACGGCATCCAGGTAGTACAAGTAAGTGCCCACTTCCTGATTCTTGCCGGAGAAAGTGCCGTCCCAACCAATATTGATGTCATTGGTGGCAAAAACTTCTTGTCCCCAGCGGTTGTAAATGCGCAACAGGAACCGGTTTACATAGGGCGTCCGGATGATAAACAGGTCATTCAATCCATCGCCATTAGGGCTAAATGCATTGGGAATGGCCAGCGTGCGGATCACAACGATTTCTGTAGAATCCACTACCGCGCAACCCGAACCGTCCACCACTGTCAGCACATACCAAAGGGTAAACTCCGGACTGGCTATGGGGTTTTCGCAATTGGTGCAGCTCAGGCTGGTCGGGGGTGTCCAGGTCCAGGAAGCCACCGGAGTCGCGTTGGTTACCGGAGTCAATTCCACCGAACCACCACCCGGAATGGGCAGGTACGTGCCCGCATCAAGGGTTAACTCCTCCGGCTCCTCTACGGTGAACGGCGTTTGTACGATGCATCCGTCGCTGTCCTGCACAAACAGCGCGTAGGTACCGGCTGCCAGGCCTCCCAGGACAACATCCGGCGTATACGTCACGCCGTCAATGCTGTACAAATACGGCGGATAGCCGCCTATGGCACTGGCGGTTACCGCACCGGTGGTATCGCCATAGCATAAGTTATCCTGCACATCGTCCACTTGCGGAAAGAGCAGATTTTCCTCGATGATCTCTACCGGAAATTCCACCAGACAGCCGTTCGCATCTCTGGATGTTACCGTGTACAATCCTGCACTCAGGCCGCCGAACAATCCAATGGGCTGAAAGGTAACGCCATCCAGGCTGTAGCTAAACGTGCCCAGACCCGTTCCCCCGGAAGCGGTGACGGCCAAAAGCCCGTTGCTGCCCCCTGGGCAATACACATTGACCAGAGAATCCAGGGAAAAGAACGTTTCCGGTGGATCAGTCAGTGTAAAATCGGTGGTACTGGAACAACCAGAGCCATCCACCATCACCAGGGTATAATCGCCGGCTGGAACCCCACTCAACACCGACGTGTCTGCCGTGGTTTCGGTAAATCCGGTGCTCCATGTAAAGTTGTAGGGTCCGGCGGTGTTGCCTACGGCAGTAATCTGACCGGAAGCATCACCGAAGCAAAGGGGATCAACCGTCTCGTAAAGCGGCGGCTCACAGCAGGTCAAAAGCGGACCGCTGAACACGATATTGGGGTCGAAGTTGCAGTTGAAATTGCTCCAGGAACCGGCTTCCCCATCGGCCAGCGTATTGAGCGTAATGCCCAGATCGGCCCCTTCAATGCAGGCCGAGGCATCCAGCGTGGTTACTTCAAAACAAAACTCTACCCAGTGCGGAGCCGGGCAGGCGTCATTGTCCCCATAATTGTTGCCGGGATTGCCATCCAGTGGACCTCCGCTGCCTGAATCGTAATAAAATCCGGGGCCGTAGGTTGCCCCGGTAGCCGAGCTGGTAATGCTGGCGTACAGTGCCCAGTTGCCGTTGCCATCACAACTGGCTGGAAAGGTGATCGCCGTAATCGTGGTTGCATCCCAACCGGGTCCAAGAATAATCTCAAAACCGTGGAACCAGTTCGCAGAAATGGAATTCCAGGTATTGACGCTCAGGCAAATCTCCACCGTTTGGCCGGCCTCATAAAACGTGCCCGTACCGCCATAACCAGGCGTTGATGTCGTATCCCAAGTAGTCAAACACTGGGCTTGAAGACCGGAAAACGAAGCCAACAGCAGCAAATAAATCAATAAACTTTTCATGCAAATTTCGAAAAGGTGGAGGGAAAGCGCTTAAAAGCCACCTATGAAAATACGGTTTCTGCTCGAAAGGGGAAGTTTAACGGGGCAAATGACGAATTTTGCCCTTCTTTTCAGGTTCCGATACCATGCTCCTTATACAAAATCTCACCGTTCAGTTTGGGGGTAGATACCTCTACCAAGACGTCTCTTTCACCGTCCGTGACCGGGATCGCATTGGTTTAGCCGGCAAAAACGGCGCTGGAAAATCCACTTTGCTCCGCTATTTGGCCGGTTTGGGCAAACCGGAGGAAGGGCAGATCGTCATGCCACAAGAGTATTCCATCGGCTACCTGCCCCAGGACATTGGCGGCATGAAGGGCAAAACGGTCTTTGAAGAGACCTCCACAGCCTTTGACGAAATCCGGGCGCTTGAAAAACACCTGGATGAAATCCAGCACCAGCTCGAAACCCGCACGGATTACGAGACCGATGACTACATGAACCTGGTGGAAGGGCTGAATAACGTCACGGAGCGGCTTGGTTGGCTGGGCGCGGCCTCTGCCGAAGCGGACGTAGAGCGTATTTTGATCGGTTTGGGCTTTGCGCGCACCGATTTTACCCGAAAAACGGAAGAATTCAGCGGCGGCTGGCAAATGCGCATCGAATTGGCCAAAATTCTGTTGCGCCGCCCCAGCCTGATTCTGCTGGACGAACCCACCAACCACCTGGACATTGAATCCATTCAATGGGTCGAGAGCTTTCTGAAAGAGCACCCCGGCGCCTTGATCGTGGTTTCGCACGACCGGGCCTTCCTGGACAACGTCACCGAGCGCACCATTGAAATCTCGGCAGGCAAAATACACGACTACAAGGCGCCCTATTCCCGTTACCTGGAATTGCGCATGGAGCGCAATGCCACGCAGGTGGCCGCCAAAAAGAACCAGGACCGCCAGATTGAGCAGACCGAGCGGATGATCGAAAAATTTCGGGCCAAGGCCAGCAAAGCCAAATTCGCCCAGAGTTTGATCAAAAAACTGGATAAAGTGGACCGCATTGAACTGGATGACGATGATTCCAGCGCCATTCGTTTTCGCTTTCCCCCTGCCCCCCGCTCCGGCAAAGCCGTCGTTACGGCTGAACATTTGTTCAAATCGTACGACGAAAAAGAAGTGCTCCGCGACATTACCATCACGGTGCACCGGGGCGAAAAAATTGCCTTCGTGGGCAAAAACGGTGAAGGCAAAAGCACCCTTTCCAAGATGATTGCCGGGGCCACGACCGTCACTTCCGGTTTGCTGGAACTTGGCGCCAATACGCAGTTAGGCTACTACGCCCAGGACCAGGCCGACAAGCTCAACGGCGAGATGACCGTCTTTGAAACTATCGACGATGTGGCCACCGGCGATATGCGCACCCGCGTCCGCAACCTGCTGGGCTGTTTCCTTTTCAGCGGCGAAGACGTGGACAAAAAGGTTAAAGTGCTTTCCGGAGGCGAAAAAAGCCGACTGGCTTTGGCCAAACTGTTGCTGGATCCCATCAATTTGCTGGTGCTGGACGAACCGACCAACCACCTTGACCTCCGCTCCAAAGCCGTGCTCAAAGAAGCCCTGCAACAATACGACGGTACGCTGCTCGTGGTCTCGCACGATCGGGACTTTCTGCGCGGCCTTACCGATCGGGTTTACGAGTTTGGGGACGGCCAAATCAAGGAGTTCATCGGTGATATATACGACTACTTAGAAAGCAAGAAGGTCGAAAACATGCGCGAGTTCGAGCAAAGCCTGCTCCGCCCTTCCACTAAAAACGCTCCTGCGCAAACGAGTATACCGCAAGCGTCAAAACCGGGGAATAGCCCCGCCGCCAGCGCAACAGCAAAGGGAAACAACAGCAATGCCGGCAATAGCGGCAACGCCAATGCTAAGCCCGGCAACACTGCAACAGGCAGCAGCGGCAGCACCGCACAAAGCCAAAAAGCTCCCACCGCCCCAGCCCTCAACAGCCAGGAGTGGTTTCAGGCCAAAAAAGACCTGGAACGCGACGAAAAAAGCCAGCGCAAACTGGTGGAGAAGCACGAAAAACGCATCGCCGAATTGGAGACCGAACTAGCCGAACTGGAAAGCAAACTCCGCGACCCATCGTTTTTCCAGAACGCCGATCCCCAGGTTTTTCAGCGCTACGAAAACAACAAGGCCGCTTTAGCCGTGGAAATGGCCGCCTGGGAAAAAGCATCGGAACAGGCGGAGGCCATTGCCGAGCGCAAACGCACGGTGCTGGAGCAAAAGCCTGCCTAAATGCTACCGCCTAATCGCTTGCGTTTAAGCTTAGCTCCATCTCAACGCGAAATTTGGGCGTAACGCGTTCTTTGGGGTTTTTACGATGCATTCACTGGTAGCCCTGTGCTTGCAGGCCGAACAGCTCTGCGTACAAGCCGCCAGCCAGGAGCAACTCTTCATGGCTGCCGATTTCTTCCAGCCTCCCATTGCGCAGCACCAGAATCCGGTCGGCCATGCGCACCGTGCTGAAGCGGTGAGAGATCAACACCGCGGTCTTGCCTTTGGTCAACTCCGCAAAGCGCTCAAAAACTTCGTACTCCGCCCGGGCATCAAGGGCGGCAGTGGGCTCATCCAGGATCAGCAGTTGGGCATCGCGCATGTAAGCGCGACCAAGCGCAATCTTTTGCCATTCGCCGCCGCTTAGGTCCACACCCCCTTCGAACCGCCGGCCCAACATGGTGTCATACCCTTTGGGCAGTTTGCTGATGACCGTGTCCGCTAAACTCCGGGCTGCCGAATCTTCAATACGGCTGCGCTTTTCGCGGTCGTCGATTCGGCCAACGGCAATGTTCTCGGACGCCACGAGGCTGAAGCGCACAAAGTCCTGAAAGATCACGCCCACCATGGCGCGGAGGCCATCCAGGTTGTATTCGCGCAAGTCTCGGCCTTCGAGCAGAATACGACCCTCCGTGGGGTCGTAGAGCCGGGCCATCAACTTGACCAACGTGGTTTTTCCGGCCCCGTTTTCGCCCACCAAGGCCAACTTTTGTCCTGCGGGCAAGTCAAAGCTCAGGTCGCGCAAGACCCATCGCTCTGTACCTGGGTAGCGAAACCCAACCCCTTCGAACTGAAAGCCCTGCTTCAAAACCGAGGGTACCGGCAAGGGTTGGGCTGCCTGGGCAATAGAGGGCTGCATTTCCAAAAAGTCGAAGAGGTCTTGCAGGTAAAGCGCCCGCTGTGCGATGCCCGAAAGCCGCTGCAACATGCCCTGGAGCAAGGACCGGGTGCGGCTAAAGCTGCCGGCAAGAAACGTAAGTTCCCCTACGGAAATGCGCCCGTCCAGCGTTTGCAGCAAAATCACCACATACGCAGCGTAATAACCCGCATCCCCCAAAGTGTTAAAAATGCTTCCATAGGCCGCGCGGCGCACCGACAACTTTTTGTTGACTTGGTAGTACTGATCGGCCAATGCTTTGAAACGGTCGCGCAAAAAGCCGGCCAACCCAAACACTTTCACTTCCTTGGCGGTCTGGTCACTGGCGCCAATCAGGCGCAGGTAGTCCAGTTCGCGTCGCTGAGGCGTCCAACTGCGTGTCAGGGAATAGGTGCGCTGGTTGAACCAAGTTTCGTTAAAAAAAACGGGGAGCACCGCCAACACCAGAATCAACAACAGCCAGGGGTTGAACACGAGCAATCCGCCGGCCAGAAACACAATGGTTACGGCATCCTGCGCTTGTTGCAACAATTGGGTCATGAGCACGGTCCGGCCTAAGGTCTGCTGCCGGGCCCGCTCCATTTTGTCGTAAAACGACGCATCCTCAAACTGGGGCAAATCCAGCCGCGAAGCCTGCTCAATCAACAAAACGGAGGTCTCGTTGGCAAACAGATCGCCCAACAAGGCATCCAGCAAAGCAATGCCGCGGTTAAACAACGCGGAAAGAAAAACCAACCCAAATTCCAACCCGACATAGTTCCAAAGCATGGACGTATCGCGCTCCGCAACTGGCAGGGCAGCTTGTGCGATGACCGCATCAATAATCAGTTTGCCCACATACAATTGGAGCAATGGCATGGTGGACTCCAACAAGCGCAACACCACGTTACCGGCCGTCATGCCCCGATGGGTGCGCCAGATCAACCCAAAAAACTTGGGCAGTGTGCGAAGCGCTTTCAGGGTTTCTTTAAAACCCGGATCTGCATTTTCGTCAAACGATTCGCTGCGCGGAACACCCATGGATCAAGGTCGTGTTATTGAGCCGTAAACAAAAGCCCTTCGCCTCAAAAAAAAACTGATTAGGGTTCATTGCGCAGATTGGACGTCAATGCGTTGACCCATTTGAATTCAGAGAAAAACTCCCGGCCAATAATGCGCAGTACCGTATAAACCGGTATGGCAACTATCATACCCGGTATGCCGGCCAACATGCCCGCCGAAAGCACCACCATGAAAATTTCCAGCGGATGTGCTTTAACTACTTTGGCAAAAATGGTGGGACCAACCAGATTATTGTCAATGATCTGGGCCAGCCAAAAGACGCCGACAACCTTTAAAATCAGGGGTAAAATCTGATCGTATGTACCATCCTGTGGATAAGTTGTCAGCGCAAGAATAACTCCTATGGAGCCGCCCAGGAGCGGCCCCAGGTATGGAATGATGTTCATAAACCCACCGATAATGGCAATCAGAATAGCGTACTTAATTCCAAAAAGTGTTAGGCCAATGCTCACGACAATGGCAAAAATGCTGAGTTGGCCAACAAGCCCAACGATGTATCGGCGCAGCAATAACCGACTGGAATTGGATACCCGCTTTACCCGGTCAATGTGCTCATCAGGCGTGGCGGAAATAATGGCGCGAAAAAAAAGACTCTTTTCCTTGAGCAGAAAAAACGTACTAAATGTTATGGTAAAAAAGGCAACCCCCAAATTGCTCAGCACCTGGAAAGTTCCGGCAAAGAGGGCAGACAAGGAAACTGCAGAAAAAAGGTTATTGTAGATATCTTCCAGACTTTGGACTACAAAGCCTTGTGGAATGCCATAAGGCCTGAGGTAAAATTCAAACCGGGATATAGGCTCCTGCAGCGAAGTAACAATCTCGTCGGGACTAAGCGAAAGCAGTCCCTGTGCCTGGTTGTAAATGAGAGGAATCAGTGCCGCAATGGCCCCTCCTATCAGCAAATAGAATCCACCCAACGTCATCAAGGCTCCAATCCACCTGGGCAATGCCCAGCGGCCGATGTGCCTGGAGCAGATAAAATCCACTGCTGGCTTGCCAAGCACGGAAAGTACCACCGCTATGCCGAAGTAAATCAGCACCGGATAAATTTTGCTAAGCAGTCCGAGTATCAGAAAGACCGCGGCCAAAAAACCCAAAACAACCGAAAGGCCGCGCACGATTTCCCGATTTGGTGGCACCATCATGATGCAAGGTTAGTGCATTTCCGGCGCATCAGGGACGGCCAGCCGCTTCCCAGTCTGAAACCGTATCCACATCGCGAAGCTCAGGCAACAGGTGCAGCCTCCCGCCGCCCGATTCAATATCGTTCCGGGTATCGGCCAGGACCGAGTCACTGCTCCAGCGCTTGTTTTCGAACAGCGATCGCTGCCAGCGCGTCATGCCCAAAAGGTAATAACCCCCATCAACGGAAGGACCCAGCACAAAGTCATGGCTTTTCAGCGCCTCAAAGCCCTCTTCAACAATAGCCGGAGTCAGGCCCGGACAATCGGACCCGATGATGAGCACTTGCTTGTAGCCACCCATTTTAAACGGAAGCGAAAAGGCGTAATCCATGCGCGTACCCAAATCGCCGCCACATTGGCTGTATTTCCTAAAATCCTGATTATCAAAAGAATCCGATCGGTCCACGCTATCGCTGTAAAACAAAAACCGATGGCAATCCACAGCAAGGGCCGTTTGTCGGGCATGCTCCAACAGGCGCAAGTAGATCGCCAAAGCCTGGTCTTCGCCTACGCCTGCTGCCAAGCGGGTCTTCACTTTTCCCCTGACCGGGTTGCGGATAAAAAGCAACAATGCGCGCTCCATTAATTTAATATTCGTTTTTAAATATTTTAACCTGAACCCACTGCAAAGTGTTCATCCCAGTTTCAGCTTGCTCAGCCTACTTCAACTCAGCCCCCTTCAACTCAACCTTCCTCAAGTTGTACCATCCGGGCGAAGGGCCGCTGTTTCCAGCGCAAAATGACCAAGCCGCGCCGACCGCAGAAAAGGCTGAAACTTCAATCGCGGCGGATTAGCCGGCGAGGTAAAATTTCGGTAGCGGTTCAGAAAAAGCAACATGCCTTTGGGCCCGCCAAAATCATTGCGAAACAAGGAAAAGATTCCGGGAAGATGCAACTCCTGTTTTCCGGGATCAAAACGCACCGTCGCCTCCAGGTACGCAGCGCTGGCCAGGTCCAACTGGGCGTCAAGCTGACTGGCATCGTAAAATCGAATCGGCGGGCAAGACTCAGCAGCACAATTGAGCGCAAAGTGGATGCGGGGATCCAGGCGATCCACACGAAATCGCTGCTCAAAGGCTCCTGGTCGCAGTTTGCGTCCAAACCAGGGACTCCACCACAACCGGGAGCGGCGCAACAAACCGTGCTCGATGCCATTGAGGCTGAGTCCCCGACCCGCAACCACACAAGCGCGCGCGTTAAAAGACGCTGTACCCGCAATCAATTCACCAACATAACCCGCTGGTGCAGCACCGTTGGCTTGAGAAGGTCTTAAATGCAACTGGGCCACCGCGTTGTACACATTGATCCAGAAAGCCAGTTTCTTGCCGTCTGTGTTCAGCTCATTGGCCAGCGCATTCCTGTCCAGCGCGGCCAGCACATCTCGCCAAGGCTGCGGGTCAGCCCCATCGCGAACCGCCAACAGAAACGCCTGCGCAAGTTCCTGGCCTTCGCTGACCTCGGTGCGGGATCCCTCCATCATTGGGCAAGCACTACCAGCGGAGCCCGCAAGATTCTCCCGAAAGACTGAAAAACAAAGACGTAGTTGCCCGGTGCCAGGCCTTCAGGAAGGTGGAAGGGCTCAGCAGCGCTTAGCCAGGCTCTGGCCAGGCACTGCCCCTGCTCGCTGTACAACAACCCTTCGCCCGAAAGCGCCGCCTGCGCAGCACCGCTGCGCCAATGCAGCGCATGGCCCGCTGACAGCGGATTGGGAAACAAATGGAGCGCAGAAAGCGCCTGGGAATTGGGCAGCCCGGAAACCGTATCGACAGGTTGCCAGCGCGCGATCCCCCCTTCTAACATGCCCACCCAAATGCTGCTGTCCGGGGCATACACCAGCGCCCGAACCTTGTTGTCCGGCAAGTTGGTGGAAAGGGCATCGTACACTTCCCAACTGCTCTGGTCAAACTGCGCCAGCCCGGCAGCGGTCATGCCGAGCAAACCCCGGTTCTGCGAGTCAAAAACAATGCGCGCAATCTCATTGTCGGGAATTCCCGAGTTGATGGTGTTAAACGTTAAAAAATCGGCTTCGGGCGTCATAATGATCAGGCCTCCGGCTGGTGTGGCCAACCAGAGGTTCCCGGCCGTATCCCGGGCAATGTCGAGAATGGTGTTGTCCACCAAATCAGAATTGGCAATGGTCCAGTTTTCCCAGCCTTTTCCGTTAAACCGCGCAATGCCCGAATTGATGGTGCCCACCCAAGGTGTTCCATCCGGATCAATGTGCACAGCCGGAATATTGTTGCCGGGCAAATCTGAATTGGCGGTGTTCCAAAGGGTCCAGGTATCGCCCTCCTTGAGGGCAAGCCCCGCCGGCGTGCCAAACCACACACGGCCTTCGTGCTCCACCCAGATGTCGCGGATAAAATTCTCCGGAAGTGGCGAATTGCTGCTGTTCCAAACCTCCCAGGTACTCCCATCAAAGCGGGCAACACCACCCAGAAAAGTACCTACCCAGACAGCATCGCTGCCGGGCTCTACCGCCAGACTGCGCACGGCATTGTCTGGCAATCCGGAACTGCTGCTGGTCCAGTTGCTCCAGCCACCAGCCTGCAACCGGGCAAGCCCTGTTTCGGTGCCCACCCAAAGCGCCAAGTTCGAGCCTACCGCCAATGCATTGACCCAATTATCGGGTAACTCGGAGTTATCGGTGTTGTAGATCTCCCAAAAAGGCTGAGCCTGCGTGCCTGTGCAAACAAATAGGCACGCAAACACAAAAAATCTTATGTTACGCATAGAAAATATTACGGATGGCTTACCTGCAATTTGCGCCGCAGCGAAGCCCCGTCTGCAACAATTTCTACCAGGTAAAGGCCATTGCTCCACAGGGAGGTAGGCAAGCTGTGCTGCCAGGCACCGTTCTGGCGACCAAGGCTTTGCGTGTACACGGCCCGTCCTGCGAGGTCGCGCACTACCACGTCCACCGCAACATCCTGGCTAAAATTGCCCGAAAGCAAACTCTCGCCAGAAGCCGGATTGGGCCACAGTGAAGCGCTGGCACCGCGCAACGGATCGCTCAAACCGGTGCACAACTTGACCTGCGCGACAACTTCTGCGCGCGGGCCTTCGCAGACCAAATCCTGCCCGGCTACTTCCCAGTCGTAAAAGTAATAGTACAGGGCGTTGCCAAAATTAGTGTCCTTGATGCTCACCTTTCCGGACAATACATAGGGCATGGCCACGCCGCTGTTGGAGCGCTGAAGCCTAGGGCTCTCCGTGCCCAGCGTTAACAGGTTCTGGGCTGTTTGGGTGCCCAGTTGATAGTCGAAACCGGGCAACAGACTAAAGTCAAGGGATACCCTGCTTTCGCCTACGGGAATTTCCACCAGCTTGCTGGCCAGTACCGCACCGGAAGCATCCCGCCACTCAACGACGCGGGGACCGGCCTGATCCGTATAAACTTTTACGGAGCGAAGCGTCAGCGCTTGTTGCACATCAACAATCAGTGCTCCATTAAACGTAGAGCCGCTGTACAGACTGGCCCCGATATGCGCCACCGGTCCCACTTGCCCGACCTCGCCGGGGATGAACTTCTGTTCAGCGGACCAATACGAAGTAGTGGCGGTCAACACCGGGGTGGTGAAGGCAGGACCGCTGCCCAGCAAACTTCCCCCTTCCACCGAATCATACCATTGGATGGTTCCGCCAGTGGACACCGCCGTTAAGGTCATCGAGCCACTGCTGCACACCGAATCGCCCTGCGTGACCGGGGCAACCACATCCAAACTGCTGAGCGTAATCGGAAGCGATGATACGGAACCACACGTGGCACTGGTTACTGTGACGGTATAGGTTCCGGGATCACTGACGGTGATGCTCGGGCCCGTCATGCCATTCGACCAGACATAACTCTCTGCAAAAAAGGGAACCGACAAGGTAGCGCTCTGCCCAGGGCAGAGTTGCGTGACCCCTTCGTCAACCAACACTTCAAACGCGCTGAAACCGCCTTGCTGCGTCAGCGTGATGGGAACAGAAACAACGTTATTGTCGTCGCTTTCTTCCAGGAAATAATTGTTGGGATCAACCTGGACCACAAGCTGGTACGTGCCGTTGCACACCGAGGGAGGGATGGCTATTTGCATCCCGTCCAGGTAATAGTGGTAAATGTCCGTCCAACCCGCTGAGATGCCCTGGTTGGTCATGCCGCAGGAATAGCCGCCGCCGCCCAGTCCGTAGTTGGGAGCGTCCGTTGTCAGGATGCCATCGGCGGCATCCCGGCAATGGCCGTAATAATACGAGCAGGAACCAAAATCCATGAGGCAAAAACCGAGCTTGCCGCCCTCTGCTACAATGGGCCAGCTCAGCGGATCCGGGTCTGCCGTAGCCGTGCGCAAACTGTACACGCCCCAATCGTCCACGTGCATGTGCCCATGGCTAATGTGGTAGGTCATGGAACCGGCCCAGCGCTCTGTGTAAGACATCGTTCCATCCGGATGCTTGTGGTAAACGCGCTGCTTGATCAATTGCCGCGGCTCCGTGCCATCCGTGCACAAGCCGGGAAAACCACCCGGACTCAAAATGGTATCCGTTCCACAGACAAAATAATCGGTGGCCACCACGCGAAGCGGTCCGTGGCCGGTGTTGGGCGTGGACACGGAAACACCGAGCTCCCCGGCTATTTCCGGGTTCTCCGACGGGTCCAGCAGCAGGTCGCGGGACAACTGCAAATCCGGCAACAAGTCGCAGTCATTCGACCCGTCCAAACAATCGCAACCCGCTGCGTTGGTCAACGTGCAAGGCTGCGCTGTGGCCAAAAAAGGCACGAGCACCGCCAAAATGAGCAACCAAGATTTCATGAAAATGCTGTTTAGAAGAACAAAAGCAGCCTTTAAAGTACAAAAAACGTGGGAAATGACCCGTTTCTCCGGGCAAATGCTCCGTTAGCTTTTGGCTGTGCCGCCTGAAAAATCCCGGGCAACAATCGCGGCAATACCCTCCTGATACGATGTTGCGCGCATGGGAAAGCGCTTTTCGAACTTGGTGGAATCAAACAAATAGGGGCGGTCATACTGGTAAATCATCTCCACCAACTCGCGCATCACCGGGTTGAAAAGCCCCAGTACACGCACCAACCAGGCCGGGGCTACCTGAACACCCGGTTTAGCCCCCAGGGCCTGGGCAATAGCGGCCACCCATTCCTGGCCGGTCATCGGGTTTGCCGCAGTGGGCAAATGCCAAGTCTGCCCATAAGCGTCTGGCGTGTTGCCGAGCAAGGCCGTTGCCTTGCCGGCATCCGGGGTATAGGTAAACGAATGGGGAACGCGCGCCGAACCAAGCCACTGGGCTTTTTTGCCCTGAGAAAGGGGCTTGAACACCGTTTCCGTCAGCACACTGCGGTCTTTAATGCCGGGGCCGTAAAAATCTGCGGCGCGGGCGATGAGCGCCTTTACTCTTCCGGAACTCGCGGCATCCAAAACCATGCGCGCAACCTCAGCGCGGACCTGGCCCTTCTGGCTGGAAGGGTTCCAGGGCGCATCTTCGGTCATCGGTGCCAGATGGCCGGGGTCGTACATGTAGATGTTGTCGAAAAACACCAGACGCGCCCCAAACTCTTCGCAGGCAGCCAACACATGGCGCATGAGCGGCGGCCACTGCGCCTGCCAGGTTTTGCGATCATAGGGCAAGCCCACCGCAAGGTAAACGGTTTCTGAGCCCTCTACCGCGCGAAACACCTCGCGGCTTTGCAACAGGTCCGCGGGAAAAAGCTGATCCGATGCATTGACGGCTTTAGGATTCCTGTTCACCAGGCGAATGGATTGCGTATAGGCTGGCAACGCCCGCGCTATTTCCTGACCGATTATACCGCCTGCACCAAGAATCGTTTGCATCGCTTAAATTAAATATCTGGTATTATTCCGAATAGGAGGTGTTTAGAAAATCTGCTACGCTGTGGTCCAGGTTTCACTGCCTGCAATCAAAGCGTCCAGCGCTTCCATAGAATCAGCAATGCCGCGCTTGGCTTGTGCCTGAGCCAACTGCGCTTCCATCATCACTTCATAGACCGGGCGCTCCATAGCATAAAGTACGCCAAAAGGTCTTGGCAGGGAACCTGGCACTCCCGGGTCATCAAACATTCGCGAGAGGATCATGGCCTTGACCATGTCGCGCTCGTCATGCACCCAACAGTCTTCAAGACTGCCTTCCAAATCCAGGACAAAACTTCTCGGCGTAAACCCGTCCAGCCGTATGCCCAGCTCGCTGTTCATGCCGTAAACCAACGGCTGTCCATGCTCCAGAAAGAGGGTATTGGCGCCTTTGCTGCTCTTCTCTGTCAGCGCTTCAAATGCCCCGTCATTGAAAATGTTGCAATTCTGGTAGATCTCTAAAAAACTGGTGCCCACATGCCCGGCAGCGCGGATCAGCATCTGTTGAAGATGTTTGGGATCGCGGTCCATGCTTCTGGCTACAAACGAAGCATCAGCGCCCAGGGCCAGTGCGCCGGGATTGAACGGGTGATCAATGGAACCCAAAGGGGTGGACTTTGCCACTTTGCCCAACTCAGAAGTAGGCGAATACTGACCCTTGGTTAAACCATAGATTTGGTTATTGAAGAGCAGCATGTTGCAATCCACGTTGCGCCGCAACAAGTGAATAAAGTGATTTCCGCCAATGGACAGCCCGTCGCCGTCGCCGGTTATCAACCAGATGCTCAAATCCGGACGGGTAGCTTTCAATCCGGTAACAATGGCCGGGGCCCTTCCGTGGATGGAGTGCATTCCGTAGGTATTCATATAGTACGGAAAACGGGAAGAACAGCCTATGCCCGAGATCATGACAATCTTTTCCCGGGGTATGCCCAATCCGGGAAGCACCGTTTGCACTTGCTTGAGGATGGAATAATCGCCGCAGCCCGGACACCAGCGGATGTCCTGATCAGTAACAAGGCTCTTTGCAGTCAGCGTTTCAGAGTCAGCCATAGCTGTTAATGGGTTAGATCAGTGAGGGGTGCCACCGGCATTGCTCGCAGACGAATGCAATCCGGTCTGCCCGGCAGCATCAACGCCGCGCAGCACGTCCACCGCGGCCTGCATCAACTCGCTCTTGCGCAAAGGAATGCCCTGGATGCGGTTGAACGGAACAAACGTGCGCGGAAAGTGATCGCGCAAAATCCGAACCAATTGTCCGTTGTTGATTTCCGGAACCAACACGTGCTTGAAGCGGCTCATCAGGCTTTCCAAATTTCGGGGGAAGGGCCGGATGTGCCGAAGGTGCGCGTGAGCGACTCCATATCCGGCGGCGTTCAGGTCCCGCACGGCAGCGCTGCAAGTGCCAAACGTGGACCCCCAGCCGAGCAGCAGCAGATCGCCTTCTTCGGGTCCCTGGTCAATGCGCAACTCGGGAATAAAATCGGCAATCCGCTCAATCTTGGCTTCGCGCAAGTGGACCATCAGCTCGTGGTTCATCGGATCGTAGCTGATGTTGCCTGTTTCGTTTTGCTTTTCCAGTCCGCCGATTCGATGCTCCAGCCCTGCAATGCCCGGCACAGCCCACTTTCGAACCAGGCGCTCATCGCGGCGATACGGCAGAAATCCGCGTTCCGGGTCGGCATCAGCTGCCGTGGCAAAGACCGGATGAATGGCCGGTAAATCCGCGGCCTGCGGAAACTGCCAGGGCTCCGCCCCGTTGGCGATGTAGCCGTCGGAGAGAAAAATAACCGGCGTCATGTGCTCCACGGCAATGCGACAGGCTTCGTAAACCGTTTCAAAGGCATCAGAAGGGGAATGCGCCGCCATGACCACGAGCGGGCACTCGCCGTTGCGGCCATAAACCGCCTGCAACAGGTCGCTCTGCTCTGTTTTGGTCGGCAATCCGGTGGAAGGGCCTGCGCGCTGGATGTCGCAAATGACCAGCGGCAATTCCAACATAACAGCAAGCCCCATGGCTTCGGTCTTAAGCGCCATGCCGGGGCCGGAAGTGGTGGTGATGCCCAAACTTCCTCCAAAGGCTGCGCCAATGGCGGAGCAGATGGCGGCGATCTCGTCCTCTGCCTGAAAGGTCTTAATGCCGAACGATTTGCGTGCAGCCAGGTAATGCAAAATCTCCGAGGCCGGGGTAATGGGATAGCTGCCCAAAAACAACGGCAAGCCAGAGCGAACAGAGGCAGCGACCAGGCCCATGCCCGTAGCTTCGTTGCCCGTGATGCTGCGGTAGCGGCCGGGAGGCATTTTGGCCGGTTCAACTTTGTACCGCGTCGCAAAGGTTTCTGTGGTATCGCCGTAGTGGTAGCCGGCGCGCAGAACGGCCGCATTGGCTTCGTAAATGGCGGGGTCCTTTTTGAATTTGGCGGCTAAAAAATCCAGGCTGGACTGCATCGGGCGGTCGTACATCCAGTAGAGGAAGCCCAGCACAAACATGTTCTTGGACCGATCCTTTTCCTTGGTGCTCAGGGTGTAATCCTGCAGCGTTTCGCGCGTCATTTTGGTCACGTCCATGACGTGAAGCGTGAACCCTTCCAGGCTGCCGTCTTCGAGCGGGTTGCTGGCATAACCGGCAAGGCGCAGGTTTTTAGCATCAAAACCATCAGAATTCAGCACGAGCTCGCCTCCGGGTACCAGCCCGGACAAGTTGGCCTTCAGGGCGGCGGCATTCATGGCCACCAGCACATCGCAGGAATCTCCCGGGGTAAAAACCGGACGGCTGGCGAAATTGATCTGAAAGCCGGATACCCCTGCCAGGGTGCCGACCGGGGCGCGTATTTCAGCGGGAAAGTCGGGAAAGGTAGCCAGATCATTTCCCACAAGAGCGGCTGTATTGGTGAATTGGCCGCCTGTAAGTTGCATGCCATCCCCGGAGTCGCCCGCAAATTTGATGACGACTTCTTCGCGCACCACAAAGTCCCCGGCTGGTGACGTTGACGCGCGGTTTGTTGTTTCTTGATCAGGCATAAGCCCGGATGTTCTTGCCTTCCATGAAGTTTAAAAAAGCCCGGTTGGCTACACGAACACCGCCTGGTGTGGGATAGTCGCCGGTAAAATACCAATCGCCTTTGTGATTGGGAATGGCTCGGTGCAAATCAGCAACGCTCTGGTAAACAACCTGCACTTCGGCGCGCAAGTCATCAGGCGTAACGATGCGGGCTATTTGCGCGGAAAGATCCAGATCGCTGAATGGCTCGTACATCCGTTTGACCAGGTTCTTTTGCTCGCGAAGGGGTTTGACCACTTCCAGCTTGACCTCCTCAAACAAACTTTGGAGTTCTTCCTCCATGTTGCGCTCCCGGTAAAGTTGAATGGCGGCCTGGAAAGCTACAAAATCCCCCATTTTGGACATATCAATGCCATAGCAATCCGGGTAGCGAATTTGTGGAGCCGAGCTGGCAATAACGATTTTCCGGGGACCGAGTCGATCCAGGATGCGCAGAATGCTTTCGCGAAGCGTCGTGCCGCGCACGATGCTGTCGTCGATGAGCACCAACGTGTCCTGACCGGGCCTGACCTGACCATAAGTGGTGTCGTACACATGGCTGACCAGATCGTTTCGGCTGTTGTCCTGGGTGATGAACGTGCGCAGCTTAGCGTCCTTAATGGCGAGTTTTTCCACGCGAGCCCTTCGCCCTAAAATCCGGTCAAGCGCTGCCGGATCCGGGTTTGCTCCGAGCGCCAGAATGGCCGATTTTTTCTCGGTATCCAGGTGATCTTCCAACCCTTTGATCATGCCCAAAAACGCAACTTCTGCTGTGTTAGGGATGTAACTGAATATGGTATTGTCTAAATCGTTGTCAATCGCTTTGAGGATATGCGGCGTTATGTATTGCCCCAGCCGAATGCGCTCGCGGTAAATGTCTGCATCGCTACCTCGCGAAAAATAAATGCGTTCAAAACTGCAGGAACGGCGAGGCTCCGGTGTGCGGATAAAAGCCTCTTCAAATTGGCCATTGGCCTTAATGATCAGCGCGTGCCCGGGCTGCAATTCCCGCACCTGGTCAACGTCCAGATTAAACGCATTTTGAAGCGCGGGTCGCTCCGATGCGGCAACAATCACTTCTTCATCCGCATACCAGAAGGCGGGGCGAATCCCTACCGGATCGCGAAGCACAAAAGCATCGCCGTGCCCGATCAATCCGGCCATGACATAACCGCCATCAAAATCCTTTGCCGAACGCACCAGAACCCGTTTCAAATCGAGCTCGCGCTCAATGAGGTTGGAGATTTCGCGGTTGTCGTGGTAGGCTTTGTACTGTTCAAAAAGCCGCTGGTTTTCCTGGTCCAGAAAATGCCCGATTTTCTCCAGCACGGTCACCGTATCCGCGTTTCGAATGGGGTGCTGGCCAATGGCCACCAATTGCCGGAAAAGCTCGTCGTTGTTGGTCAGGTTAAAGTTCCCGGCCAACACCAGATTTCTTGACTTCCAATTGTTGGATCGAATAAACGGGTGGCAGGAGTTAATGGAATTCTGGCCGTGGGTACCGTAGCGCAAATGGCCGAGCAGCAGCTCGCCTGCATACTTGACGTTCTTTTTGATCCACTGGGAATCTTCGCGCTTTTTGGGCTTTTGCTGAAGCTCTTCTTCAATGCGCCCAAAAACCCGGTCAAAAATGTCCTTGATCGGCTGCTGGTCAATGCTCCGCATCCGGTCAATATATTTGGTGCCTGGCTCCGCATCTAATTTGATGGTGGTTATGCCCGCACCATCCTGGCCCCTGTTGTGCTGCTTGTGCATCAGCAGGTAGAGCTTGTTCAGGCCGTAAAAAGAGGTTCCGTAACGCTCGCGGTAATGCGAAAGGGGCTTCAAGAGCCTAACCATCGCTATACCGCATTCGTGCTTTATAGGATCAGACACATCGGGGGAATTGTGATAGAAGCAAGGGCAACATGCGTGCAAAAACACCACCAAAGCGAACAGGCCAAGCCGTCAAGGCAGGCTAACAGCACACCAAACCGACTTGACGCATGCCGCAGTTCATACAAAGATAACCGATCCACGGCTGCAAAGGTTTCCGGGAAGGCTCCGGAAAAGCACCTCCGCCGGCCAGGCACCGGATTAGATGGGTATCTGCGTGTTGTGCTTGATCTCATCCATGACAAAAGAACTCTGCACCCTGCCAATGTTCTCCAGGGCCGCGAGTTTCTGGACCAAAAACTGCTGGTAAGCGTTCATGTCCGGAACCACAATTTTCAGCAAATAGTCAAAGCCACCAGCCGTGTGAAAACACTCCAATACCTCTGGCAAGGTCTGGATTTCGCGTTCAAACTGCAGAATATAGGGGCGGGCGTGTTCCTTGATGCTGACGTTGCAAAACACCAACAACCGCAAACCCAGCTGCTCTCGGTCTATCAAGGCTACGTAACGGCGGATCACTCCGGTTCGCTCCAACCTGCGGATGCGTTCGTAAACAGGACTGGCTGTCAACCCGAGTTCAGCGGCAATTTCCTTGTTCGTGACTTTGGCCTGATGCTGCAAAAGCCTCAGAATTCGCAAATCGGTGGCATCCAGGTTGTGGAGCGGTGCCTGGTGCATGCCTTCGGGAGCAGGATAGGGCAAAGAATCTTCTGACATGGGGCGCTGGTTGGTGATCTGAACCAAAAAATATCTGCAAAAGCCGCTAAAAATAGAAAAATCATTGGCATAATGGGAAATTATTGAAACTAAACACGCCAAATGCGAACTTTAGTAGACAAAATACTGCATCATGGCACGCGCTTCTTCTTCCCCCCTCCCCCCTGACCGCAAAGGCTCCCCAAAAAGGCACCTGGAGAGCCGGATGATGTCCCATGGCTATGATCCGGAAACAGCATCTGGCGCCATTAAAGCCCCGCTTTACGCCACCTCAACGTTTGCCTTTCCCAATGCAGAAACCGGCAAAATGCGGTTTGCCGCTGCCCATGGGGTAGCAGGTGCCGAACCGGGAGCCGTGTACAGCCGCCTGGGCCATCCGGGGCTGGAGTTGGCCGAAGAGCGCCTGCGCCTGTGGGACGATGCCGAAGCCTGCGCCATTTTCCACAGCGGCATGAGCGCCATCAGCACATCGCTGTTAGCCTACCTGAAACCTGGTGATGTTCTGCTCTTCAACGGGCCTTTGTACGGAGGAACCGACCATTTTATCCGGCATTACCTGCCCGAATTGGGCATCCATGCCCTGGAGTTTGCATCCGACGAACCAGAATCAGCCATCCGACTCCGGTTGCGCAGAACCGGCTTGCAAAATCGGGTTAAGATGATTTTTGTCGAAACCCCGGCCAACCCCACCAACGAACTTACTGACCTGGCCGCTTGTCGCGCCCTGGCCGACAAGCTCTCCCGGCCTGACCAACGGGTTCTTTTGGCCGTTGACAACACATTTTTGGGTCCGTTGTGGCAACACCCGCTTCAGCACGGCGCAGATTTGGTCCTGTACTCGGCCACTAAGTACATTGGCGGCCACAGCGACTTGATCGCCGGTGCTGCCAGCGGAAGTGCCGCCGTGCTTCAGCCGATCAAAACACTTCGCGTTTACCTGGGCACTGCGGCTGATGCATGGGTCAGCTGGCTCCTGTTGCGCAGTATGGAGACGCTATCTGTGCGCATGACACGCCAGGCCGAAAGTGCTGCTGTCGTCGCGGAATACCTGCGCCAACACGAGGATGTTGTGCAAGTGCGCTACCTCGGCTTTCTGGAACCGGCCGATGGCCCTGCCTATACCACCTACAGCAACCAGTGCGAAGGTCCTGGCGCCATGATCTCGTTTTACCTTCAGGGCGCTGAAGAAGATGCCTTTCGTTTTCTGAATGCTCTGGACCTGATCCGACTGGCGGTGAGCCTCGGAGGAACAGAATCGCTTGCAGAGCACCCAGCAACCATGACGCATTCCGGCGTATCTCCGGAAGACCGGGAGCGCTTGGGCATCCATTCCAACCTGATCCGCTTATCCATTGGCCTGGAACACCCGCAGGACTTAATCGCGGATCTTGAACTGGGTTTTGCGGCCGTAAGGCAGCAACTGGTAACTGCCCGCTAAGCCCAACCAACCTATACGGCTATTCGCAGTCGGCATCCGCATCTATACGGTTGCCCGCTGTATTTCAGCACTTGCTAAAACGTAATTTTTTTGGTTAAACATACGTTTAAACGTGGTCTATTCTTGCTGCAAAACATACCATGCAGTACTGTATTCAAAGCGTTCGCTACGGCCTATGCTTGCTCCTCGCAATAACCACCTTTGTTGCCTGCCAAAAGGAACAACCGCCGCTGCTTCAACCAACCCCGCTCAGTCGCACCGATAGTGCAGGCAGCTGCCACGAATACCTTTTTGACTCTGCGCTGGCCAACCTGCTTTACCTGACCAGTGCCATGGAAAACGCCACCAGCATTACCAGCTATGCGCCGCCGGATACCAACGTGTTTGGCTGGATGCAGGAGCGTTTTGTTATCCACTTTCAAACGGACCACCCAAGTCCAAAACCCTATGATGTGGTTTACCTGCACGGCGGAGGCGGAGACGTTGGCCATGCCGGAAATTTCAGTGATGATGTAGCGGCTTTCCTCCGCTCCGGCTATGATGTTTGGTGTTTGGAATACCGCAGAGGATGGCATGAAGGGTCCTATGACCCTTGTATACCCCGCAATCCCTATGCCGCCACGGAAGCTGACTTCAACCGCTTTGATACGGCGACTGTTTGGGCTGCACAGGATGCACAATTGGGCATTGTTTACATTGCCAGCCAGACAACCGATAGCCTGATCCTTTACGGCACTTCGTTTGGCGGTCACCTGGCGGTCATGAACGGGCCTTACGGTTCAACAGCGGCGGCGGTGAACCAGCGCATTGTTGCAGCCATTTCAGTTTCCGGGAGTACCATGCCACACTTGACCTTCCAACATGTGGTCCCCATGCTTTTCATCCACGGAGAAACCGATTCCGTGAACACTCCTGATTTCGGACCGCTTTACCAGTCAACGTTTGGCTATGCCCGCTATGCGGTGGGGGGCAGAGCACTCTACGAGGCGCTTTCACCAAACACGCCGTCCTGGCTCATCATGCACCCGGGAGGGCACAGCAAAAGCATTGCAAAAGGCAAGCGATTGGTCAACATCATTGAACGCACGGTGTTGACCGGGCAAATCCCGCCTGGCCGTTTCAACGCCAATTCGTCCGGCATAACACCAACCCCTTAATCGGATAGCGGCCAGGACCTAAAGCGCACCCTACAGCAACTTGGCAATCAGGCTCTCCGTGCTGATGCCTTCCGCCTCTGCCTTGTAGTTGCGCACGATGCGGTGGCGCAGAATGGGTTCGGCCACGGCTTGCACATCTTCAATGTCAGGCGAGTACTTGCCTCGGGTTGCGGCGTGGGCTTTGGCCCCAAGCACCAGGAACTGCGACGCGCGCGGGCCTGCACCCCAGCTCAGGTAATTGGTCACAAACTCCGGAGCGCGCTCGGTGCCCGGCCGGGTTTTGGCGGCCAGGTTTACCGCATACTCCAACACATTGTCTGCAATAGGTATGCGTCGAATCAGGCTTTGAAAAGCACGAATCTGATCGCCGCTCAGAATTTTGTTGACGCTGGCCTGCCGATCCGTTGTGGTGGCCTTTACCACAGCCACCTCCTCTGCATACGACGGGTAATCGAGGCGGATGTTGAACATGAAGCGATCCAGCTGCGCCTCGGGCAAGGGGTACGTCCCTTCCTGCTCAATCGGGTTCTGGGTAGCTAACACAAAAAAGGGCAGGGGAAGGGCATGGCGATGTCCTGCAGCGGTAACGCCGCGTTCCTGCATCGCTTCTAACAAGGCCGCCTGGGTCTTGGGGGGGGTTCGGTTAATCTCGTCAGCCAACACGATGTTGGCAAAGAGCGGCCCGGGAATAAAGCGAAAATGCCTTTGTTCATCCAGCAACTCCGATCCAATAATGTCCGAAGGCATAAGATCCGGAGTGAACTGAATGCGCTTGAAACTCAGGTGCAGCACATCGGAAATGGTCTGGATCAACAGCGTTTTGGCAAGCCCTGGGACACCAACCAATAAACTGTGCCCATCGCAAAAGATAGACAACAGCACATAGCGAACCACATCTTCCTGCCCAACGATCACCTTGCCAATTTCGGCCCGGAGTTCTTCAAACGATCGCGCCAGCGCATCAACAGCCTGGACTTCATTGCCTTGCGTGGAAATCATATTCTTTAGAAAGTAATTATTTGCCGGCGGGTCATCCGACTCTTCCCCCGAAACAGATGGAAACCATCAACGGCCCAGCCCACCGGAAGCTGCACTCAACCAGCGCTCTGCCTGCGGACAGCCTGCGTAAACCGGGTCCACGCGAAGATACGTTTTGCCCAATCTACCGGCCAGCCATTCATCCATGAGCCGCCCGCGCTTGGCTTGCAACGCAACAGCCTGAATTTTGGAGTAATCCTGATCCAGATTGGCCTTGTGAGGCTCGGTTTCGTCCAGCAGCAAAATCAGGCGAAAGGCTTGCTTTCCTTCGGGCGTCACATAAGCCTGCGCCGCAGAGAGTTGGCCCGGTTTGAGCTGCTCAATGGCAAAGTAGGTATCCCGATCCAGGTCAGCAACGGTAAACAGGTTGGAGCCGTCCGCCGGGTTGATCATGCCGCCGCCGCTTTTGTTGGTCTGCTGATCCATCGAGAAACGCGCCACTGCCGCGGCAAAAGTCAGGGTTCCGGTTTCAATGGCATTGCGGATGGAATCCAACCGGCTGGAGGTAGCCGCCAGGTTGGAACTCGTAACCCGTGGCTGGACCAGGATGTGGCGCAGGCACGCTTGTTCCCCTTTGCGCTCCACCATTTCAATGATGTGGAACCCGAATTCCGTCTCCACCACCTCTGAAATTTCCCCGTTTTTCAGGCGAAAAGCGGCCGCTTCAAAAGCGGGGACCAGGGTTCCCCGACCCATGCAACCCAAATCGCCTTCCTGCTCCTTTGAGCCTGGATCATCCGAATAGATGCCTGCTAAAAAGCTGAGCTTTTCCCCCTTTCGAACACGCGCGAGCAATTCCTCTGCCTTTTCACGGGCAAAGGCCCGCTGTTCCTGGTTGGGCTCCGGAATCAGCACGATATGGGCCATTTGCACTTCGGCATCAAAAAACGGCAAGCTGTCCGTGGGGATCTCTTTGAAAAAAGTCCGAACCTCTGCGGGACTGATCCGAACGTCGCCGGTGACCAGGCTCTGCATGCGTCGGGCCAGCAACTGGTCCGCGATGTCTTGCCGGAATTCTTCCTTCAACTGAACAATGGGCTTGCCGTAAAACTCCTCGAGTTTTTCTGCGCTTCCCAGCAGCCCGATAAAGTAGTTGAAGCGTTGGGTTAACTCAGCATCCACCTCCTCTTCTGAGATAATCACAGAATCTTCTTCGGCCTGAAGCACCAGCATTTTCTGGGCCACCATCTGGTCCAGCAACTCACAGCGCAACTCAGCACCAGGTGCCCCTTCCTGCGTGTACTGAAGGTATTGAAACTCAATATCTGACTTCAACACGATCTGGTCGCCTACCTGCGCCACCACTTTGTCCAGCAACATAGGGTATTGGGCGCGGGCCACTAACCCGGAAAGCAGAAAGAGACAATAAATAAAGCTATGTTTCACGGGCTGCTGATAAGGTCAATAAATTTCAAAATGGTCGCGCTTGCCTCCTTCAATGTACAAATCCCGGTAAGTGGCTTTGATCAGTTCGCGGTGGCGGCGGTTCATGATTCGTTTGCTGATGTCCGTTCGGCAATAGGACAGCGGCATGGGTTCTCCTTTTCGCTTGCGTTCCAAAATCCGGAACAACGCGATCCGGTCCTGGTCGTTGATCTGAATCCAATCGGCACCTTCTAAACGCTCCGGGGCAATGTCCTCCCCGGGAAAGTTACGCCCCAGATCGTCCTTGCTGTACCATTTGCCCCCGTTAACCTGGTAATCGATACAGGCAGTGCTGCAATAGCGATCCAGATTTCCCCGGTTCCGCTCGATGTTTCGAAACCAATAGCGGATGGAGTCTGCATTGAATTTACCAGCATCGCCGATGGCGTATTCAATCCGATAAACGGTTTCCTGAAGCTTGAATTGCTGGGCGTTTTCGTCGTAAAAGGTCTGAATTTGTTCTCTGGACATGGCTGTATCCAGGTTCTGATCCACCCATTGTTGCAAATAGGCTTCAATGAGCAGACTCTCCCGGTATTCCTTGGCCTGTCGCTCTATTTCAGACAATTGGCCGCTCAGGTTCTCCGAAGCCACTTCGACCAGCAAATGGTGTTTGATCCAATTGTCCAGGTAATCCTGGGTCAGGCGGGCGCTGTCTTCCGGTCTTGTGCCGGCGGGCACGATCCCGCTCAGGTCAGCCGGATACAGGTAGCGGTCGTAAACGCGCGCAATCGGCTCTTCTCCGGGACGGGCACCAGACTGACAAGCCGACCACAAGGTCAGCCCGACAAAGGCAGCGATGAGGGCCGGGCGGTTGCGCAAGGCTTATCGGATCATGGACTGAAAAGTCTGCTCGTGAATGACCACGGGAAACTTGGCCCGCAGCTCTTCTACCCAGCGATCCTCCAGAAACTCCTGGTAGTCTGAAATGACATAGCCCTTGGCTTCGTCCAGGGTCTTGGGTTCTGAAGGCACCGTCCGCAGAACCTGCACAAGAACGGTATTGCCGCTTTCGTTGGTAAGGTCAGCACTGAGGCCAACCGCGCGACCCGCTTCATCCACGAAGCTGTTCTGGCCGGGCAAGAACAACCCGCGCTCCGTGCTCACCATGTTCTTGCTGTCACCTGTATTGTATTTGGCGGAAACTTGCTCCGCTGTAGCGCCACCCTGGAGGCTTTTGCGCACTTTTTTAGCCGTCTTGGCATCTTGAATCGTGTACACAACCGCTTCAACGCGCTCATCCCAGAGGTAATTGTTCCGGGTCTGCTCGTAAAAATTCTGCAGTCCGAGCGTATCGCGCATGGCCTGCTGCCAGACTTTCTCTTCGGTCAATTCAAAAAGCAGGATACCATCGCGATACTCCTGCAACAAGCGGCGGAACGCTTCGTCCTTGCGGCCCAAAGCATACTCTACCGTATTGTCTTCCACATACTGTTGGTACAAGCGGTCAATTTTGGCGGCGATGTCCTGATCGCGGTAGGCGCGTTGGCTGCGCTCTACGTGAAACGCAAAGTCATCCACTTTGTAGGCCACATCACCCAATTGGAACAATACGGCATTGGTATTTTCCGCTTTGGCGGCGCGCCAGGTATTGACCAAAATGGAGGAATCCATCGAAGCCTTGAACGCATCCAGCGCAGCTGCATTTTCGGTAAACCCGTAGCTGCGCTGTGCATTGCGAATGTAGCGCGCCCGCGCTTCGTCGTACCGGCCCGCGCGCTGCAAACGGCGCAACACTTCGGCTTTCATATCATCGTAACCAGCCAAAGGCGTGCGCTCTACCAGTTTGATCAGGTGAAAACCGTAAGTGGTTTCAATCGGCTCGGAGACATCGCCAGGATTCTTCAAAGCGAAGGCGGCTTCTTCAAAAGAGCCGACCATTTTACCCGTGCTGAAAGGCTCCAGAATACCGCCCTTGGAAGCCGTGGTTTTGTCGTCAGAGTGGATGGTCACCAGGCTGTCAAATGACGCTCCGTTCCGAATCATTTCGCGCAGTTCCGCAGCGCGCTTGAGGGCAGCATCGCGGCTTTCAGCGCCTGCTTCTTTGGAAAACTTAATCAGCATATGCGCCACCTGCACGGTGCCCCGGTTGGACCGGCGCTCGCCGGGCTTAACCAGGTGGTAGCCGTACCGCGTGCGCACAGGAGCAGAAACCTTTCCCTTGGTCGTGTTGAACAGCGCATCTTCAAAGCGGGCATCCGGAATTTGCAGGCCTGTAACATAACCAATGTTGCCTTTGTTTTCTTTGGCCGAAGGGTCCTCGCTAACCTCTGCAGCCAACTTGGCAAAATCTTCTCCTTTGGCCAGGCGCTGTTGGATAGCCAAAATCTTGTTCCAGGCAGCCAGGGTATCTGCGGGCGCAGCACCGGGTTGAACGGTGACCATGATGTGGTGGGCATCAATCTCCAGCAGCATTCGATCGTAAGCCTCTGCGGTCATGTTGTCGGTAACCGCCTTGTCAAAATAAGACTTGACCAGTTGCTTGCGGTAGCGGTCCAATTCGCTCTGTACGGCCGGGAGCGTATCAATGCGCAGCGTGCGGGCCTCTTTGACCTTCAGCTTAAAGTTGATGTACAACTCCAGGTACTCCTCTAAAGAAGCCCGGCTGTAATCGTTCTGCTTGGTCGGGTTGTTCTTGCGGTAGACGTATTCAAATTCCTCCAGGGAAACCTTCTCGTTGCCCACTTCAAACAACACGGTCCCGGGGTCATCGCCTGCAGGGGGCGTTGAACCATCAGCGGCCAGCAAAGCTGTTGAACAGAGCGCAAGAGCAACGGCGGCAAAAATTCCCAAAAAATCCTTTTTCATCTATCGAATTCCTTATCGGTTAACGATTTGTGGATAAAAACAACGCGCTCCGGAGCTGTTCCGAAGCGCGGCAAAGGTACGCAAAATTTAGAGGACCTCCGGCAAAACCGGCGGTGGTTTAAGTTGCGGGCGAAGGGCTTCCATGCCCGTGCAACAGCCTGATTATCAGCTAACTGGAACAGCCTTGATCATGGTGCAGACGCAAACACCGTCCACCAGATCAAAGCGAACTTCATCCATAATGGCGTGGATCAGCTTGAGGCCCAGGCCACCCTTCATCTTGTTGCGGATAAAGTAGTCAATGTCGCGCTCCAGCAACTTGGGATCAAACTCAAACTGGCCAACGTCGTAAATGCGCACGGTTAAGATCCCTTCGCGCAATTCTGCTTCAATGCGAATGGTGCGGTTCTCATCGCAATCGTTGCCGTGTATGATGGCGTTGGCACAGGCCTCATCTACCGCCAAAACAACCTGGTCCCGGAGCAATCCGGTTATGCCATGGGTTTCGAGCTCCGCCCCCAGGCGGTCGCGGATGGATTTAAGTTCCTCCCGGCGACAAATGACCGAGTAATGGGCTATCATGCAAGAAGGTCCATCGCTTCTTCCTGTGAAGAGACGAAGGTGAACAAATCGGTAAGTCCCAACAGGTTAAAAACGTTTTGGACCCCTTCGCGGAGACCAAAAAAGATAAACTGCCCCCCTTTGTCATAAACGTCGTCTTTGTTGCTGATAAAGACCCCGAGGCCGGCAGAGGCAATATAGGCCAGCTCCGTGCCGTCGAAAATGAAGTGGGTGTGACCTTCGGCAATCAGTTGCTTGAGTCGGGAATCAAAATCAAGCGAAGAACTGGCATCCAGTTCGCCGCTGATTTTCAGGATGAGCGCTCCGACGATTGGCTCACTGATTAAATTCAGTCCGGTTGGCTTGTTGGTGGTGTTCATCTTGGTTGGCTTCTACGAATATTACGACTTTTTGTTACGTAATGGTAACCCTCATTGGAATTTGATCACCAGCAGGGTGATGTCGTCACCGGCCCTTCCCCCGCCCAGAAACTCCTGGATATCATCCAGAATGCGGCGCTTGATCTCTTCTGCCGTAAAAAAGGCATGCCGGGCTACAATGTGCCGTAGGCGTTCAAGCCCAAACTCCTCGCCGGTTTCCGGGTGGTTAGCTTCCATGATGCCGTCGGTGAACAACACAATGATGTCGTTCGTGTCAAACCGGTGGCTGTTTACCTGGATATGGTTCCGGTAGCGGTCTGTGCGGACAATACCAAGGCCCATTCCTTTGTCTTCCAGGTACTCCGCCTGCCCGTCGCTGGCCCGGTAGAACAACAGCGGACAATGCCCTGCCCGCGCGTAAATGAATTGGTTTTCCATCGGCCGGAAGCTCAGGAACACCAGGGTGAGGAAAATCTGGGGGTCAAAACACGCGCTGACAGCCGTGTTAACCCGGTACAAAAACTCTTCAGGATCCTCCAGATGGTCCAGATTGGAGTGGAAAATGCCCTTGAGTTCGGCCACGTTAAAGGCGGCGCCCATGCCCTTGCCCGTTACGTCGCCCAGGACAATGAATACTTCATCGCCCTTTTCGAAAAAATCGTAACAATCTCCTCCCACTTCCTGGGCCGGCTGATAGGCCACCGCTAAACTAACCCAGGAGCGAACCGGTGCCGCGCGGGGCAAAAGATTCTCCTGCACTCGCGTAGCGATTTCAAACTCGTTTTTCATCCGTTCGTTTTCAACAGCTTGAGCAACGAGGCGGTTTTTCTCCAGGGCCAGTCGGGCCTGATTGACATAGGTTCCGAGCATCCGAATGGAATACTCGTCAAAGGCATCTTCGGGCTCCTTCAACAAAACCAGGCTGCCTTCGGGATGGCCATTCACGGACATCGGAAAACTCAGTGCTGTTTTAAACTGCGTGCCCAAATCCTGCAAATGCTCGTGGCGCGCGGCATTGCGCACATACAGGTGCCCTTCGCGCTCCACCACCTCTGCTGTAGCCTGTTGGCGCAGCCCGCCTTCCCAACGGCCAATTTGGCCAAGGGCTACATCACCGCGCTTGAGGTACTGAACCTGTTGACCACCGCTCAAAGGCCGGGTAAACCAGGCGGCGCGTGCACCGCTGTTGCGGTAACACAAGTCAAGCAGCAATTCCTGAATATCTTCGGCCGACCCTTGGTGGCTGATTTGCTCATGGAGGCTTTGAAAACCAAAAATATCGTTGTTGCGGCGCTCCATAATGGCGGTCATCGGCCAGTTAAAAAGCACCGACAGCAAGCTCATCAGCCCATAAGCCCCATTGAACATCAGCAAAAGCAGGGGGAAGGGGTTTTGGTGCGCCTGGCTAAAGAAAATGCCGTGAGCATCTTCCACAAAGAACCAAAGCACCAGGCCCAGATGCACCCAGGTGATCAAAAACAGGTACACAAAGACATACACCCTGCTGCTTTGCGTCAGGTCGCCGATCCAGCGCACCCGAAAAAGCAGCGAAAATGCGGGGATGGCAGCCAGCACAAACAACCCGTACAAAACCAGATCCGGCAGCGGAAAAAGGGCGGCAAAGGCAGAAACGAAAAGCAGCCCCGTCATGGTTCGCAACCATTGGCGGGTAGAGGCGGACCGCTCGTCAATCAGGTGCCTGACCCGGACAAACGTGCGCACCTGGTAGATAACCAGCGGAAGGCAAGCCAACAGCGGGTACACTTCGCCCGTGAAATAGGCCAGTGGCCCCCGGTTGCTGGGTGGGAAGAGTTGAGACAGCAACACCAGCGAGAGCGTAAACAAGCCGCCCACCAGCATATTGCGCAGCAAGATCTCGGGATCAAGCGGTTTATTTGTGCGGTCATAAACGATCGCAAAAGCAAGAGAACCCGCATAAAACAAGGCGACCAAAAGGCCGGAAACCCAGGGCAGCAGGACATAGGGGCCCTCGTAGGCCTCGCTGGCCGAACTGGCAGCGGCAAAGCCCCAGGCCAGAAAAACGGCGAGGGGCAGCAAAGGCTTAAGCCAGGGAAAACGTTGCAGCGTATCGGGCAAGCGGAGCGATTGGGTTCAGGAGAGAAGGCGAGGGAAGACAGCGGGAAAAAACACCCAAGCTGGAAGTTGGGGAGATTTAACCGTATCCGCTAATTATTGCAAAATTAAGGCATAGTCAACATGAAGCAGGTCAAGGTGTTGCAACACCTGGAAATCGTGAAGGTAGCTGACAAAGGATTGGGAATGGCCTACCAGGACGGCAAAGTGATTTTTGTGGAAAGAACAGTGCCCGGCGATGTAGTCGATGCGCAGTTGTTCAAGAACAAGAAGAACTTCGCCATGGGCTACCCGCTGCATTTCTCCAAGCTTTCGGAGTTCCGGATTGAACCTTATTGTTCGCATTTCGGCACCTGCGGCGGCTGCCGCTGGCAGAACCTTCCCTATGCCAAGGAATTGGAGTTTAAGACCCAACTGGTCGCCGACGCGCTGCAACGGCTGGCGCGCATCCGCGAAGCCCCGGTTCTGCCCGCCATCGGCGCCGAACCCTCCACGCACTACCGCAACAAGCTCGAATACACGTTTTCAAACCGGCGCTGGCTGACCCGCGAGGAAATTGACGCAGGCGCTGATGCGGCCATGGATATCCTCGGCTACCATGTGCCCAATTACCACGACAAGGTCCTGGACATTGAAACCTGTTACCTCCAGCCCGATCCGTCCAATGCCATCCGGTTGTTTGTCCGCGATTATGCGCGGCAGGCGGGTCTTTCGTTCTACGACCTCGGGCGCAAAACCGGCGTACTCCGCAACCTGCAAATCCGGAACAACCGCCAGGGTGAGGTCATGATCATCCTCGTGGTCAGCGAATTCAACGAGGGAATTGCCGCGATGCTGCAAGCGACGGCGGAGCATTTCCCCCAAATTGCTTCTGTTCATTACGCGCTCAACACCAAAAGCAACAGCGCCATGAACGATGTGGAAATTCTGCCGTTCTCCGGCGCCCACTACCTGACCGAGCACCTGGGCAACATCCGCTACCGGGTGGGCCCGCATTCGTTCTTCCAGACCAATCCCGCGCAGGCCGAAGTGCTGGTGGGCAAGGTTCGGGAGCTGGCGCAATTGCGCCCGGATGACCGGGTTTACGACCTCTACACCGGGCTGGGAAGCATCGCGCTTTACGTGGCTGATGCCTGCCGCGAAGTGGTAGGGGTGGAATCGGTGGAAGGCGCTGTGGCTGATGCGCGGATCAATGCCAGCGACAACGGCATTGAGAACTGCCGGTTCTTCAGCGGCGACATGACCAAACTGCTCACCCCGGAATTTCTGGCAGCGCAAGGCAAACCAGATGTCATCATCACCGATCCGCCGCGTGCCGGTATGACGGAAAAGGTCAACCAGCGCTTGCTGGAAAGCGGGGCCCGGCGCATCGTTTACGTTTCCTGCAATCCGGTTTCGCAAGCCCGCGATCTGGAACAACTCTGCGCGGGATACACCATCGCTGCCCTGCAACCTGTGGACATGTTCCCCCGAACCTATCACGTAGAAAACATTGCGGTGTTGGACCGCATCGGGTGAAGGGCAACCGCCCGCTCAGCGACCGAGTCCCAGACCCATGGCCTGCAAACGCTGAAATTCAGCGCGGTTCTGCGCGCTGGAAGTGGCTTGCAAAATGTCGTAGCGCTCCCGCCGAGTCAGGTGCAAGCTAACCGAAGCCTTTTCTGCGCCTTCTGCCGGCGTGTATTCAAAGACCAACACATCGAGCTTGCCGTTCATCGCTTCGCTGGCGTAATCAATCAGAAAATCGTGTTGGTAGTCCTGGATTTCGCTCCAGTTGGCGATCAGGTTGCCCACCGGGCTGAACACCTTATCCAAAAACGACTGGCCCTGGTAGTCCTCAATCATTTCGAATTGCTCGTGCCCTCTGATCTCCAGCAGCACCACCCCGGAGGTATGCTCGTTGAGCCAGTCCGCAAATTGGTGGATGAACCGGGTGCTGGTTTCCAGGCCAAAATTGTCGCGCAATCCGGCGTCCATGACTTCCGTCAGCGGATTGCTAGGCAGCGCTACGTTGGGCAAAATGTAGGGAAAGGTAGCATTCATGCGCAGCGCCGAGGTCAGGAGCAGGGAATCAGCGCCCTGATTTTTATAAAAAGAACCAAAATCAATGCCGTCCACCTGGGGCTGGCGCAAACTCCGATCAACATTGGCCGGTCTGGTCAGCCAGGAAACCGGATGCGGGCTGATGTAGCATTTTCGTCCATCGTTGATGATGGTTGGGCTGAGCACCATGCAGGGCATCTCCTGACGTGCTTCTGCCTCGCGGAAGTAGGCAAGCGGATGATTCAACAGACTATCGGTTGAACGATTGAACGTTTGTTCAAAAATATACGCGCGATCCTTCCGGTATTCGCGGCCTGCCACTTCAAAGTGCTGCCAGGGAAAGAACAGATCGTTGACCACAATGGTGAAAAAAACCGGATTGAGCATATCGGCGGCCATAGCATCGCCGTGCTCAACTCCGTTCTTGTTGATGGCCGTGTCCTGGCGGGCCAGCCAGGCCAATTGCCGGTAGTACGCCAGGCCCAACATTCCTCCGGAAGCTCCGGACAGCAAAAAACTGTGGTCCATTAACCGGCCATGGCAAAGGCTGTCAGCCTGTTGCATGACCTTGGTGGTGAACAGCCCCGCACGAAGCCCCCCCCCGCTGGCATTGATCAGCACCATTTTGGGTTTGCGCCCCCCCGACACGGGATGCTTGGCCGCCCACTCGTCCAGCATGCCTTGCCAATGCGCGCGATCGCGCGCACGGATGGCCGGCGAACTCAGGCTGTCCAGGCGCTCCAGCGTGTAAGCAGCCGGTTTGGTTTCGTAATCCAGGCCGTAAGCGTGGTTGGCGTACTTGAACAGGTCGTGCTGCATGAGGGCATTCAGACCCAGGATCAGGGCCACGTACATGGCGGCCCGCCACCCGCGAATCCAGTAGCTGAACGCGCCCGTGAGCGCGACGAGCAGGCCAAAGAGCACCAACACACTGGCACCTGCCGGCACGCGAAAGAATTCGTAATCGATCAACAAGCCCAGCCCCAACAGCAAAACCAACCCGGTCACCTCTATAAACACGGCATTGCCGTGGTGTTGCCGGTACACTTTGAGCAGCATAGCCACATCGTAATGGGCTACCGAACGCACAATCCGGGGGCGCAAGCTGGTGTTCAGGTAGGTATCCACCCGCCAGATGAGCATGGAGGGCAAGGTGTTTTCGCCCGCTGCGGTCATCTGGATGTCCAGGGCTTCATCCTCACGGCGCAAACCCAAGATCTGCCAGATGTCTTTGTTGGTCTGAAAAAAATACGTGCCAGCCAGAAAGATGATGGCCACAATGCCTGCTACCAGCCCCAATACATTGGACAGCACCATTTGCGTAGAAGCAAATTCATCGTCGCGCTGAAAAGACACCAGGCAATAGATGTACACGCCCAAAAAGGCCAGCGGGATCAGGCTGTTGTTGAGCATGAAGACACCAAACGGCCGGTGAATGGTGGCCAGAAAGGGAAAACGGTGGGCGTGCAGAATATAGGCTGTGATGTTCCAGGTCACCAGAAAGCCCCCCAGGGCCATTCCCACAATAAAAAAACTCAGAAAGTCCACCTCGCCGAGGTACTCCGGATCCAGGTAGAGGTAGTTGATGCCATAGTGCTGACCGATGGTGCTGGTAACCAGAAGGGTCAGGAAAACCCAAAAAAGCAGCAGGAAATGGTGCTTTTTAGCGTGCACCAAAACCAATTGGATGGGGAAAGAATAGAAAACGCCGGTTAGAAACTTCACATCAAACCGGAATTTAGTCAGGTTTCCGGCAAGTTGGCCGGTGCAAACAGCGAGTCATTAATGGGTATACGGGGCAGTGACCTCGCGGATACACGGTAACCGGGGCAAACCGCGATGCCCTACTCATAGCCGCTTTCATAGGCACCGATATCGGGCAAGGTTCCGGCAAAGGGCCGCACATTGCCGTCCAGATCCAGGCCCAGGCCGATGTCAAAACCCGCATCAATAGCCGGGGAACCTTCGTCCAGGCGGTAATTGCGCTCGCTGCGGTCCACAAACAGCGGTGACTCGTTAAAAATGCAGTTAAACGTGTTGATGGTATCGGTGGAAATACGTGTTCGCAAAAGCGAGTGGCTGAACAGGTGGTTGAAGGATGCGCTCTGCTCCAGGTTGCCCAACACAATCTCCTGCTCGCGCAGAATGTTCCCTTCAACGATCACGTTCCTAAAATCAGCCTGCTCCAGATCCGACTCCAGAATGATGTCCGAACCCCCTTCGTCCTGCCCAAAATTGTAAAAGTTGGACAGCACCAGAATCGGGGTTTGGTGGCTGATGGCAATACTGCCAAAGTTGGCCAGGGTGGCGTGGCGAAAATCGTATCGTCCACCCAACAACAGCGCCGCATTTGATGCCCCACAATTATAAATAAGCGTGTTTTCTGCCTGAATATCACTCAGGAGTGAAATAATACCGTTGCCTTGAATGTCCTGGATGATCACATTCTCCAGCTGCACTTCCGGCATGTTTCCCGCATTAAAATCCGACAAGTTGGGACTCTTGCTGAAGCCGCACAACAACCCTTCGCGGCTGTTTTTGATCACAGCATTCCGGAGCACATTGCCCGTGCTGCCGCGCAGAAAAAACAGCCCGTCCCATTGTCCGGGCAGGTCGCGGAAGAAGGGCTCAAGGCGATCCTGCAAAAACGTTACGGTGGAATCGGGGGTGCCTTCTACCAGCAAGGTTCCGTCGATGAGCATACCCGAGTTAGCGTGAAAATGCACGCGGCAGCCTTCGCGGATGGTCAGGGTGCAACCGCTGTCCACCTGAACGTAATTGTAGATAACATAAGGTAAGTTATCTTCCCAGATTTCATCGCAAAGCCGCTGCCCGCTGAAAAAGTTGGCGTTTTGTCCCCAGGCCACCAGCAACACGCTTTGCCTGTTGCCGTTGGTGATCATGACAATGGAGTCCTCGATCACATAGGGCATGCGGTCGTCGTTGGGGTCAATGGTGACCTCGACAAAAACGTAAATGCTATCTCGCCCCCGGACCTCGATGTCTTCCTGCAAGGCACCGGGAATGCCGTCCACGTTGATGCGGAAAAAGGAACCCGCGCCTCCGGCCAGCTCAATGCTGCTGATGCGAATAGCCTGATCCTCCGGGTTGAAAATCAGAAATTCGCGGGTTGCGGAGCCCACAGAGGCAAAAACCGTGTCAAACTGCAGCGTGTCCGTAGAAAAACGCAAGACCGCATCCGGGTCATTGGTCAGGTTCTCTTTGCGGCACCCGCTGCTGGTCAACGCCAACAGCCCGGCCAGCACTACTACTCCTGTGACAACCAGCTTGGAGCCGGGTCGCCTGCCTCCTGAAAACCCGAACAAAGAGAGAAAAAATACCTTCATATCATGCTGCTGAGCGATTCACCAAGAACGCCGCGAAGTTAGGGCTATTGCGGGCGTGTCTAACAATTCCGAATAACGCCAAAAAACCCAGCGCAACCCAGTGATGCGCTGAAAATTCCGGTGCAATACCCGATAAAACACCCGGAAACCGCGCCATGCTTTGGATTGATCCGCCGCATCGCTGCCGCAGGTTGCCCGGAATGGGGATTTATTTTTTCGGGCGAAGGGGTTAGGTGCGCATCACTCCGCCGCCGCGAGCGCAGCGACACTAAGCTTAAACCCGGCTTCAATCAGGTGTGCGCCACAAGCCTCAAATGTAGCCCCAGTGGTCATCACGTCATCCACCAGCAACACGTGCGGGCATTGCGCCGGGTTGAGCCGCTTCAAATCCGGTCCGGGCGCATACAATTGGCGCACGCTTTCCCAGCGTTCAAAGCGGTCCTTGTGGGTCTGGGTTTTGCCACCGGGAAGGCGTGTCAGGAGCTTGTGGTGCACCGGCAAGCCGCTGGCATCGGCCAACCCCAGCGCAATTTCCCGGGCAGGGTTATACCCGCGCGCTGACGTTTTGGCCATGGTCATGGGCACATAGGCAATGCCCTGAATCCCGGCTAAGGCCCCGTCGCGAACCAGGGTTTCGCCGTAGTAGTGCCCGCAGCCCCGCGCTAAATCCGGCCGATTGCTGTACTTGAGCCGGTGCAGCAATTCCCGGACAGGGCCGGCACCTTTCATGGCCCAGCAGGCCCAGACCCCCTCCAGGTCCAGCCGCCCCCAAAAACGGCGGGCCATGGCATGTTCGCCCTTCGAACCTTGATCCTGCACCACCATGCGATGGTAGCCCAACTCCGGCAAGTCGGCTTCGCAGGTTATGCAAAACAAACGCTCGCCCCCTCCCATCACGGCCCCGCAGGCCCCGCAATTCAAGGGATAAAAGAGATGCAGCAACCCGTGGATGGCGTCAGCGCCAAGCGCGCTGAGTTTGCAGGCAAGCTTGCTGTTCAACTTAGTGTTTAGCTTGCTCTTGTGCTTGCTGTCTGGCTTGACATTGAGCTTGCTGTCGGGCTCCGGCAGCGCCCTGGAACGCGCTTTTTGCGCAGGTGCATGTTGCGTGATCATCGGGAGGGAAACAAGAGGGTGAATAGAGGACTGGTTGCGGGGAATCAGCGGCCTGCCGGCCTGCCCGCAGGCAACTTCACGGCAGGCCGCAGGCTAAGGAGCGCTTAATCATGCCGTTTACGTGAGGAGCCTGGCATAAACTTCCTCCACTTTGCTGACGGGCTCCAGCTTAACCGGGTACTTGCCCGTCTCCAGGCCTTTGGTGTTGAATTTGGGAAGGAAGATGCGCTCGTAACCCAACTTGGCCGCTTCAGCAATGCGCTGTTCCACGCGGCTGACCGCCCGCACTTCGCCGGACAAGCCCACTTCGCCAAAAAAACAGGTCTGCAAAGGCAATGGCAAATCTTCGTAGGAGCTGAGCAGGGCCGAAACCACCGCCAGGTCAATGGCCGGGTCTTCGACGCGCAACCCTCCGGCGATGTTCAGGAACACATCCCGGTTGCCGAGCGCAAAACCGCAGCGCTTTTCGAGTACGGCCAGCAACATGCTCAACCGCCGCAAATCGAACCCGGTGGCGCTGCGCTGCGGGGTGCCGTAAACCGCCGGGCTGACCAGCGCCTGCGTTTCAATCAGCATAGGCCGAAGGCCTTCAATGGTGGCCGCAATGGCAATACCGCTGAGCGGCTCCTCGCGCTGGCCCAGCAGGATTTCCGAAGGATTCGCCACGGGATAAAGGCCCGCTTCGCGCATCTCGTAAATGCCCAATTCCGAGGTGGAACCAAAGCGGTTTTTCACCGAGCGCAGAATCCGAAACAAGTGGTTGCGGTCGCCTTCAAACTGCAGCACCGTGTCCACCATGTGCTCCAGCACTTTGGGCCCGGCAATGGCTCCATCCTTGTTGATGTGGCCTATGAGCACCACCGGCGTTTGCGTCTCTTTGGCGAAGCGCTGCAGTTCTGCCGCGCAAGTTCTGATCTGGGTCACACTGCCTGCGGGTGCCTCCACACTGTCGCTGTGCAGGGTTTGGATGGAGTCCACGATCAACAGCCCAGGCTGCATGTCGCGGACCCGGCGGAAAATGCGGGCCATGCCCGTTTCCGTCAGGATGAACAGCTCCGGGTTGTCCGGCCCGATGCGGTCGGCGCGCATGCGCACCTGGCTGCCGCTCTCTTCGCCGCTGATGTACAGCACTTTGACGCCCCGAATCCGCAGGCCGAGCTGCAGCAACAGCGTGGATTTGCCGATGCCCGGCTCCCCCCCCACAAGCACAAGCGATCCGGGCACAATGCCGCCCCCCAGCGCCCGGTCCAATTCCGGGTCTGTCGTGGGCATTCGGAACTGGTCGCCGGCTTCAATTTCGCTGAGGCGCATGGGTCGCGCACCCGCCCGGTTGCGCTCGGGTCCTTCCCCCCCATCCTCGCTGCGCTCGGATGCCCACCCCCCAAAACCGCCGCCCGCTCCGCTACCCGCCGGGCCGCCGCCGCCCACCCCACCCCAGGCCGCCGCAGGCTCGGCCTTTTCGATGACTTCCTCCACATACGTGTTCCACTCCCCGCAGGACGGGCATTTGCCCACCCATTTGGGCGATTCCGCCCCGCAGGACTGGCAGAAAAATGCTGTGCGTGTTTTGGCCATAATGTTGCAGAGGGGGGGCTGAAGGGGGGGGCAGAAGGGCGGGCTGAGCGGGCTGAAAGGAGGGCAGAAGGGCGGGCTGAAGGGAAGCGCTGCAGTGCTCCCAGCCCAATCCTCACGCCGCCAAATTTCCCCTGATTTCCGCAGCCGCCTCTCTTTTGGCAGCGGAAACCCGCCGTTTGTGGATAAATCGCGGTAAAAATCCGCCAAGACGCCACCAAAACCCCTGCCTTAGCCCTGCTTTTGCGAGTTTTGCCGCAGTGCCGCTCAAGGCCGCTCCGCCCTTCGCCCGAAACCAGGGCTAACGAACACCGCTATGGCAAAATCAGACGAATTCCGCGACCATATTCAGCAAGGCTACACCTTCAAAGACGACTCCATCCTGCTTGGAGCCGCCATGCTCGAAGGCGAAGTGGTTTCCGGTGCGCAGGTCAGCGCGCCCCTTCGAACCTTTAACCGGCACGGACTCATTGCGGGCGCCACCGGAACGGGCAAAACCAAGACCCTGCAAAACATCGCGGAGCGCTTGAGCGAAAAGGGCGTGCCGGTGCTGCTGATGGACATCAAAGGCGACCTGAGCGGCCTGGCCGCCGCCGCTGCGGAGAACCCTAAAATTCACGAACGCCACGCTAAAATTGGCTCGCCCTGGAAGCCTATGCAGTACCCGGTGGAATTGCTCTCGCTATCCGGCGAGCCCGGTGCGCGCCTGCGGGCTACGGTCTCCGAGTTTGGGCCCGTGCTGTTCAGCAAAATTCTGGGCGTCAATGAAACGCAGGCTGGCGTCATCAGCCTGGTATTCAAATACTGCGACGACAAGCACCTGCCGCTGCTGGACCTGAAAGACTTTCGCAAAGCGCTGCAGTTCCTGACCTACGACGGCAAGGATGAAATTGCAGGCGAATACGGCGCCATTAGCCCCGCGTCGTCCGGGGCTATCCTAAGAAAGGTGGTGGAACTGGAAGAGCAGGATGCGGATGTGTTTTTTGGCGAAAAGTCGTTCGATGTCCAAGACCTGCTCAGAACCGATGACCGGGGAATGGGCCTCATTCACATTGTGCGGCTGACCGACATCCAGGACCGGCCAAAGCTGTTCAGCACCTTCATGCTCAGTTTGTTGGCCGAAGTGTACAGCACCCTGCCCGAAGTGGGCGACAAAGCCGACCCCAAGCTGATCATCTTTCTGGATGAAGCGCACCTGATTTTCAACGAGGCCTCCAAGGCCCTGTTGAGCCAGTTGGAAGCCATCGTCAAACTGATCCGTTCCAAAGGCGTCGGGCTGTTTTTCGTGACGCAATTGCCCACCGATGTGCCGGATGAAATTCTGAGCCAGTTGGGCATGAAAATCCAGCACGCGCTGCGGGCTTTTACCGCCAAGGACCGCCAGGCCATTAAGTTGACGGCCGAAAACTACCCGATAACCGCGTATTACGACACAGCTACCGTGCTGACCCATTAGGGCATAGGCGAAGCGCTGGTCACGGTGCTCAACGAAAAGGGGATTCCCTCGCCGTTGGCCCATACCCTGCTGACCGCGCCATCTTCGCGGATGGATATTCTGAGCCCGGACGAAATTAAAGCGCTGGTGGCCGGTTCAAGGTTGGCTGCTACCTACAACCAGGTCGTGGACCGCGAAAGCGCCTACGAAATTCTGCAGGCCAAAATGGACCGCGCCAGCACGGATGCCGAAGCCGCCAAAAAAGCCGAAGAGGCCCAAAAAGAGGCCGAAAAGGCCGCTAAGGCTGCCCCCGCACGAAGTCCTGCCAGCGGCTCAACCCGCGGCGCAGGCAGCAGGAGCCGCAGCAAATCGCCGTTGGAAGAACTGGCCGGCAGCCGGGCTACCCAAACCATTTTGCGCGAAGTGACCCGCGGGCTGCTGGGCGCTTTTCTAAAACGGCGTTGAGCGCCGGGCAGGCATGCCAGGCGGTTAACTAAGGCGTCTCTCTGAACTTCACGCCAAGGCGTGTCGCTGACCGTCACGCGCTACCTTTGCGCTTCCATGGCCCTCCCCTTTCTCCCGTTTAACCGACCTGGCTCCAGCGCCAATCCCACCAGCCAGGCCAGGGAGATGTCGTTCATTGAGCATCTGGAGGAATTGCGCTGGCACATCATGCGGGCCGTGCTGGTTATTCTGGGCTTCACCATTCTGGTTTTTGTGGCGAAAAGTTTTGTTTTTGACACGGTCATCTTCGGACCCAAAAACACCGAATTTCTTTCGTACCGGGCGCTGTGCTGGCTATCGTACCAAATTGGCCTGGGCGAATCCATGTGCATTGTGCCGCCGGATTTTGCTATCGCCAACTTCAGCATGATGGGTGAATTCATGGCCCACATGCAAATTTCACTTATAATAGGTTTTGTTATTTCTTTTCCGTATATTCTCTGGGAATTCTGGCGCTTCATCCGGCCGGGGCTTTACGAAAAAGAAATTCGCACCACCCAGGGCCTGGTGGGGTATTGCTCCATGCTGTTTTTGCTGGGCATCAGTTTCGGTTACTTTATCATCGTGCCCTTTTCCATCAATTTTCTGGTGCCCTATTCCATCAGTGACCAGGTGGCCGACTACATCCAGCTCAGCGATTACATCAGTTTTATGGCCATGACGGTGCTTGCCGCGGGCATCATGTTTGAGTTGCCCATGATCATCTACTTTCTGGCCAAGTTGGGCATCGTCTCCGCAGCGTTTCTGCGCAGTTACCGGCGGCATGCCATCATCATAATTCTTGTGGTTTCTGCCGTCATCACCCCTCCGGATGCGTTGAGCCAGATTCTGATTTTCCTTCCCGTGCAATTCCTCTACGAGATTGGAATTGTAATCGCGTCCAGGATTGAAAAAAAGCGATTGAAAGAGGATTTGGAGCGCTACGGGTCCTGAACCTGAATCCTTTCTGAGCCCGAAGGCCCTGTTTAACGGCGCAAAAGCCTTTCCCCAAGCCTAGGCCATAGCCCAGACCCTGCTCAAACCTTTAACATTACGGGCAATCTGGAAACCGCTTTGAAGGCTGTATTTTTGCATTCCCATGACCATTTCGGCGATAGCGATCGGATGCGATCACGCGGGATTCCCGCTTAAAGACCCCCTGATTGCCTGGGCCCGCGAACGCGGGTTCATGGTGCAGGATTTCGGAACCCATTCTACCGAGTCGGTGGACTACCCCGATTTTGTGCACCCGGTAGCCCGGGCGGTTCAGGAGCAGGAGCAAACCTGGGGCATTCTGATTTGCGGCAGCGCCAACGGAGTGGCCATTACGGCCAACAAGCACGCCGGAATAAGGGCAGCCATTGCCTGGATGCCGGAGATTGCCCAACTGGCCCGCCAACACAATGACGCCAACGTGCTCTGCCTGCCAGCCCGCTATTTGGCGGTGGACGAAGCGCTGGCCATTGCTGAGCTGTTCTTTTCCACGCAGTTCGAAGGGGGCCGTCACGAAGCGCGAGTGCGCAAAATTGCCCCTGGTTTTCGCTAAAATGCCGCTTTGGTCACGCCACGGATAAGCCCTTTTGTGCCCTTCATCCCGTTGTTCCTAAACCGTTTAAAGCTCAACCTTTTGTTCGCAAAACAAATCCTCCCGCTTGCTCTGAGCCTGGCCCTTGTGCAGCCGGCTATGGCACAAACCCTTTCAGGCCAAAATGCGGCCATCACCCAGCCGGTCGATCGCAACCAAGAGCCCTTGCTTCCTCGTTCGGGCGCTGATCAGCCAGCCCCGGTTGACCCTCTGGTTTCCGCGGCGGCAACCATTACCGATCAAGAGTTGCAGGAGCACCTCTACCTTTTTGCGTCCGAAGAGATGCAGGGCCGGGGTACCGGTCTGGAAGGCCAGCGCAGAGCGGCGAACTACCTGGAAACGGAGTTCAAAGCTATGGGGTTGAAGCCTGTGGGGAACTTGCCCGGGTACCGACAGCCCTTCGACCTAAAAGAGGAATCCTGGGGCGACGTCTACGTGGAGTCGGGCGGGCAGCGCTACGCGTTTTTGAAGGATTTCTACGCCTACCCCGGCATGAACAACCCGGTTGATCTGCAGGCGGATGGTTTTGTTTTTCTGGGCTACGGCATTGACGACTCGCTCTACAGCGATTACGCCGGAATGGATGTCCAGGGAAAGGTTTTGGTGATCATGGCAGGGGAGCCGCAAAACAAAGAGGGCAACTATTGGCTCACCGGCACGAACCAGCGCAGCGACTGGTCCATGAACTGGCGCAAGAAATTGGGCGTGGCCACTGAAAAAGGCGCGCGGGCATTGCTGGTCATCAGCACCCTGGCCGAAGGGCAATTGCAACAGAAGAATTTTGTCAATTACCTGAACAACCCCGACATGCAATTGGCCAGCGAAACGGAGGGCAGCCCTTACGTGAACTCCTTGTACCTGACGGTAGCGACAGGAAAAGGGCTTTTTGGCAAACAGGTAAAAGTGATGGATAAGGGGCTGAAGAAAATCAATGAAAAGTTTGAACCGGCTTCGCGCGAGATCCGAAATGCCCTGGCCATCAAGGTTCAAAAACAGATCAATTCCGTGACCTCTGACAACGTCTTGGGCATGGTTCCCGGAACGGATCGGGCCGATGAATACATTGTGGTCACCGCCCACTACGACCACCTGGGTTTTGACAGCACGGGCATTTATTACGGCGCTGATGATGACGGCTCCGGAACCGTGGCCCTCCTGGAGATCGCCGAAGCCGTGCAATATGCGGCTGCGCAAGGGTTAAAACCCCGCCGAAACATCATTTTCATGGCGGTATCTGGCGAAGAAAAGGGGCTGTTGGGCTCTGAGTTTTACACGGACAATCCCGCCGTGCCGCTGGAACAAACCGTCACCAACCTGAACATTGACATGGTGGGCCGGATTGACAAAGAGCACGAAGAGAACCCTTTTTACGTATACATTATTGGCTCAGACTTTCTGAGCACTGAACTGCACGCGCTCAGCGAAACGGCCGCAACAACGTACCCAAGCGTTTCGCTCGATTACAAGTACAACAACACCACCGACCCCAACCGGTACTACTACCGCTCTGACCATTACAACTTTGCCAAAAACAACATCCCGATCATCTTTTACATGAACGGTAACCACAACGATTATCACCAAATCACGGATACTCCGGACAAAATTCGCTACGATGTCCTACAAGCGCGTGCTCGGCTTATCTTCCACACGCTTTGGTTGGTTTCACAAGCCGACAAACGGCCAATCGTGGACGGCGAAACCAACTAGACAAAGGGCAACGCTAAAAAATCATTAAGCTGATTATCAAGCTTTTGAGACATTTTGCGCAACGGCTTGAGTTGCGCTTATCTTTGCGGTGCTTAAACCTTTCAAATCATTACGCCAGTGCTGTTACTCGTTGCTGAAAAATTGACGGTTACCGAGCTTTTCGGCCAGATTCCGCCTGTGATCCACTACGCGGCCCCCATCATGCTCTTTTTTGTGCTGCTGGAGGTAATCATAGGGCAGATCCAAAACAGGCAGCAATACACGGGCAAGGATTTCTTTGCCTCTCTGGGCATCGGACTGGGCAACCTGGGGGTGACCGCCCTGGTCAAAGTGGGGTTGTACTCCGTGCTGTTGGTGTTGTACAACATGCTTCCGTGGAAGGGCTGGTTGCCCGGTTACGGCGAAGCTGGCTCTATCATTACCTGGGTAAGCTGCCTGGTGGCCATCGACTTTTCGCGCTATTGGGCTCACCGCATTGCGCACGAGCAGCGTTTCTGGTGGGCTACGCACGTTACTCACCACAGTTCAGAACAGTACAATTTCTCGGTATCGTTCCGCCTTTCCTGGACGCAGCACATTAAGCTCATCTTTTTCCTCCCCGCCGTTATGGTTGGTTTTGATCCGGTCATCTTTTTTATCTGTACCCAGATTGAGACGCTCTACCAGTTCTGGATCCACACGGAATTCATCAAGAAGTTGCCCGCTCCGATTGAGTACTTCTTTACTACGCCTTCGCACCACCGCGTTCACCACGCCATCAACGAGCGCTACATTGACAAGAACTACGGCTCAACGCTGATCATTTGGGACCGTATGTTCGGCACCTTTCAGGAGGAAGATGAAAAACCCATCTACGGCATCACCACACCGGTGGGCTCTTACAACCCGGTGTACCTGGTGTTTCACGAGTGGATGGACATCTTCCGCGACATGCAGCGCTCCCAGGGTGTTCGCAACAAACTCAAAATGTTGTTCGGCCGTCCGAGTGTCAAGAGCTGAGGCTCCATAATTTTTGGCCCGGCGTTTGCGTTCCTGGTTGGTCTAAGCAGCCAATCTATGCAAAAGGGTCCTTCGCTTCCGCTCGTCCTGCTTGCCTTCGGGGTTTTTCCGATCCTCAGTTTTTCATGGTCTGTGCACCGCGCAGGTTATGGATTGCCGCAGCGCAGTGCGGCATTGACCTCCCTGGCCCGCCAACAGGCATTGCCCGGATTCAGCGGCTGGCTGGTCAAACAGCAATGGACCGCGCTGCCCAATCCCGCTGAGACGGCTTTTGCCCGCAGAAACGAGAACCTCATTTCCCCGGAGCATCCTGCTGCAACCCGCGTCATTTGGCGCCAGGAGACCCCCCTCACCTGGGCGGACTTTCGAGGCAACCCGGAGCCCCACACCGGCGTGGACGCACTCAGCTCCTGCGGCCTTACTTGCGACCCGGAACTCAGCCGAAACGGAGAGCTCCGCTTTGATGTCATGGCCTTTTTCAGCCCAACCGATTCCTGGGTGGATGAGCCTGATGCCAGCGGCCAGCTCCTCAAGCACGAGCAAGGCCATTTTGACATTGGCGAAATCTACGCCCGAAAAATGCGCCGCCGCCTGGCCCGGACTTCCTTTGAGCGAAACCGGCTGAACCAGCAGATTTCGGCCATCTACGACCAAACGTTCAACGAATTCAAATCCGCACAGGAAGCCTATGATGAGGTAACGGAGCATTCCACCCATCCTGAAGCGCAAAAAGAGTGGAACCGCTGGATTGCCGACGAGCTCAAGCGCTACGAGGCCTACCGCAGCCGGACGGTGCGCGCAAGGTTGTTGCCCTAGCGCCTGACCGAAAATTTTGGGCATGGGGAAGGGGAAGCGTTTCTTTGTGCGACTCCTACGCCCCCATGAAGCTCGCCGTCCTTGAATTTGACTACCACGCCGAAGTGCTGCGCAACCTTTGCGAGGGGCTGGAAGGCAGCGGCATAGAGACGGTCATCTTTTGCACCGTAAGCATCGCGCGGACAGCCGGAGGAGCCGCGCGCTTTCCCGGCATCCACTGGGAATGCCCCGGGGCAGGCGAACATACCATAAGTTTTGTTACGCGAAAGCTCGCTGCCATCAACGCCTGCGATGCCGTGTTGTTCAACACGCTGGCTTCGAATTTTCGCTTTTTCAGCCAATTGGCGTTGACCCCGCCGGTGGTGCTCCGCGTGCACAATGCAGCCACATACCTAAGCCCAAATCCGGAGTTCAAGCCCATCTTCACGCCCTTCTTTTTGTGGAAAGACGCCAGCCACCTGCTGCGCAAAACGCTCGGTGAGCGAGAAGCTTTCTGGCGAACCAAATTCGTGCAGCGCGTAGACTACTTCTGTTTTCCGGACGCCGCGCTCGAAGCGTCGGTACGCGAAAAAGGCTGGCTGGAAGGTCGCCAAACGATGGCTCCGTTGCCCTTCACGGTGCACGAGCCTGGTCACCGCAAGGCGCCTCAATCCGGGCATCGTGCACTGACCGTCATTGGTAGTATAGATCCCCGGCGAAGGGATTATGCCGCGCTGCTCGACGCCCTGGAATCCATTCAGGTTGATCTGCGCAGTGAGTGCACGCTTACATTGTTGGGACGGCCTCGGGGTTCCTATGGCCAAAAATTGTTAAAGCGTTTCCAGCGCCTGCAAAGCGCCCATTTTACCGTCAACACCTATACAGCTTTTGTGCCCCAGGAAGAGTTTGAACGCGTGTTGCGCGACACCGATTTTCTGGTCATCCCCGCCTTGGACAAAACGCGCTATACGCTGTACACCGAACAGTACGGGCAAACGAAAATAAGCGGAAACGTATATGATATGATTCGCTACGGAAAACCCACCATCATGCCGGAACATTACCGCCTGGACCCCGATGTGGCTACCATGACCGCGCGCTACCGGAGCAAGGCAGAACTGGCTCGTCACCTTAAAAATTGGATCGATGACGATGGACTCCAGCCCCATGTGGCCGCCGTGGACCATGCCGTAGCCCGCTTTCTGCGCCCCGCTGTGCAGGAGCAAATGCGCCTAAGTTTTGCGGAGCTTTTTTAAAAGCAGCAATTTGGCATAACGAAGTATCTGGAGTTTTTAGGAGTACCCAACCGTTACTGGTCCAGGTCCGTTTCAATAGCCATAACCTGTCCGAGTGCCCGCATAATGGCCTGCTCGGACGAGCCAAAACGCATGACTGCTACCAGCCCTGGGCTGTACAGATGCAGTTCGAGCTCCGGGTTGCCCATCAGCCAGCGCAAGCCTTGCCCGGGCTCAAAGCGAGCGCCGTAGCGGTTGCGCCATTTCTTGCCTTTGGGCTCTACAAAGTAGCGTTCGGAAACCGCCGTAGCACCGAGCCGGGCTCCGGCGGCCACCAGCACAGCGCTGTCCACCTGGCGCAACGCATTAGCGGAAGGAAGCGTAAAGGCCACCGTAAAGAAACTGGGTACGCTGGCGGTGGAGTCGCGATAATCCAGCGTGAAGTCCGCTACGCCCTTCGAACTGCTTTCTTGCCCGTCCGCCATGCGAACCTCCGCCTTAAACGCCTGAGGCTCAATGAAATACATGGTCCCCTCCGGATGGTCGCGGCGGATGTAGGACTTTTCGGGCTTCTGCGCGTGCAGTGTAGGCACGGCAACTATTCCCAACAAACAAAAAAACAAGTACCCCAAAATTGCTTTTGGGGTACTTATAGTAAGGTGCACGTTTTGAAGATTACTCACCGTAAACGTAAACCGTGTACTTGGCATAGAGACCCAGAATAGACATAACATGCATGTCAACATGGGAGATCTTGCTGATGCCGCCATTCTTGGCAGCTTCGTTGATGCCGGCATCGCCCGTGGCCACGAGGCCCAGGATGCTGGTAACTTCCGCAGTCCCGACCTTGGAACCCACACCATTGGCAGTGGCTTCTACAGGGGTCGTGACATCGCTGTACAAAGCGCCGTACATGCCGGAAAATCCACAGCCGGGCAACAGAACAGCAACAACAGCCAAGGCCAGCAGGGTGTTAATGGCTTTTTTGATCATAGGGGTAAAGATTTATTGAACAATGCCGCAAAGATGCGGCAGGATGCCTGAAGGAAAAAACGATGCCCTTCACCCGAATTGGGGATTCTGTGCCCTTCTGTGCTGATTGAGGTATTTTTAGCCCGCAATCGAACCATGGCCATACCCCAAACCTTCCTGGAAAAAGCCGAGAACAAGGCCTTTAACAGCGAACATAAGCGCAAACTGCGGTTCAACATCGGCAAATACGATGAAACCGTCGTACGTGGAAAACTTCAGTACCAGGATCTGGAGAAGGCCCGCAGAATAGCTAAACGGACCAAATGGGATGCCATCCATCACCTGGATCAATACCTGTTGCAGTTCGAAGAGGCGTTTACGGCCCGCGGCGGCAAAGTGATCTGGGCGGAAACGGCACAGGACGCGCTGGACGCTTTTGGGCGAATTGCCGCCGAACACGGCGCGCGCTCGGTGGTCAAAAGCAAGAGCATGGCCACAGAAGAGATCGAGCTCAACCACTACCTGGAGGAAAACGGCATTATCGTTGACGAAACCGATCTGGGCGAGTACATCCAGCAACTCGACGGCGAAAAGCCCTACCACATCGTCACGCCGGCCATGCACAAAAGCAAGCAGGACGTGCAGGAACTGTTCCACGCTAAGCTCGGCACCCCGCTGGACCTGACCGCCGAAGAACTGACGCTGGTTGCGAGAAGGCTGCTGCGCGACAAATACACTTCCGCCGACATCGGGGTCACCGGCGGAAACTTTCTGGTCGCTGACGTCGGTGGAGTGGCCATCACCGAAAACGAAGGCAACGCCCGGCTCACGGTCAGCTTTCCCAAAGTGATGGTGTCCATTGTGGGGATCGAAAAAGTGCTGCCGCGGCTCGCAGACCTCGGGCATTTCTGGCCGTTGTTGTCCACGTTTGGCACCGGGCAATGGGTCACGGTGTACAACAGCGTTGTGACCGGCCCGCGGCAACCCGGCGAAACCGACGGTCCGGAGGCCATGTACGTGATCCTGATCGACAACGGACGCACACAATTGCTGGCCGAAAAAGAGCAGCGACAAGCGTTGTACTGCATCCGCTGCGGAGCCTGCCTGAATGCCTGCCCGGTGTACAAGAACATTGGCGGTCATGCCTATGGCACCACCTATTCCGGCCCGATTGGCTCTGTCATCACGCCGCATTTGCAGGGCATGGAAGATTTCCGGCACCTGAGCCACGCCTCCTCACTGTGCGGAAATTGCACGGAAGTGTGCCCGGTGCGCATTGACTTGCACAACCTTTTGTTGCTCAACCGCCGCGACGCCAACGAGCAAGGCCACAGCGACATGACCGAAAAACTGGCCTGGAAAGCCTGGAAATTGGCCATGACCTCGCGCAGCCGGATGGACCTGCTCAGCGGAGGTCCCAAAAACCTGGCCCTCAGCACCCTTTTTGGCAACTCCTGGGGCAAACGCCGCAACCTGCCTGAAGTCAGTTCGCGCAGTTTCTCGCAACAGTGGCGCGAACAGAACAAGCGAGAACAAAACCGGAAGGGCTAAAACCCCTTCCCCTCCCCGCGCCGTTGCGTAAATTTGCGGCGCCCCTTCCCCGGAAAAAAACCGGGCCCACTAAACCGCAACCCCGTGGCCGACATGCCCGTTTTGGACCCCATCGTTTACCAGCGCCGCGATTACAGCCCCGAATGGCTGCTGACGCTCTACGCGCGCCTGCTAAAGCCCCGCATGATTGAGGAAAAAATGCTCAATCTGCTGCGTCAGGGCAAAATTTCGAAATGGTTCAGCGGCATTGGGCAGGAGGCCATCTCGGTGGCGGCCGCATCGGTGCTGCACGACGAAGAGTACATCTTTCCGATGCACCGGAACCTGGGCATTTTCACCACGCGCAATGTGCCGTTGGACCGCCTGTTTGCGCAGTTTCAGGGCAAGCCGCTGGGCTACAGCAAGGGCCGTGAGCGCTCGTTCCACTTTGGCATTCCCGAGCAGCGCATCATCGGCATGATCAGCCACCTGGGGCCACAATTGGCGCTGGCAGACGGCATTGCGCTGGCTGATTTACTGGAAAAACAGGCCCGCGTCACCATCGTTTTTACGGGCGAAGGGGGTACGTCCGAGGGCGACTTCCACGAAGCCCTCAACGTGGCGGCGGTGTGGAACCTGCCCGTCATTTTCGTCATTGAAAACAACGGCTACGGGTTATCGACCCCCACCTCGGAGCAGTACCGCTGCAAAACCCTTGCTGACCGCGGCATAGGATACGGTATGGAAGCCTGCACGATTGACGGCAACAACATTCTGGAAGTTTACGCCACCCTGGACGGCTACGCGGACAGCATCCGCCAAAACCCGCGGCCCGTGCTGGTGGAATGCATGACCTTCCGCATGCGCGGGCATGAAGAAGCCTCCGGGGTAAAATATGTGCCGCCGGCGCTCCTGGAAGCCTGGGCCCTTCGCGACCCGGTAAGCAACTACGAAACCTGGCTGCGCGAGCAGGGCATCCTGACGGACGACTTTGCCAAAGCCCTGCGCAGCCGCATCAAGGCCGAACTGGAAGCCGGTCTTGTTACAGCCTTTAGCGCTGCGGAGCCTGCGCTGTCCGTGGCTGCGGAGCTCCGCGACATCTACCACCCGGACAGTGCGCCGGAGGTTGTCCCCAGCGGCCCAGCCCGCGAACTCCGTATGGTGGACGCTATCTCCGATGGCCTGCGCGAAAGCATGCGCCGTCACGACAACCTGGTCATCATGGGCCAGGACATCGCCGAGTACGGCGGCGTGTTCAAGATCACGCAGGGCTTCGTGGAAGAATTCGGCAAAGCGCGGGTGCGCAACACACCCATCTGCGAGTCGGCTATAGTTGGTGCAGGTATGGGCCTGAGCATCCGCGGCTGGAAATCGGTGGTGGAAATGCAGTTCGCCGACTTCGTAACCTGCGGTTTCAACCAGATCGTCAACAGTCTGGCAAAAACGCATTACAGGTGGGCTCAAAACGCCGACGTGGTGGTGCGCATGCCCACCGGCGCTGGGGTTGGCGCGGGGCCCTTCCACAGTCAGAGCAACGAAGCCTGGTTTGCCCACACGCCCGGCCTGAAAGTGGTGTACCCGGCCACCGCCGAAGACGCCAAAGGCCTGCTCTGCGCCGCCATCGCCGACGCCAACCCGGTGCTGTTCTTTGAGCACAAAGCCCTGTACCGCTCGCTCAGCGGCATGGTGCCCGAAGGCTACTACACCACCCCCATCGGCAAAGCGCGCCTTGACCGCGAAGGTGACGACATCAGTATCATAACTTATGGTATGGGCGTGGTATGGGCCCGCGAAGCGCAGGCAGCCCATCCCGATCTCAGCATCGAAGTGCTTGATTTGCGCACCCTCCTGCCGCTGGACTACGAAGCCATTCGAACTACGGTGAAGAAAACAGGCAAGGTGCTCATCCTGCACGAAGACACCCTGATCGGTGGCATCGGTGGCGAGTTGGCCGCCTGGATCGGTGAGCACTGCTTCGAGCACCTGGACGCCCCGGTCATGCGCGTCGCGTCACTGGACACGCCGGTGCCGTTCTCGCTGGCGCTGGAGCAGCAGTTCTTGCCTGTGCAGCGGTTGAGGGAGGCGTTGGAGAAGTTGGTGGCATACTGAGGCGCACGTTTGCCCGCCTCTACTGTTTCACGATCCGGAAAGTCTCCTGCTTTTGTTCCCAAAGTGCATGCACAAGGTACAGTCCGGCTGGAAGTGCGGAAAGGTCTAAACGTTGGCCAGTTGCCGTGCCCTGCCAAGCCGTTCTTCCCCAGACATCATAGACGATTAACTGAGCCTGTTCAGGCCCGTTGAACGCATACAAACCACTGCTCACCGTTGGGATCATTTGCCATTGGGGAATGGGGGTTGTTTCTGGAACGGATGTGCTGCCGCCAAGTGTGTCGCAGTCGCTGCCTTCCAAAGGGCCGAGGGCGTAGTTGACAGTGTTGGGGAGGCCGAAAAAAGTGCGGTTCCCACCAAGACTAACCGTCAGAGTATCAAAATCACAGGCATACCCAGACAAGTCTGGTCTATTTATTACGGATAGAGCCATGTTCTGTGGAACGAAAACTTCGGTTGGGAAAAGCAGATGTGCTGTTCCTACATATATTCTATTATTAATTCCAAGTTCTAGCTGATGAAATGAATACATACCAGAAACTTCTGAAAGCTTTAAAAAGTTATGAACTCCGAACTGATCAGGAATGATGCTTAGTTGGTATAGAGCAGAAGGTGTAGATAAATTTTCAGTAGTATAATATATATACTTTCCATCATGTGAAAAAGCTAGACCATATCCACCTGTTAATGTATCAATTCGCAGGATTTCTTCTTGAATTTCTCCTGTGCATCGATCGAAACTCCAAACGAACAGCTGGCTTGATCCGATCATTGCTAGTTTATCACCCGAAGGCGTGAAAACCATTTCGCCAAGTACCACTTGACTAGCACTCACTGCTTCTGATAACATGATGGGAAAGTTATTCGATTCCTGAACACCATCTTCATTAATGAGTGTCAATGATAAATGAGCTTCAGGCTGCCATCCATCATCAAACTTGATGCGCAATTGTGCAAGCCACCAATCGCGACCATTGGCATGCCGCACCGATGTACTTTTCTCTGACACACCTAGTGAGTCTTCAAGGTAAGGATATATAGGAGTTAAAGCTGACTCGCTAACTACTGCACCTAACCCACCCTCCAAACGCATATCAATTAGGGTATAAACGGCAGGATTTATCAAATAATATAAATAATCACTTCCAGGCGCAGGCAAAATCAACGCCCCTTGAGTTGTTGAGTGGTGGGGATCCAAAAGTGTGTCGTATAAGACCCCATTCAGCATCAAATCATGGTTTCGATTCCACACTTTAGAGCAATTCGTGTAGAACAGCAGATTACCTAGTGAATCTGAAATGGTTGCTTGGGCCTCTTTAGCTAACTGTTTAGCGCCTGACTTTGCTACAACCATGCTATCCGGCTGAAACTGCAACCAGGCTTTATCTCCAAAGATCCAATTGCTTGCCTCGGGTTGAGCCATTATTGTATTTTGGTTCCATGAACCAAAAAATAGCAAAACACTATAAATGAAAACTGTGTTCAACTTCATCTGACTACAGTTTAGAAACGAGTGCAGAATAGGTGTATCCCCTTATGCAAGAAACGGTCAATAGATAGATGCCCTTAGGGAAATCAGTAATGTCCAACTTGATTGAATCATCTTCCGCTACCGTGCTACGAAGGCGCACAACGCCATCAATTCCTGATAAAACATATTCCGCTCCCTTCTGAATAGCTGTGCTTCCATCGATTTCCACAACCAAGAACCCGGAGGTTGGATTAGGGTATAACAAAATCGGCTTTGTACCGACGGTGCCAAGATTACCCTGCCTGGGAGAAAGAGAGGCATCTATCGGAGCTAATGAATGCTGGCCAAGAATTGCTCGGGCAAAATAAACCGCATCTCCTCCATCAGTTGGATCCAAACCAGCAATAGTATGAAGAGTTGCCGTCTCACTTGAAGTGTAAGGGAGCCTGCCACCTAAAACTGCCTCCATGGCTAAACTGTCTGCTGATCGATTTAGGTATAGTGTATAAACATCCTGCCGCAATTGGTCCTTGAGACAATTAGGTACGATGGAATTCAACTTGAGCTGAGCAGAATCTACCGAGCCAGACTTTAGGTAATTAAAGAACAAGTACCACTCGTCGTAGTTGCCCAAAGCCAATTCATTCATTGCGGCAACGTACAGGACATCTTGTGGCACATCAAGCGTCAACCAATCGGGATTGTAAGCAAAGAAATTGTACACATAGCTTTTCTCCTCATAGAAATCGCAATCAGAGCCGTCGTTGGAATCAAGCAAGTAATGAAAAGCTGAGAACAGATTGTTCCGAGCCTTCTGGGAAGGAGCTACACCCCGACCTGCGAGTCTTGGCGTTAAATCGCATACCAAACTCGAAGAACCGGCAAGTAGTGGATCTACTCTCCTTGTACCGCTACCTATCTCTAAATTGAATGTGGCTATCGGTGCCATGTCCATAAATGCACCGTAGATAGTGGTGTAACGCCAATCAAATATCGGTGGAAAGGTGGCAGGAAACAATGGAGTCCCTAGCGTTGGATCTCCAAATGCATTGGTAACCGCAATAGTTCTGTTTGCTGTACTTGCCGGGAACCAACTGTTCCCTGCAGCAGTCAACGTGCTAAGATTCTCGGTAATCGGTCCTATGTCCAAGCCACCACCATCCATGCCCACCAAGCCAAATCCATATCGGCACTCATTCATCGTATTGCAGGTGAAGTTACCCCCTTGGCAATCGCCGTGGGCTGCTGCACCTACGCCGAAATCATTCATCTCATTGCGGTCAACCAAAAAATTCTGTGCCTCCGTAATATCGATACCCCGTATGTTCGTATTCATGCAGGATGTACATCCACTACTGATGGTGTTATCAAGCACAACAAGGCCCGGTGAATATTCTGCATGAATACCTATAGAAAATTCTCCACTACATGTTCCAGGCAAGCGGACCGAAATCGTGTTCTCCGATATCTCTGCTAGGGCGCTGATTACCGAAATGCCAAATTGCAATCTGCTCAACTCGTTATTGGTAACGGAACTATAGCCACCCAGCGATGCCCGCAACTCGATTCCCGCAATCCGGCAGCTTGAATTGCTTACTACATTGGGGTTGTCCAATGTATTGTTATCAATTCCGCACGAACCTTCGGCGTTTCTTATATAAATACCAATGCTGTCAAAATTACTGATCGTGTTGTTGATTACCTGACTATTGCCAGTTTCGTGGTACCAAACCCCATGGTTCATGGTTGGATCTGCCCCCCCTGAGCCAATGATAAGGTTGTTATCTGTAATGGAGCTTGTCATCTTAAGCGTAAAGACTCCCTTTTCACAATCTTCTATCCGGTTGTTGAATCCTGTGACGCCCGCATCTGGATATCCCACGTAAAGATTCTGATTGAAGGCATTGCCTACTGCAGCAATTCCTGCGCCAGTTCCAAATCCGGGAACTGCATTCCATGTTCGAATGTCCTTGATCCAGTTGTTTTGGACATAGGCTATGCTTCTGGTGAAAAGTAAGCCATACTCCTGATCGTGGATAAAATTGTAACTCCCTCCGGAACCGTAAGAACTTGATGTCCGGCCAACGGTGATTCCGTCTGTAATACCATCAGCCCGCAATCCTGCGAATCCAAAACGGCCCAAATAAGGAGCAATCAAACTCGGGGCTCCGATCTCCGAGTTTTCTATAGTTCCTGGATGATTGCCCCCAAAAGGTCTTACATCGATTCCAATATAATTGTTCATCAAACGGCTACCCCGCACTTCGAAGTTGCCCGGGTTGCCGGTTGCGTTCTCGATCAACAATGCCGTCTCAGCATGCTCTACCAGGCTGTTCACACGCACGCGAACCGCTCCTCCCGGTTCCACTCGGATTTGCTCCCACATGCTGTTCTCGCAATTGCTGATCACACTGGTCTCTATGGTCAGGGTATAGTCATCCTTGACCACGATCTCCACACCGGCATCAACCAGGACGGAACACGTAAGGATGGTGAAGTTGTTGTTGACTTCAAAGGTGTTCTGAATATGCACCAACTCCGAAGTCCAACCCGTACCATAGCTCGTCGACATCGAAACCGTTCCGGACGGCGTGGTCACCGTCGGCGAAAAACCCGCATCCGCCACACACTGAGCGCGCATGGGCGTGGAAAACCCTATGCCATAGACAAGTGTGCACATCACAAGGAAAACAGATGCCCAGTTAACCCATGCGTATTTCTGTGTCTGTGTGTGTGTGTGTGTGTGTTGCGGCTTCCATAGCTTAATTAATGTGTGTTACGAAAATGCAATAAAGGCAAGGTAGTGCTTTTGACCGCAGCTCACAGCATGTTTTGTGTTAATTTTTATAAAAGACTACATCCCCGCCAACAGAACCGCCAACGTCTCCCCCACCGCTCTTAGCGTCTGTCGGCTGATGATCGGCATGTCATCGCGGTGGGTGTGCCAGAAGTCGCCGAAGCCTTTGGGGCTTTCGCGGTCATATTGAATGATGTCAATGGTGGGGATGCCCGCGATTTGGTTGACGTACAGGTGGTCATCCGTCAGCGGGGGAAAGGGCTCCTGGTTGTACACAAAATACGAGCGATGCCCAGCCGTTGCAGCAGCGCGCCACACCCGCTCCACGACGTCGGGGGCGTAATGCATCGAAATGCCTTCGCGGTAAAACACGGCGCCTTCCGCGCCCACCATATCCAACAGTATGCCGAACTCGGCCGAGTACCCCGTCTTTCGCGCCTGCGTGGCCCAATACTGGCTGCCCAGGCAATAGCTGTCCTCGACCTTTGGATTGCCGTAATCTTCGGTGTCAAACAGCACCATATCTATTCCTATGTCGGGGTCATTCCGGTGGAATTGCCTCGCGAGCTCGAGCAGCACCGCAACCCCGCTTCCCCCGTCATTGGCGCCCGCAATGGGCTCACTCTGCCGCGCAGAGTCTTCGTCTGCCACGGGGCGCGTGTCCCAATGGGCGCAGAGCAGCACCCGCCGCGGATGCTCCGGGTTGAAGCGCGCCGTGATGTTGCGCACCGGCAGGGTCTTGCCGTCCCAGGCCTTGACCGTGGTTTTCTGCTCGCTGACCTCGTCCGCCCACCCGCTCAGCGCCTGCACCAGCCAGTCGCCGCACGCCTCGTGGGCAGCTGTACCCGGCACGCGCGGGCCAAACGCCACCTGCTTAGCTACGTACGCATACGCGGAGTCGGTGGAAAAGGGGGGTGGGACAACCCGCTCCACAACTTGTGGAACCTCTGGATGCGCTTGGTCTTGTTGCTTGTCCCGCTTGTTTTCACAGCCACTTAGGGAACCAACCAACGAACCTGCCAGCAACAATAAACTACCCGCCTGATAAACTTGCTTGTGGAAAAGAAACATCCCGTGAAGCTAGCAATTTGGGCACGTTTGACGGTCCTTATTGCTTCACGATCCGGAAGGTCGCTTGCTTTTGTTCCCACTGAGCATGCACGAGGTAAAGTCCGGTGGGCAAGGTTGAAAGGTCTATGCGCTGACCAGTTGCCGAGCCTTGCCAAACCGTTCTTCCCCAGACATCATACACTATCAATATTGCATGGTCAGGCCCGTTAAACGAATACCATCCTGCACTTACCGTGGGTGTGATTTGCCATTGGGGCAGGGTGGATGCTTCAGGAATGGCTGTGCTGCCGCCGTCTAGCGTATCGCATTCGCTGCCTTCAAGCGGGCCGAGGGCGTAGTTGACGGTGTTGGGGAGGGCCAACATAGTCCTTCTGCCGCCTAGGTACAGTCCCAATGTATCGAAATCACAAGACAATCCGGGCAAATCCGGATAATTGATTACACTTAAATTCATATTCAAAGCTGAGAAAATATCACAATTCAAAATTTTGCAACCTACTGTCATGTAAATTTTATGATCCGGGCCCATTTGCAGCTGCCCATTCGCAAATGTCCCATAATTACTACGTATATATATTTTATTTAATGCAAATTTCCCAAACTGATCTGCCTCTAAATCCAATTGGTACAAAATATTATCTCCTATATAAAATGCCGATGAACTATTAAAATACAAGTATCTTCCAGATGGAGAAAACTCGCAAGAATGAAGATTTGATAATGAATCTACATATATTATTTCACTCCCGATTAGACCACCACACCTATCAAACTGATAGATACTAATACTTGTGGGAAAGACTATTGCAATTGAACTCCCGGTTGGTGATATTGCCATTTGTCGAAAAGTACTAGCTGAAGTAGCGGCACGAAGGTCTAATTGAAATATTTCCTCGACATACACTCCGTTATTGTTATTTAAATACAACACGAAAGAACTATCCCAACTTTCAGTGGCCAAATTAAAAGATGCTCGCATCTGGATTATCCACCAATCCCTGCCATTGCCATGCCGGACAGCTACATTTCTCTCACTCCAACCAGGTACATCGGAATCGAATGGCTGCCAATTCGGAACATTCGCCATGCCCCCTAAGCCACCATTCATTGACATATCTACAATGGCATAGCGTCCAATACCAACAATTCGGTATTTGTTCTCCTGGCCATATTCTGGAAGAATTAGGACTCCCTGAGAGTAGGACTTATAAAATGATGTATCACCGATTGGAATCTCCATTTCTGAAATCACCTCACCCAATCGATTATACACCTCTACGCCATTCGTATAAAACAGCAAGTTTCCTAACGAGTCCGAAATACTTGCCGCAGCTTCAATGGTAGAAAACTCCAATGGCTCTTCCTTGACATCTGGTACTCCTGTGCTGAAGTCAATTAAGATATCACCATCAAGAACCCAATTAAAATGCTCTGGTTGTGCTGTAGCACTGCAGACCATAAAAACAAATGTAAAAGATGCCAAAATTTTGGCGCAGTTTAAGGTCGTAACCATATAGCGTTAGTTTTATAGCTTTGAAAACTTGATCACTTGACGCTGACCTGCTTTAGCAATGACTTCGATGTGGTAAAGACCTGCGGAAAGTTTGGACACATCTACACAACCCGATGCAAATGCTCCTGACATCAGTTGTCTGCCCTGTAGGTCGACGATGTTAAACATTTGTGATGCAGCAGAAGCTTCTGAACCCTTGGAAAGACACAACTGCGTTGAAACCGGATTGGGGTAAACATCTATTTGTTTCCGCATATCAGTGACAGGAGCTTGCTCTCGCAGACTTCCGTCCAAATCGATTGGCGCAAGGGAGTTTGCTCCGACAATGGCGCGTGCAACATAAACTGCAGAGCCATCCGAATCAGGATTTCCTTGCGCAATGGCGATCAATGTATCTAATTCTGCCTCACTGTAGGGGAGTAGACCGGATACGCCGAACTCTACATGTAGGCTACCTAAACTCCGGTTCAAGAAAAGCTGATAAACCTCCTTGCGCAACTCTTCCTTTCTGCAGGAAGGTATCAAGCCATTAAGGGTCATAGAGGCGGAATCCAGAACCGTGCGGCCCAAATAGTCAAAAAACAGATGCCACTCATCGTAATTTGCTGCTGCCAGTTCCTCCACAACGGCTTGGTAATAGGCATCCTGAGCAACGCCCAAGGTTAACCAATCCGGGTTGCCCGCAAAGAAGTTATAGATGTAGGACTTCTCCTCAAAGTAATCACAGTTGTCTAAACTGACTCCTTCAAAGTATGTAGCATAGGCTGCAAACAAGTTGTTCCTGGCTTTCTGAGAGGGTTCACCAGTTGTTCGTAGTCCACCTAGTCTGGGGATTATGTCGCAGGGAAGGGAGGAACTTGCAGCCGTGAGGGGAACTACTCTGAAACTTGGTAGTGATAAACTAGATGTCTCAAGGTTGAATGTAGTAATCGGTGCCATGTCATGACTAGAGCCTAAGCCAGCATCGTACCGCCAATCGATATCCGGCGTAGCACCCGGAATTATCGGAGTACCGTAAGTTGGGATGCTTGCTGCACTCGTCACTGCAATGGTCCGGTTTGCTGTGCTGGAAGGAAGCCAGCGATTCCCTGCGGCATTAAGTAGAGATACATCATCAGTAATAGGTCCAATGTCCAGTCCACCACCGTCCATGCCGACCAAGCCATACCCATACGTGCAATCATCAACTTCATTGCACGTAAAATTCCCGCCCTGGCAATCTCCATGGGCGGCCCCTCCTACACCGCTCTCTTGCATCGTGTTACCATCCACCAAAAATCCCTCACACTCCGTAATGTCAATGGCGCGGATGTTGGTATTACTGCACGAAGGACAGTCGCTGTTGATGACATTGTCCAACAACACAAAATCAACTGAGTTCTCTGCCTGGATGCCAACCGAAAAAGCACTGCTGCAGCCTGTAGGCAATCGGTGGTTGATGATGTTGCCCGTTGCCGTTGTTCGTGCGCTGATTGTGGCCATGCCAAATTGAACGTTGTCAATCGTGTTCGTGGTGATGTCAACGATATCGTTTACTCCCATGCGTACTTCAATGCCCGCTATGCGACAAGAAGAGTTGGTAACAATGGTGGGATTGTCCAATTCATTGTCTTCAATCAACACGCGGCCCACAAAACTCCTGACGTAAATGCCAATGCTGTCAAACTCTTCAATGATGTTGTTGGTCACCTCACCATTCTTGCCTAACTCCTGGTACCATACACCAATGTCCATGGTAGGCGTGCTTCCGCCTGAACCAAAAATCTCGTTGTTGTCGGTAAACGCCTCGTCAATGTCGTATGCCAAAACGCCTACTTCACAGTCTTCAATCCTGTTGTTGATGCCGGTTACGCCCACTCCGGGAAAGCCAACATGCAATTCTTTTGACACGCCCCCACTGGTTCCTGTTGCAGCAATCCCTACGCCTTTGATTACTGACATGGATGGGTTAAAGGTGCGGATGTTTTCAATCCAGTTGTTCTGAACAAAGGCTAAACAATTGTTGAAGAACAAGCCGTACTCCAAATCATGAATGTAGTTAAAACTGCCTCCTGCTCCATAGGAGCTTGTTGTACGACCTACCGTGATGCCGTAGACAATGCCTGTTGCCTGCAACCCGGAGAAACCAATTTCGCCCAAATACGGAGCTATAAGGCTTGGCGCACCGATCTCTGAGTTTTCGATGGTCCCGGGGTGTCCTCCGAGGTCGGCAAATGCCTGCACTTCGATGCCCACATAATTATTCATTAACCTGCTGCCCCGGACTTCGAAATTCCCGGGATTCCCCGTCGCATTCTCAATCTGCAAGGCCTTCTCCGCATTCTGAACCAAACTGTTCAACCGCACACGAACCGCCCCACCCGGCTCCACCCGGATATGCTCCCACATGCTGTTATCGCAATTGCTGATAACGCTGGTTTCTATGGTGAGTATATTACCGTTCTCAACCACAATTTCCACCCCTGCATCAACCAAGACAGAACAAGTAAGGATGGTAAAGTCATCGTCAACCTCAAACGTGTTCTGAATATGAACCAGCTCCGCAGTCCAGCCCGTACCATAAGTTGAAGAAACTGAAACAGAACCCGATGGCGTCGTCACAGTCGGCGAAAAACCCGCATCAGCCGCACACTGAGCGCGCATGGGCGTGGAAAAACCTATGCTGTAGAGAAGTGCGCACATCATCAGGAAAACAGATGGCCAGTTAACCCATGCGTAATTCTGTGTGTGTGTGTGTGTTGCGGCTTTCATAGCTTAACTAATGTGTATTACGAAAATGCAATAAACGCAAGATAGTGCTTTCTTCTACACTTTAAAGAGCTTTTTGTGTTAATTTTTGAAAAAATCTACTTTCCCAACTCCACCACAATTGGGTAATGATCGGTAATCTTTCTGGGAAGCGCCGAATAACGCAGCACTTCCAAAGCTGTATCCACCAAAACGTAGTCGATGCGCACACCGGGCAAAGAAGCGTGCGTGCGGGCTAAACCGCGGCCAGCTACAGAGAAGGCGTCCTGCAAACCAAAAGATACCCTATGGTATGCATAACTTTGCGGAGGGTCGTTGAAATCGCCGCAGAGTACCACAGGCCAGGGACTATCCAGTACAGCATCCTCCAACCGGGTGGCTTGGTCGGCGCGGGCTTGATACGCATCGCGGAATTTGAGCAAGGTAACCCGGCGGGTATTGGCTTCGCTCAATTCAGAAACGGCATCATCGAGGCCGAAGTCTTCCGTAGATAAATGTATGCTTTGCAGGTGGGTGTTGAAGATACGGATCCGGCCGGATGGGGTCTCCAGGTCGGCGTATTGGCAACCGTTGAGCACGCCCCCCCCCGGAAAATCGACCTCCCCGGCCTCCAGCACAGGGTAGCGCGACACAATGGCCAGCCCCCACTGCCGTCCCTTCTTATCGCGCAGCGCTTCCCAAAAACTGAAGTAGGGCAAACCGGTTGCCTCGCGCACCAGCTTCTGGTGGTCATTGCCTTCTACAGTTGGCATCGTGAAGTACTCCTGAAAACAGATCACGTCAGGCTGCTGGGCAGCCAGAAGGGCCAGAATGGAATCGCGGCCTGCGAACCGCACATCCGGTGTGTTCTTGTTAAACACGCGCACGTTCCACGATAGAATGCGCAGCGAAGACGGTTGCGCTGTGGCAAGGCTGTCCAGCCCTTCCACCGAACGTTCCTTTCCAAAAGACACATAAGGCCAGCGCAGATAGTGTGCACTTTCGCGCAAGGCCGGAAGCAAGGCAACCGCCGCAATGCCCGCAAAAACCCATTTGCGGCCAGCCAGCCAGAAAATCAGAAACAGCCCCTGCAGCCCCACTAAAATGGGAAACACCAGGCCGGCAAATGCCGCCGGCCAAAACGTGCGCGGGTCCAGGTAAGGCGCCATATAGGCCACCCCCAGCGCAGCCATGACAGCCAGGTTTAGTAAAAATCCGATCCAGCGCATGGGCGGCGTCAGCCTTCTTTGCTGAACTTGAAGAGGAATTCCTTTTCGTCCTTGCTCAGGCTGTCGTAACCGGACTTGCCGATTTTGTCCAGGATCTGATCCACGCGAGCCTGTTTGTCACTGATCCCTTCCTGCACGGCCACGCGCGACCGCGGTTTGCGGTTGCGCCTGGCAGCCCGATCGGCATCGGCGGGCCCTGCACTTTGCGGCTGCCGGTGGGCAACCCGGGGGCCCGGTCTGCGCTTGCCTGAAAAAAGTCCGGAACCCAGTCGGCTCATGCCGTCCACTACACGGTTAAATCCGAGGGAAAGGTCTGTGCCATTCTGCAACAGCCGGATAAACAGATAGCCCACAGCTACACCGCCCAAGTGTGCCACACTGCCGCCCGTGTTCACAAATCCTTTAACCGCGATAATGTCCAACACAATACGCGCCAGCGCGATGTACTTGATGCGCACCGGCCACACAAAAAGCATGATCTCAAAGTTCGGCGCGAGCGTGGCCGCCGCCATCAGCACGGCGCTGACCCCGGCGCTGGCGCCCAACAGAATGGTGCTGTTCTGGTCGGGCAAGAGGTTGAGCAGCGCAAAGGCAACGGCTGCACCTGCAAGCCCGCCGTAAAAGTAGATGGGCAAAATGCGGCGGTTGCCCAGCAAATCCTGCAAAATGCGCCCAAACCAAAACAGAAAAAGCATGTTCCAGAGCAGGTGCCAAAAATCCCAATGCAGGAACATGTAGGTGATCGGCGTCCAGGCGCGGTACAACAAATCATCCGCGTTCATCGGCATGGCCAGCCAGTCCAGCGGAAAGCCCATTGACCCGATACGCATCAGCAGATCCACAAGGTGTATGCCTAGGAACACCACCACGTTGAGCAAAATCAGGCGCACCACCATGTTGCCATAGCGGTACTGCTGCTGAACATCGGTCCAGATGGAGGAAAAAACACTCATTCGCGGGGCCAGAATTTCATCACCTTAAATCGGTCTGCCGGGTCTGATTTGCCAAAAGCGAATCAAAAGATAGCCAAAAAGCATTCCCCCAAGGTGGGCAAAGTGGGCAATGTTGTCGCCCTGGATGCGGGTTACCCCGCTGAACAGTTCCACGGCTGCGTAACCCATCACAAAATACTTCGCCTTAATGGGCACCGGAAAGAAAATCAACATCAGGGGAACATTGGGGTACAACATGCCAAATCCGAGCAAAAGCCCGAAAACAGCCCCAGAAGCCCCTACGGTGGGCGTGTTGGCTAAGCGGTTGAGCTGGCCCAAAGGCTGATCGGCATAGTTGCGGCCGCCTTGAAGCAGTTCCCACCCTTGCTCAAAGACCGTGCGCGCTTCGCCCGGACCAATTTGAGCGCTGAGTTGCATGACTTGAAAGTGAATAACCCCCATGTGAAGGGCGGCGGCACCCAACCCGCAAACCAGGTAATAGGTCAGAAAACGCTGCGGACCCCAACGCATCTCCAGCGCATTGCCGAACATCCACAACGCAAACATATTCATCAAAATATGCAGGAAACCGCCGTGCATGAACATGTGCGTCACGATCTGCACCGGCTTAAAAGCCGATGACTGCGGATAATACAAACCCAAAGTACTGTTCAGATCGTGATGCTGCGCTTGTGCCACCATAAGCGCCAGAAACATCAACCCATTGATGAGCAGCAAATTTTTAACAACAGGAGCCAGGCGGATCATTCGGAGATTTAAGGGCGAAAATTAGGGTATTCCTCAGGATCGTTTCTTAAAACGGGCTGCCAGTTCAGACAATCCGAGCGTGACGCAGGTCAGGTTGCCATCCGGGCTTGAATAGGGCACCATACAGGCAAAAAGGCCGTCGATCAACTCGCGCATTTCCGCCAGGCCCAGCTTGCGACCTGCCGGAATGGCATAGGTTTTGGCCAGGCTGCGGGCCACGCGATCGCGCGGGGCCAGTCCGGGAACCTCTCCTAAACTGCGGAAGGCCTCCAGGAGTTCATCAACCGCCAACTTTTCGTCCATTTCCGTACAATCTGCAGGCAATCCGTGCAGCACAAACGAGTGAGGACCAAAGGGTTGCACGTCAAAACCCAGGCTGTTGACCGCGGGCATCAGGGAGCGCAGCAACTCGGCATCGCCCGGCGAAAGGTCAATGGTTTGCGGAAACAACTGCCGCTGGCAACTTCCCGCCCCCGCCTCCAGCCGTTGCAGGTACTTCTCGTACAAAATCCGCTCGTGCGCGGCCCGCTGATCCAGCATCAGAAGCCCGGACTTGATGGGGCACAAAATAAACCTTCCATGCAGTTGGTAGGGCTCTGCAGTGTCCCCATCGCTGAAAGCTTCGGCCGTTTCGCTTACCCCGGTTAGCCTTTCGGGCGAAGGGCCGCCGTTCACTTCCCGACCGGAGCGCTCCCGCTCCGGCACCCGCTCACTTTCCGCGTCACCGGCGCGTTCGCGTGCCGCCACTTCGAACAGAGCCTCCCAGGGCTGGGTCCCCCCCGCCCCCCGCCGCATCGAAGCGGGCATCGGCTGTCCGTAATCCCCCCCCTGCCCCAACCTGCCGGGGGTGCGCAACGCTGTTGGCATGGGCTGCACATCCCCTTCCACCGAACGCAAGGGGCGCCGGAAAGCCTCCAGGTCAACCATGTCGGGATCCACGTCAAAATCGAGCGTGGGGGTGGCGCTGAACCGGCTCAGGGCATGCCGCACCGCCGCCTGCAGAATGGCGTAAACCGCGCGCTCGTCTTCAAAGCGAATCTCCTCTTTGGTGGGGTGCACGTTCACATCCACCTGCGCGGGGTCAACCTCCAAAAACAACACATAAAGCGGATAATGTTTCTCCGGAATCAGCTTTTCATAACAACTCTGCACCGCGTGGTGCAAATAGCTGCTTCTAAAAAAACGCCCGTTGAGAAAAAAATACTGCTCGCCGCGCAGCTTGCGTACACTGTCCGGTTTGCCGACAAAACCTTCCACCGTCAGCATCGGCGTCTGCTCGGAAACCGGCACCAGCCGCTCGTTTGACGGCTTGCCGAGCACAGCCACCACGCGCTGCCGCGCATTGGCCGGTTTGAGGTTGTACATTTCCACGCCGTTGTGGTCCAGCGTCAGGTGCACATCGGGATTGACCAGCGCCAGCCGCTGAAATTCGTCCACAATGCGGCGCATTTCGGCATTGCCGGAGCGAAGAAAATTTCGCCGGGCGGGAACATTGTAAAACAAATGCTGCACCGACACCGAAGTACCGAACGGCGCTTCACAAGGCTCTTCCAGCAGCACTTTTGAAGCATCCACCAACACTCTCCAGCCGGTTTCATCGTCGGCGCGGCGGGTGCGCAATTCCACCTTGGCCACCGACGAAATGGCCGCGAGCGCTTCGCCGCGAAAACCCATGGTGCGCAGCGTGAACAGGTCTTCAATGCGCGAAATTTTGGACGTAGCATGGCGTTCAAAACACAGCCGGGCATCTTCAGGCCCCATGCCGCTGCCGTTGTCCACCACCTGCAACAGGGCCTTTCCGGAATCGCGCACCAACACGCGCACCACCGTTGCCCCGGCGTCCAGGGCATTTTCCACCAGTTCTTTAATGACGGACGAAGGGCGTTGCACCACCTCGCCCGCGGCGATCTGGTTGGCTATGGCCTCCGGTAAGCGTTGAATGAGTGCCGTCATGTTAAGGGTCCGCACAGGGCCGGAATGCCTCAGCGAAAAATGATGAAACAAGCCAGCGCCAGCAGCGCGGCCAGGATATAAACCATGCGCCGGTTGCTTTCAGAACCGTAGCGTTTTTTGGCTCTGAGGCTGCTCATGGGGCCAAAAATGTCCACTTGCTGGCCCGTTGAGGCCGCTTCCTGTTCGCGCCGCTCTTCGGATCGGTAAAAACGAATCCTTTTTTCACGCTCCTCCTTTTCCGGGTCAGAGAACCGGAAATGGTACTGGAATTTACGCGGTTTAGGGGGTTTAAACACGGGGAGCAGTTGCCGGGCGAAGGGATCTTGTGACGCTCCCCAAAGGTACGCCATCCGGCAGGGATTCCGACCGCTGTCCGGCAGCTTGCCGATGGGTATTCCCGCTGGCAAAGGGTCGGAGGCAAGCATTGGTCCTGGACAGGGTGGTCAGGCATTAGTTTTATTCACAATATGCCTGTCACAACTAAACGCTTGCGTCCGGGACTTTCCGGCTGAATTCCGCCAATTTCGCTGTATTATTCCCGTTAACAGGGAATCTATCCTCCTGTGCTGTACAAATTGCTTTCGCTGATTAAAATGGTTGTGGTGGTTGGCCTGGTTGGGCTTTCCGGTGCTCCCGTGGCCGGACCAGGGGGTTTGCCCTTGAGCCAGGGTCTTGCCGGGCCAAACAATCCGGAGGTTTCGTCCGGGCAAACCCTGCCGTTCTGGGCCCTTTCCAGCCCTTGGGCCGATTCGCTGTTGGCAGCCATGACCACCGAAGAAAAGCTCGGGCAATTGTTCATGGTTGCGGCCTATTCCAACAAAGGTGCCGACCACGAGGCGGAACTGGCGCGCCTGATCCGCGAACAGCACATCGGCGGACTCATCTGGTTTCAGGGCGGTCCGCTGCGGCAAGTCAACCGCAACAACCGGTTGCAGGCCCTCAGCAAAATTCCGCTGCTGCTGGGCATGGACGCCGAGTGGGGTCCGTCCATGCGCCTGGACAGCACCGTGCTTTATCCTCGCCAACTCAGCATGGGGGCTATTTCGGACGATAAGGTTGTCTATCGTTTTGGGGCGGAGGCCGCCAGGCAACTGAAGCTGTTGGGCGTGCACGTGAGCTTTTCGCCCGTTATAGACGTCAACAACAACCCGCTGAACCCCGTCATAGGCGACCGCTCCTTCGGCGAAGACCCCATGAATGTGGCCCTCAAAGGCCTGGCCTACATGGAGGGCTTGCAGCAAAACGGCATTCTGGCCTGTGGCAAGCATTTTCCCGGCCACGGCGATACCGACGCCGATTCGCACCTGGAATTGCCCGTGATTGCCCACAAATGGGCGCGGCTTGATTCCATAGAGCTGTACCCGTTTCGCGTGCTGATGAGCCAGGGTTTGGCCAGCGTCATGACGGCACACCTGCACATTCCATCGCTGGACAACCGCAAGAACCGCGCCGCGTCCATTTCGGCTTCCATAACTTCTTCTTTGTTGCGCGACAGTCTGGGCTTCGGCGGTTTGGCCATCACCGATGCGCTGAACATGAAAGGCGTCAGCTCGCATTACGCGCCGGGGGCTTTGGAGGTCGAAGCCTTCGTTGCGGGCAACGACATTTTGCTTTTTCCCGAAGACGTACCGGCAGCCATGCGGGCGCTGACCAAAGCGCTGAGCGAAGGCCAAATCAGCATGGCTGACCTGGATGCGCGTGTGCTGCGCATCCTCAAAGCCAAAGCCTGGGCGGGCTTGGATCGCTATGCACCAACGCCCACCGAAGGTTTGGTGGCCGCACTCAACAACCAACAAGCCCAGTGGACCCGCCGCGAAATTGTCGAGCAGCGGCTGACCCTGTTGCGCAACACAGACAGCGTACTGCCTTTCAAAACGGGCAGTAAACCCGACCTGATGCTGGTTGATTTGGGGCGCAGCAGCAGTTCGGCTTTTCAGACGCAGTTGCAGGAGTTTGGACCCTTTCCCGCGCTGGCCTTGCCGGATGGCAGCGCCGCCGCAAGCTACACGGCTGCTTTGAACCAGGCCGCCGGACACGATGTCGTCGTTGTCGGACTGCACGGCATGACCCGCTCCGCTAAGCAGAATTTCGGCATCAGCGAAACTGAACAAACGTTCATTCAGCAACTCAGCCAGAAGACCAGGGTAATTTTAGTGCTGTTTGGCTCGCCGTATGCTGTCCAGAACTTTTCTTATGTTCCGCAGTTGATGTGCGCGTACGATGAACAATCGGACGGGCAACAAGCCGCAGCCCGCGCCTTGTTTGGCCAGCTTCCCATTCGGGGCAGGCTTCCGGTCAGCGCGGGTGCGTCGTTTCCATCCGGCACCGGCCTCGACCTTGCGGCCACCCGACTCAAACCTTCGGTGCCAGAACAAGAGTTCTTCGCCAACGCCGCTGTTCAGCGCATTGACAGCATTGCGCAGCGCGTCCTCGATTTGGGTGCCGCCCCCGGCTTGCGCATTCTGGTGGCGCGCCACGGCAACATCATCGTGGACCGCGCTTACGGGTTCCACAGCTACCCCGATCAGTTACGCGTAAAACACGACGACCTTTACGATCTGGCGTCCATCACCAAAGTAGCCGCCACCACGCTGGCTGTGATGAAGTTGTATGACGAAGGCAAATTTCGCCTGGACGCAACGGTCAAGGATTACCTGCCGGAGTTTGCCGATAAACCGGTGGCCAACCTGCGCATGGACGCCATCCTTACGCACAGCGCCGGGCTTCAACCCTGGATTCCGTTTTACCGCTTTACCCTGAACAAGGACAAGACGCTCAACGAAGCGTACTACCGCAGTGCCCCAGAAGGCGACTTCAATGTGGCCATCGCCGACGGCATCTGGATGCACCGCAGCTGGCAAGACAGCATTTGGCGCCGCATCGCCGAAGCGCCGCTCTTGCCCAAAGCCGAGTACAAATACTCCGACCTGGGTTTTTACCTCCTGGCCCGAATCGCGGAACGCCTGAGCGGCCAACCGCTGGACGAGTACGTGCAGGAGCAGTTCTACCAGCCCATGGGCCTGGAAACTATGGGCTTCAACCCGCTGAACCGCCTGCCCTCCGAGCGCATCGTGCCCACCGAGCGCGATGTCTATTACCGCCATCAACTCGTGGACGGCTATGTGCATGACATGGGCGCAGCCATGATGGGCGGGGTAGCCGGGCATGCGGGGCTTTTTTCCACAGCGGGCGAATTGGCCGCCGTGTTTCAAATGCTGCTCAACGGCGGAACCTACGGGGGGCATCGCTTCTTGCAACCGCAAACTGTGCAGCAGTTTAGCGCCCGCCAAAGCAACGACAGCCGCCGCGGCCTCGGCTTTGACAAACCCGAAACCGACCGCCGCAAAATCAGTCCGGCCAGCCTCTCCACCTCCCCATACGCTTTCGGCCACAGCGGCTTTACCGGCACCATTGTCTGGGCCGACCCGCAATACGATCTTGTCTATGTGTTCCTGTCCAACCGCGTTTACCCCGATCAGGACAACAAAACCCTGATCTCTGAGAGCATCCGCACCAAAGTGCAGGACCAAATTTACCGGGCCCTCCGCGAGGGTGCCTGGGACTTTTCATCCACCACCCAGGATACGGTGGCCAAGCCGTGAACATATAATTTAATATATATTATATATAAAATTTAAAATAATTTTCTGCCTGTCCTCAACTTCCTTTTCGCTTTTGTGGTACAGCTCAATGAATACTATTTTGTTTGGTTCCTTGGAGTACACATAGATCAAACGAAAACCTGAATTGTTTCCCTTTCCTTTAAAACTATCGCTTGCAATTCGCTTCATTTTAATAACGCAACTCGAAATCCCCAATCCAGAAATTCTATAACTGAAAGGTGGCAATGCATCAGGTCTGACGTGCAGCACCTTCTTCACGACTTCCATATCGCGTTCTAAGGTTCGATACTTCTTTGCCAGCCGCTTGAAATCCTTTTCATACGCTGGCAAATATTCAAAAATCATACCTCTTAGTCATAAGTCCTTACCGAATGAGATAAATCCCGGTAAAAAACTAAGTTGTAGTCAATGCGGTCACCATCTTTGGTAGCTATCAGCGGAAAGTCTGTCTGCGTATGGTCTTGTATCATGTTTGCGCTCCAGTTGCCAATACGAAGCAATGCCTGATCAATGACGATTTTCTCAGCAGCGTTCAAACACTTAAGCTTCCCTTGCTCTAATGGCAGGTAGCGGATTGAAAAAAAACCTTTCGTCTTTATTTTTATACGCTTTATTATTTCTGTATCAATCATAATATTTATTGTACTATAAAATACTTCCGCAACTGGGTAGTTTCCTGATTTTCTATAAGCCGCCCCTGTTAAATGTTCCTCATATATTTCATAATAATTAAAGTCACACAAATACAAAAGGCTTGAAAGTCCCGACTCATTAATGTTTGCTTTCCCAGCACATTGTTCCAGCAGATACAATAGTACACTTGTGAACTTTTCTATATGAAGTTCGGGCTCCGAAACTCTCAATTCATGGTCAACAGTTGCTTCCATTACTTGCCTCGCTTGAGCTGTAATTTTTGATTCAACGGATAGTATATCTACCATTGAAAAACCAAGGACTGAAGAAAGGCGTTGGAGCTCGAAGACATCTAAAGACCTGTTGCCCAGTTCGATCTGGGCAAATGAAGGTCTTGAGATAGCGATGCTTTGGGCAACATCGTGTTGCGATAACCCCTTTGCTTTGCGCAGTTTCATGATTCGCTGTCCCAATTCTAAAGGAGAAAGTTCTGAATCCATCGTTTGGACTAATTCTTAGTGAAGACTGTGCAAAATTAAATCCTGTGTGTTTATAAATCAACTAAATGTTTTAATATCGAACACATAACGTAATTTTGCCCTGGATTTCAAGACCTCGCCCCATTGAGCCAAATTCCCGAATTTTACCCTTCCTGCTGAACTCTTCAGCGGGGGAAAGTGTTGTTACAGCCTGAGCAGCTGTGCAGCTTAATCCCTCCTGTTTTTCCCTATTGACCCCACCTATCCCCACCCTATGAAAATTGGCATTGTTTGTTACCCGACCTATGGAGGAAGTGGGGTGGTGGCCACCGAGTTGGGCAAAGCCCTGGCAGACCGGGGACACAAGGTGCATTTTATCACCTACCGGCAGCCCTTTCGGCTGGACTCCTTCCACGAAAACCTGTTCTACCACGAGGTAGCCAGCAGCAATTATCCACTGTTTGAATACCCGCCCTACGAAACAGCGCTGGCCGGTAAAATCGTGGACGTTGCCCGTTTTGAAGGGCTGGACTTGCTCCACGTGCATTATGCCATTCCCCATGCAGCGGCTGCCTATATGGCCAAGCAGATTTTGGCCTCGCAGGGGCATCATTTGCCGGTGGTTACCACCTTGCACGGCACGGACATTACCCTGGTGGGCCGCGATGAGAGCTTTGAACCGGTGGTGACCTTTTCCATCAACCAGAGCGACGGGGTTACTTCCGTTTCGGAGTGGCTCAAGCAGGAGACTTACGCGCACTTCCGGGTCACGCGCGAGATCAACGTTATCCCCAACTTTATTGACTTCAGCCGCTTTAAAAAGCTGAACAAGGAGCACTTTCGAAAAGCCATTGCCCCGAACGGCGAAAAGATCCTGATCCATACCTCCAACTTCCGAAAGGTCAAGCGCGTCAATGACGTAGTGTTGGTTTTTGATCAGATCCGAAAAGTGATCCCCGCCAAACTCCTGCTCATCGGCGACGGTCCCGAGCGTCAGGGTGCAGAACGCCTCTGCCGCGAACTCGGCACCTGCGATTCCATTTCCTTCTTGGGCAAACAGGAGGCCGTTGAGGAACTGCTCGCCGTCTCCGACCTGTTCTTCATGCCTTCCGATAGCGAAAGCTTCGGTCTTGCCGCCCTCGAAGCCATGGCCTGCCAGGTGCCCGTCATCAGCACCGACACCGGTGGCTTGCCCGAAATCAACCTGCACGGCGTCACTGGCTTCTTAGCTCCTGTTGGCGACATCGACGCGATGGCGCGTTATTCCCTGCAATTGCTTCGCGACGATGAGATGCTCAAGCGCTTCCGCGCTGCAGCTTACGAACAGGCCCTTCGCTTCAAAATCGAGAACGTGCTGCCGCAGTACGAGGCGTTGTATCGAAAAGTAGCCGGCGTGGAGGTGGAGGTTTAAGTAGGGGTACCAAAACGCAGGTTTGGGGATGGCTTTAACTTTTCTCAACTTGCAACATCCTTGCTCTAACCACCCCATGCCATGGAAACCATCTTTCAGATTTTTCTGATCCTGCACATCGCGGGCGGTGCGGTCGGTCTCCTTTCAGGACTGGTCAATGTAGTTCGCAAAAAGGGCGACAAGAACCATGTTAAGGTAGGGAAGCTTTTCTTTTTCTCCATGCTAACCGCAGGGTTGTCATCGTTGGTGCTGGCGATCCTTCATCCGAATCACTTTCTTTTTATGGTTGGCGTTTTCACCTTGTACATGGTCAGTACAGGTAATCGCTACCTGTCTCTCAAACAGCTCCGCAAAGGTCAAAAACCCAAGCCCATTGACTGGATAATAACAATTATTATGTTGTTAGCTGGTCTGGTTTTCATAGCGCTTGGAACCATAAACCTGATCAATGCCAATTTCTTTGGATTGGTTTTTGTAACCTTTGGGGCATTGGGAATGCTCTTTGTCCGCCAGGATTTTCAAAACTACCGCGGCAAAGCAAAGGCTCTGAATTACTGGTTACTGGCCCACCTTCAGCGCATGATAGGGGCGTTCATTGCCGCTTTGACGGCATTTTTGGTGGTAAACGCCCAGCATCTTCCCAACCAAATTCCTGGTTTTCTCTATTGGCTGTTGCCTACGCTGATCTTCACCCCGTTGATCATTTCATGGAGCAGGAAGCGCGAGAAAAATTAGCCATCCTAAATATTCATTCTACAAAATACAAGCAACACTCATGTCTCCCGCCGAAGACTTCATCTACCAATTTGATGGAAATCAACGCGCGGTCATGCACTATTTGCACAGATGGTTTACCTATGAGTTGTTTCTAATCGATAAAATAAGATTTAGAATACCTTTTTATTACGGCCGCACCTGGATTTGCTACATGAATCCATTAAAAAATGGGAATGTAGAGTTAGCCTTTATTCGCGGCCATGAACTATCTAATGCACAGGGTCTATTAGAAAGCAAAGGCAGAAAACAGATCTGCGGTATTGAATTGCAGCAAGTTTCAGCGATCCCGGTCAAAGCGTTGAACGAAATTGTGCAGGAGGCCATTCTACTGGATGCTACCAAAAAAATAAAATGACAGTTAAAACTTGTTAATAGCAGGTAAATTCTATGGAACATAACATGTTTAAAGGTTCCTTAGTGCCAGGGTGTTAATTGAATAACATCCAATATTTTGTATTCTTTCAATTTTAATTAACTTTACAAATGGCCAGAAATATTCTTTTTCATATCTTATTTTTTGTTGCCTATGTGCCACTCACAACAGCACAAACCAACATCCAGGCTGAGGAATATAGTACTATTGCGGCACAGCACAGAAAAAACCTGCAACCTGACAGTGCAATTTTCTTTTACGAAAAAGCGGCAACCGCCTATCAGGCAAATGGTGACTTGGCTAAATTCATCAATGCTTACAATGACATAGGCATCCTCCTGACCCGGCAAGACAATTACCTGAAGGCAAAATCCTACCTCGAAAGTGCTTTAGCAACAGGCCTTTCTTTACCCGATACCAACAGTCTGGAAGTTGCAACTACTTACCTTAGTCTCGGGGTCGTGTATAATGCTGAAGAACAGTACGACCAGGCGCTGCGTTACCACCATAGAGCCCTTGTTATTCGGCTTGTCAAACTCGGCGAAAAGCATGCTGATGTAGCCACTTGTTATGGCAACATAGGCAACGTTCATCGCAACAACAAAAGCTACGAAAAATCAATTGAGGCCCATGAAAGAGCTATGTATATCAGGGCAGAACTCTTTGGAGCAACCAGTGCTGAGATCATTGAATCCTATGTGGGTCTGGGAAACGCTTACCGGGAAAAGAAGGAGTACACTACCGCGCTCCTTTACTTTGAAAAAGCCCTGAACAATAAGATTATACAACGCGGGGAAGGACATAAGGATTTGTCCAGATTCTATAAGTATATTAGTGACGTATACTATCTTATGGATAATAAAGAACAGGGAGACTTGTATAAGGAGAAAGCGATAAAAATATAATCCGTCGCAATTCTGAGCCTGAAAAGCAACATCGATTTACTTATCCTCCCCCCTCCACGCCGTCACCTCAATCTCAATTTTCATCCGCGGATCCGCCAGCTCAGCATACCACTGCGTAGCGGTGGGGAGTGCCTTGCCAAAGGCTTCCCGCAGCAGCGGCCAACAGCGCGAAAAGTCCTGACCTGGTCTAAGAATGTAGTGCACCCGCACCACTTGGTCCAGCATGCATCCTGCCAGGGTCAAGGCCTGTCGGATGTTCTCCAAAGCGTTCCGGGTTTGGTCCTCCAGATCGTCAGGCAACGTGTGGGCGGCATAGTCAAAGCCAGTAGTACCAGAGACCAGCACCCAAGGCCCGCAAATCACGGCCCTGGAATACCCGATTTGCTCTTCAAACTTAGAACCGGTCGAAATACGTGCAATCATGGGTAACATTGGTTGCGTTAGCGGACTAGTGGTGTTGAACAAAGAGGCGCAGACTGCGCATCGCCGCGCCGGCCTTGAGACGAACCAGGTACACCCCGGGTTCCAAATCAGCCACGCCCAGCACTGCCTCTCCGCGAACCTGCGGCTGCTGCATCCGCACCCTCCCCTGAACATCCAGCAATTGTAAGTCGAAAACCTGCCCGGGCCAGGAAACGGCGCAGGCATCAGAAACCGGATTCGGGTACAAAATCGTCTCCGCAACCGCAGGTAGCTCCGGTGATCCTACCCCACTGGCCGAACAGATGATCTGACTCAGGTAAACCCAGACCGAATCGTTAAACGTGACGGGCACTTCGCCTGCGCCTGGGGCGTCGCCCATTCGAACCATGACCAAACCCTGATCAGGTACTACGTTGATGATCTGGCCATTCTTACCCAGTGCGGAGATCATAGCATCCGGAGCGTTGGGATGCAGGGAGCCGGGAATCGAAAACGGAAAACCAGGTACCATAAAAGCTGACTGACCGTTGAGCCACCACAAGTATCCGTAGGCGGGGTTCAGCGCTTGCGAAGGCGTTGTCATAGCGCGAAAGTAGGCCGTGTCACTAAGCAACGTCGCTCCGTTCCAGTTGCCGCCGCCCTGAATGAGCAACCCAAAACGCGCCATGCTGCGGGCCGTACTAAAGAATACGTTGTTGTAATCTACCGGCACAAAGAGCCCGGTCATTCCGGTCGGCGTTTTTAATCGCGACTGTGCAAATACGTTGAGCGATTGCCCACTGGCCCCTTCCAGCACACCGTCCAACAAAGTGTAGGGAGCATTGTGGTAAGCCCAGCGTGTGCCGGGCTCAGCCAGGAATTGCAAACAAGTGTCCAACGTGCAATAGGGATCGGGAACCCCATCGTCCAGCCCGCTGGTCATGGTCAGTTGATGCACAACCTCAATGGCCTCCTCTTGCGGCGGTGAAAGATCGGTCCAACCCACACCCAGATAATCAGAAGCCGGATCGGTCAATGCCAGAAGCCCTTCCTCCTGCGCCTGGCCTACCAAAAAAGCAGTCAGGCTCTTGCCTGCAGAAGCCCAGTACCAGATGCTGTCGCGGGTAAACGAGTCAAAGTACTCCTCATACACCAACCGCCCGTCTTTAAGCAGCAAAAAAGCTTTGGTATTGTTGTCATCCAGGTAGTTTCGCAGCTCAGGCCAGAAATCAGTGCACCAACCCAGGCTTTCGGGCGAAAGGCTCTCCCACTCCGAGCCACTGTTCGGCGGATAATACAAACTTTGCGCGTTGGCACCCAGGTTAAAAAACGCCAAAAGAATCGCCAACAATTTCATGACATATATTATGTTATGGATAACAAATCTTACTCACACCAGTCCGGCAACTTCCCGCCCTTATTCTTGATCTTAACCGTCGGATCAAGCGAAACGGATGCTCCCCTATCCAGTATGGTACCAAACTTTGCTTGAATCTCGCCCTTGCTGCCTAAAGTAAAAGTGCTGCCAGGTGCCAACTCCAGCACGCTTCTCGGCTCCAGGACCAGACGGGAGCCCGGACCAAGACGCAGCGAAGAGCCCTCACCTATAACCAAACGGGAACCCGCGCGCAACACCAGCCAGGTTCCCTGACCACCCATCAAAGAAGCTCCGTTGAGCAGGTGCAAAACCGTGGTGTCGCTAAACACCCATTCGCTGCGGTAGCGCATTGGCTCCAAAGGCTTTTGCGGACTCATTCCCAAGTCCAACACCAATTCCGCGGCATCCGACAAAACCACGTCTTCCTGAGCAACCAGATGGCCACACCAGCGGTTAAAACCCTCCAAAGCCGGTGCCACCCAATCCAACTGAATGCGCATGTTGCCATCAGGACGCTGTTCCAGCACGTCAATGCGGATGCCGTTGAGGTAAATGGTTCGGTTGTCCTGCGGTCTGGGCTCAGCAAAGGGCGGGGTTCCACGGGTGCCGCGGCTCTCCCAAGTGTACACCGTTACCGGGGCTGGATTGTCCGCAACAGAAAGCCTGTCGCCGGCCTGGAAGGCGTCGTAAACGGTGCCGAGTGCCGGATGCGTTTCGAACACAAAATCCTCCGGTCCCAGCGAAATCATGCCCACACTCACCGACTTGCCGTACACCGTTTCCTCGCGCAAAATCATTTGCTCGTAGCGCTCTACCGTATCGCCCTTGCTGTTCACTTTCGCGTTGGGCTCAATGGTGTTCCACGAAGGAATCATGGAAAAATGCAGGCCGGTAAAAGGGTTGGCGCGGTCTTTGCGCACGGTAAAGGCCTGCTGGGCAGCATCCACTTCCAGGTCGAAATGCCCATACGCATTGAGCGGCGCTGTATATAATCCAGGCTCCTCAAAGCTGGTGCTATCATCCTTGCCCACCTGAACATAAGCATAAATACCTTTGCTCATGCGCGGGCTATGGTCTTCATTTCCCGGGCGAATCTGGTGGTTCTCCAACCACAAATATTGCTTGCGGGCTAGAGGGTTTTCGCTCTGAACATAAGGCAACGCAATGCGCAGCGCATCGCCTGAATCAATAAAATCATCCAGGTCGAAAACCATACCGGGGCAAGCAACCGTATCGCGGTAGCGCAAATCCAGGTTCACTTCCCGGCCGGTGGCCACGCAGGTAGCGGAGATTTCAAACTTCTTCTCGGGGTTCAACCAACCCATGCGATGCCGATCCCAGGCGTTCCATGTGCCGGAGTTTGACCCGAAACTGCTCAGGTTGCTGAAGCCCCCCATAGCGTGCATAAACATGCCGTTGCCTGCTCCCCGCCCCCCCGTGTGAAAATTGTTTCCGCCGTAAAGACTATGGCTGTATTCGTGTTGCAGAATGCCCCCACCCGCCGAGTGCCTGGAGATAAAGCGCGAACGATCCATAAACCCCTGCATGCCTTTCAGCGGCTTCTTCCAGGCCGAGACGTTGACGCTGCCGCTGTTGTCAGCCTTGCTCACTTTGGAATTGACGCGCCAGAGAATCAACAAAAAATCAACGTAGCCGTCGGGGGCCTTGCGCTTAGCCAAGCCGTACCCGGAAGGCGTGGTCCAACGGTCAAAATCTGTGCCGTTGAACCGAAAGCCGTGGGCCGTCATCAAATCATCGCCCGGCTCAGCTTGCAACCATTCGTGAATATTGTCGTCGCCGTTGCCTCGAAGTGCGTTGTAGGGAATGCGCGCCAGTTTCGGGTAATAATCGCCCAACATGACGTACTGCCCGAACGATGCCTGGTGAAAAAACCGCGACATGCGCGAGCGCAATTCCCCGTCAGCCGGCACGGCAACATCCAGGTAATCATCGGCATTGCGGGGCATCTGGCCGCGTGGCCATAAACTGCCGGGCTCGCCGCCGATGTTGTCGTCGGGATCGTCCACCACTTCGGCAAAAACCAGAAAAACTCTTATGGTATCGCGGTTGGGCATCCAGTACCCGTTGCGCGAAGAGACTTCTCCTCCGGGCTCCTGACTGATCTGCGCCTGACTGAGCACCGAAGCCAGCAGCAAAAACACCAAAAGCCCACTTCGACCCAACTCGCGCCAGCCCTGCCAGACAATGCTCCAATCTTTTTCAGCCGCATAGTCGCGGGCGTAAAGCAGATTGAGGCGATTGACGGTGTTGGCACCGAGACCATTTGAACGTTTGTTCAACGCAGAACCGGCCAAGGCATCCGCCGGATTCAATACCCCTGGTCGCAGCTCGGGCAAACGCGTTAGCGTTACGCCATCCGCTCCGGGAGCGTCTACTTCCGGCGCAGGACTATAACCCACCCAGGTCTTGCGTCCACTAAGCACGAGCAGCGCATTCTGAAGCAGACCAAAAGCATTCCGCACCCATAGTGCCTGCAGCGGCCAGCTCAACAGCAACATCAGGCTCAGCAGCAAGTCGAAAAGCCTTTTGCTGCGCCGCTGCCTCGGCTCGTCGATGGCCAGATGAATGTCTATGGAATACAGATCGCCAGCCGTGTTGCGCGAATTGCTGCCGATGATGCTCACCGCACCATCCGGCACGATCTTGTAATCCAGATCGGGACCGAGCCTGGTCATCCAGGCGATGATGTCGCCCGCTTCCATGTCGCGGCCGCAAAAGATAATTTCGTCTATGGCAAACACAGCGGCAATGTCGGGCAGTTCGTTCAAACCGCCAAGCAGTCGATCATCGGAAAAGGGCCCTTCGCCCGGCTGCACAAAACCGGCCAAATCAACGTCCACTTCAAAGCGCTCCAACAGCGACAGCACGCGCAGCACTTCCCCTTCAGAACCCACGATCAACAGCCGTTTGGGACCACTCTCGCCCAGCCGGAAATTGCCATTTCGGGCAAAATGCAGCAACAAGCGCCAACCCGCGGTGGCCACGGCAGCCCAGATTGCACCGCTCACAATCATGCCGCGGCTGAAACGCAGGCCTTCTTCCAAAAACCCGTAGGTGGCGGCGATCAGCAGCGTGCCAAAAAACAACCCGCGCACAATTTGCAAAGTCCGCGCACCCCGGTCGTAACCGCCACTGAGCCAGATGGAACCCAGCCACAGGGCAATGTACAAGGGCACGTTAATGGTCAGGTATTCGGGCGGGTAGCGCACCCCTTCGAGCCACTTGATGTTTTGCTCCCAAAAGTTTTTGAGCGCCCACATTCCGGCGAAAATCAGCGCGGCATCCAGCAACGGTGCTGCAATGCGCCCAAAGAAGCGGCGCAACACCGCCAGCGTAGCCCGCACGCTGATGGCGAAATCAATGAGCGCTATGTACAGGCGTGCCGAACTTCCGCTAAAATGCTTGCGCGCAAAGATTTTCATGGCCGCGTAGAACATGCGCACGTAGTTCAGGCTGCCTTTTTTGGTGCTCTCCCCTTTGTAGTGGATGATGGGGCTGTGCGGAAAATAATAATTCTTATAGCCGGCCTGCACGATCCGGTACGAGAGGTCAATGTCCTCGCCGTACATAAAAAACGTTTCGTCCAGGCCGCCAATTTTTTCAATAACGCTGCGGCGCAAAAGCATAAACGCCCCGGCCAACACGTCCACTTCATGGGTCTGGTTTTCATCCAGGTACCCTAAGTGGTAGCGCCCGAAAACACGGCTGCGCGGAAAGAGCGCAGAAAAGCCAAAGGCTTTCCAGAAAGCCACTGCCGGCGAGGGAAAGGCCCTTTTGCTTTCGGGCAAAAAATTGCCGCGACCGTCCAGCATTTTCACGCCCAAACCGCCCGCATCCGGATGCGCATCCATAAAGGCCACCGTCTGTTCCAGGGTGTCCTCCGCTACGACCGTATCCGGGTTGAGCAACAAAAAGTAATCGCCGGTGGCCAGTGCCATCCCTTGGTTGTTGGCAGCAGAAAAACCGACATTCTGTGGGTTTCGCACCAGTTTCACTTCGGGAAATCTGCGCGCCACCATTTCGTTGGAGCCATCCACCGAGCGGTTGTCCACCACAATGATTTCTGTGCTGACCTGCCCGGACGCGCGCTGCACGGCCACGAGCGCCTGCTCGAGGAAATGCTTGACGTTGTAGTTGACGATAATGACCGAAAGCCGGGGCATAATGGGCGTGTTCGGTACTTAAGGGTTGGAAGATTCCGGACCAGCAGCATTGCTGTAAGGCCGGCGAGTAGCAATGGAGCGGGCCAGCGTGAGCTCGTCCACGTATTCCAGGTCGCCGCCGAACGACACACCTCGGGCAATGGTTGACACCTTAACCCCCAGCGGCTCCAGCCGGTTGCTCAGGTAATAGATGGTGGTATCGCCTTCAATGGTGGGCGGCACGGCCATGATGGCTTCGCGAATCTCGCCGGCTTTTGCCCGCTCTAAAAGCGAAGCAATTTCCAACTGGTCCGGGCCAATGCCATCGATGGGCGAAATGACTCCTCCCAGCACGTGGTAGCGGCCGTGGTATTGCCCGGTTTGCTCAATGGCCAGCAAATCGCGAATGTTTTCCACCACACAGACCATGCCCTTGTTCCGGGTGGGATTGGCGCATATAGAACAAACGTCTGCATCCGAGGCATTGCGGCAGGTCTGACAAAACCGGATTTCCCGTCGAAGTCGCACCACCGCAGCACCGAATCGGTCCACATCCGCCGCGTCACGGCGAAGCAGGTGCAGCACCATGCGCAAGGCTGTTTTCCGGCCAATGCCGGGCAAGGAGGCAAAAGCCTCCACCGCATCTTCCATGAGCCGGGAGGGCAGGTTCATTTTGAGGGGTTCTCTTAAATTTCAAGTTTCGGGGCCGTGCAGCCTGCCGAAAGGGCGGTTAACCCCGGCACAGGGGCGGTTCAAGGCGCAAAACTACAAAAGCAGCCAGCCCGGTGCGGTCGCAAACCGGGATCCTGGAGCACAAAACAAGGCATTTTAGGCAACCCTTTGCCCTTATAGCCGTATAAGGATTTGCGGTAATCTTTAAAGCCAAGGGTCACTTCCGTTGCCATTCCGCAAGAATCGCCTATTTTAGAGCCTTGGAGCGGTTTTTCCTGCGTTTAGTCCAATAATCGGCCCCTGGTTTCGTTGTACAAAGCAGTTTGTGCCTGTCCAGTGCTGAAAGACCAAACGCCGCCGGTTGCCCAGAGTTTACCCGAAGGATTGCCGAAAGGTAGTGCAGAGGCCGCTCAAAGCTTGGTGAGAAACGCTCCACTAAGGCAGTTCGCCATCGCTGCCGTTTCTAAAAACCACGCCAAATTTCGACCCGTTGAAGAAGTTTGTTTTACCCCTGTTGCTTGCCCTGGTTCCCGTTTTAGGCAATGCCCAGTATGCTGAGATTGGCCTTTTAGGCGGCGGCATGAGCTACAACGGCGACCTTGCTGAAGTGGCCTTC
>WGOA01000057.1 GCA_016124275.1 Bacteroidota bacterium
GGAAAACGAGCGGCTCCGTGTAATCGCGCCAGGGGAATTCCAAAGTCGCACCCGCAGCCGATACGGCTTCTAATTCAGACTCCCATTTAAACTCCACTTTCGCTGCCCCATCATACAAAGGCCGCCACTGGATGCGGGCCCATTCGCCCGGATGCGCATCTTGCAACGGGTTGGCCAGAATGGCCGCGGTACGCAATACCAATGGGTCGGCACAATGCAAGCTCACGACCAGACTGTCTCGGAAACTGCGCGGGGCAGGATCCGCGTAGGGCGCCGCCAGAACGGGCGCAGCCAAAGCCAATGCAGGGGGAAGGGCGTCGTGCACGCCCCACTCCCGCACCGGTTCCGCGGCCATAGTAAGCTCCAGCCGGCCGCCCTGAACCAGCATCGCGTGCCTAATCACCGCGGAGTCGTAGGGCACGCCATTGAGCCGGGCTGAAGCCACGTAAGGCCGATCCGCAGCCTGATCCGTTGCGATGACTTCGAACACCCTTCCCCCATCAAAAACAAATCGTATGGTGTCAAACAGCGGGCTGCCCAACGTATAGGCCGCCTGCCCGGGCGCGAAAGGGTAAAATCCGGCGGCGCTCAGCACGTACCAGGCCGACATCTGCCCGCAGTCTTCGTTGCCGCAAAGGCCGTCGGGGGCATCGGTGTAGAGTTCGGTCAGAATCTGGCGGACCAGCTTTTGCGTCTTCCAGGGCTGCCCCAGGTGCGCATAGCCGTAAGCCATGTGGTGCGAAGGCTCGTTGCCGTGTGCATACTGCCCGATCAGACCCGTGATGTCCGCCTGCTCGCGACCTGTTGTGGCGGGGTTTGCTGAAAACAGCGCATCGAGGTGCGCGGCAAGGGCTTCGCGCGGGGTTTGAGGCTGGTCAGACCGCTGTGCCGCCGCCGCTACCAGCATTTCCCCGTGGCTGCGCAAGTCCTGCGGCGCGGCAAAACTGTACTGCCAGGCGTTGGCTTCTGTATAGTGAAAATTCACCTCGGCCGGATCAAAGGGCGTAACAAAACCTCCGTTTTGGCGCGCGCGGAAGAAACCCGTCGCCGGATCCAACAGGTGCTTCCAGGCCGAACCGCGCAGGGCAAAGGTATCCGCAATGGCCGCGTACGTGCGGCCATCCGGCAGCGCATGGTCCGGTCGAAGGGCCGCGCGGTGCTCCGCTGCCAGATCTGCGGCAAGCCTGGCGATGCAGGCATCGTCGTAGGCGTACTCCAACGTCTTGGATACCGATTCTGCATCAGCATCCGCCGGAATGTACCCGTAGCGGCGGTACTCCGGCAGGCCGAGCGCATCCCGCTCCGCGCTGTTCACAAGCGCCTCAAGCGCCAACGTAGCGTCGAAGCCGCGCTGGCCCTTCGCCCAGGCATCCACGATGACCGGTGCACTGTGGTAGCCAATCATGCAATCGGTTTCGTAATCGGCCAATTTCCAGACCGGCAGGCGACCGCCTTTCTGGTAGTCATCCAGCATCGTGCGAATAAAGTCGCGGTTCTGCACAGGCCAAAGCAACGTGTACAGCGGATGCGCCGCGCGGTAAGTGTCCCATAACGAAAACACGGTATAAGGAATAAAATCTTGTGCATGATGAATGTTATGGTCCATGCCTCGGTAACGACCATCCACATCCATGTACAAATTGGGCGCACTAAGCGCGTGGTACACGGCTGTGTAAAATGCCTGTCGCTGCGCCTGCATGCCGCCGCCCACCGTGACGCGGTTCAGCGCTTCGGTCCAGACAGCTTTTGCTTCCGCAGTTTGCGCGGCCCAGTCAAAGCCGGGAATTTCCGCCACGAGGTTTGCGCGGGCTCCGGCTTCGTCCACCGCGGAAATGCCAATTTTAACATAAACCGTATCGGGCGAAGGGCCCTTGCTCTTTCTCGCAGCAGCCCGTTTTGGAACGACCGTTCCATTTTCTGGTTCAAACGTCACTAACGCGCGATTGCCTGCTTTCTGAAAGCCAGCCATCGCCCGGCTCGCCTCCATATAAAAATATATGTTCTGTTTTTGGGCCCAGGCGTTGGAAATCCGGTAGCCCGAAATGGCGTTGCTGCCTACTGTCCGCATCGCCGCGTCAACCACTTTATCCCGATGGTCCAGATCCAGCCAGATTGCGGGAGTGCCCCGAGCAGGGCCAGAAGGTACGGGGTTAGTGCTGTTGCCGGGGGGAGCGGCATTGCCGACCCTTGTCGCGGCCCCCGGAAAAACAAACCGGTACAGCGCAGATCGATCAGACGCTACAATGTCTACCTTAATTCCGTTGTCCAAGGTTACGGCGTAATAACCCGGTCGGGCCTGCTCGGCGGTATGCCGGAAACCCGCAGCAAAGGGATAGGCCTGTGCAAAGGTTGCGTCTGCCCACGGCTGTCCTTCGCCCGTCATGAAAAAAGGCATGAGCAACACATCGCCGTAATCGCTCACGCCGGTGCCGCTCAGGTGCGTCTGGCTGAACCCGTAGATTGTGTCATCGTCGTAGTGGTAACCCGAGCAACCGTCCCAACCGCTGAGCCGCGTGTCCGGCCCCGCCTGGATCATCCCAAAGGGGCGCATCGCCGAAGGGTGCGTGTGCCCGTGACCGCCCGTGCCGATGAAGGGGTTAACGAGCGAATAGGGATTGTTGGGTTGAGCGAGCGTGTGCCGGGGTAGCCCGGTTGCCAGAACCAGGCACGCAAGGCTGAGCATTGCAGATCGAAACATACCGTGAAGGTAGCGATTGGACGCCCTTTCGGGACAGCGCGCAGCCTACCTCCCCAATACCCCCCCCAGCTCGAGCACCCGCAGCCCTTCCTCAAAGGCTTTAAGGTCTGCAGGCGGCGGTGGTACGGAACCGGGAAGCCCCCCCCCGGCCGGCTCAAAAACCACCACTTTTTCGCGGTCCGGGAGCAGGTCAAAGCCGTTGTCGCTGAACCAACCGGGCTCGGCGGCCTGGAGCCAAATTCCCCGAACGGGCCGATCCGCGCGCAACCGCACCTGAGCCGCCCCCCCCGGTCCGGCCTCGATGCGCCATTGCAGGTTGGGTAAGGCAAAAGGCCAATCGCCGGCGCGACCGGGGTACCAGAAATGCTCGCTGACCAACGAACCCATCTCGCGGAGTTCGGCGTGCACCAGCACATCCTTGCGGCCAAGTCCTGGCCAGTCGCGACCGCTGCCCGACCAAAGTTGCACGGATTGGCCCGCCGGAATGTCCGCGTAGGCTGCCAGGTGGTGCAAACGCTCGCCGTCGGCCTTGTACACGCTGAGCTCCCAGACCACGCCAGCGCTCTCCCGCCGATCGTTGACCGCAACGCAATGCAAGACACCGCTGCTGTCGCGGGATGAACTGACCATCAAATCGTCGAACGAGCGCCGCACCCGGTACTGGAGCGCCTTCCACCGGCCATCCACATCCATGCCCGACCAAGATACCGACGGCCACACATCGTTGTATTGCCAATACAAACTGCCCATGCAATAGGGCCGCGCGCGGCGTTGGGCTTCAAGGCCCTTCCCCATACCGTCCGCTTGCAGCCACTGACTTAAGTATACATATTCCTCAAATGTTTCGGGAAGCCGACGCCCGAACTCCGCCCGCATAAAACGATCCACAACCGCTGCACCGCGCGGGTGTTTTTGATGCGCTTCCAAAAATGCGTCAGCGGTGTCAAAGCGCTCGGGCAAGCCGCCGCGCCATTTGGCCAAGGTCTGCACGTCGGGGTAAGCCTGAAACCCAAATTCACTCATAAACCGGGGAATGGCCGTTTCCATGCTGGCAAAGGGTTTGCCGTCATGCCACACCCACCAATCATGGGCGTCGCCTTCGCTGAGGTAGCGCTTATCGCCGCGACCCCAACGCGGTGACGATGGCCAGTAATCCAATTCCGGGTGAAGTTGCCCCACTAACCGGGGCAACAGTTCTTCAAACAACGCGGCGTAGTCCTGTTCAAGGGCGGCGCGCTGCTCCTTGTTGAATTGATCCTGCCAGCCCCAGCGCGCCCAGCCTTCGGCATTCTCGTTGTTGCCGCACCACAAAGCCATAGCCGGATAGCGGCGCAAACGCTTGATTTGCTCGGTTGCTTCCAGGCGCACGTTCTCCGTAAACTCCGGCAAACCGGTTGCGACTCCCGGATACATGGCACAGGCAAACATAAAATCCTGCCAGATGAGAATACCGTTTCGACTGCACCAATCGTAGAACACGTCTAATTCGTAAATGCCGCCGCCCCATACGCGGAGCATGTTGATGTTGGAGCGCTCCGCATCGCGCAACAGGCGCTGGTAATCCGGCACGTAGCCAAAAACAAAGGAACTGGTCGGAATCCAATTGGCTCCACGGGCGTAAACCGGCACGCCGTTGAGCCGAAAGTAAAAGGATTCAGACTTGCCTTGAAGAGGCGTCGAGTCCGCTTCGCGAACCAACTCCACCATACGCAACCCTACGTTTTGCCAATCCTGATCCAGGCCCAGACCCGAGGCAGGGTCCTCCAGCCAAAGCCGCGCCCGGTACTGAAAGGATTCGCCTAACCCGCGGCTCCACCATAACTTTGGTTGTGTTACAGAAAAACGAAACTCCAGCAACTGCTTCCCCGCGCGCGTAACCACGGACCATTCCTGACCCGGAAACTCCTCGCCTAAGCGCAACAGCAGCGCGTGCTCGCCGTCTGCTTCCAGCTCCACCTGCACGGTAACCCAGGCCAATTCCGGATCAAACGGATCCTGCGCCCAGCCCCCGGCGGGCGTGACCACCCGGCGGGGCAACAATCCATTGGGCCCGGCCACCAGCGAGTCAAGGCGATAGTGCACGTCCAAAATTCTGGCCCGGTTCCAGGTTTGCAGCGCGGCGTTTTTCCAAATGCCGGCGGTGATGTAGCGCGGGCCCCAATCCCAGCCGTAGTGGTACTGCGCTTTGCGCGTGTACACCCGGCTGCCGCCCGGAAACGCGTACCCGCTGCGCGCTTGCAGGGCAGCTTCGCGGGGCCCGGTGGCGCGGAAGACCACTTCCACACTGTTGTGCCCCGGCTGCAACAGGCCTTCCACCGGAATGACCCAGCGGCGAAACATGTTGTCGGTATGCTTTACGAATACGCCGTTCAGGTAAATGTCCGCGTACGTGTCCAGGCCCTCAAACACCATTTCCGGGTGCCCGGAGGCCAACAGCGTATCGCTCACGTGCAAATGGCTGCGGTACGACCAGTCGCGCTCGCCGATCCACTGCAGCGAGTCCTCGACCGTACCGGAAAACGGGTGCGGAATGCGCCCCAGCCTGAGCAGGTCCAAATGGAGATTGCCGGGCACTTCGGCCCTTCCCCAGTCAGCGGTGTCGCTGGCTTCGCGGAAATCCCAGTGGTGAAACATTTCGTAGGCGCCGTATTGGGCCACAACCAAACCGGGTAGACTTGCCATACTGCTCAAAAGAAACAACGCCAAGTAAAAAGAGGTCTTACGGCTCATTGTTGGCAAATATCGGTGGAAAGGGCATGGTGCAGGAAGCAAGACTATACCTTCCCCAAGATTCAAGTTTTGTAAATTGGATCTTATTTTGAGTAATCCGGGGCTTATTCAACTAGTAAAAAGCACTAAAAACTCTCCATTCAGGATCGGGATGACCCTGATGCTGTTGCTATGCTTGCATGCACCAGAGCTGATGGCGCAAGCGCAACCCCACACCGTCAAAACCAGCGCCCCTGCACCCCAGCCACACGCCCCATCACCCCAACCTCATGCCCCGTCAACTCAACCTCACGCCCCGTCAACTCAACCCCCGCCCTCTGTTGGCTCGCGAATCTTTCAACATTACACCTCTAAAGAAGGGTTATCACAAAACACGATCACTGCACTGGTGCAGGATGACTACGGCTTTCTGTGGATTGGCACGCAAGATGGATTAAGCCGTTTTGATGGGCAGCAGGTTCTGGTGTTTCGGCAGGATGCAGGGAACCCGAACAGCCTGACCACCAATTACGTCAAGGGCTTGTTCCTGGACAGCGAGGGCCTTTTGTGGGTAGGAACCCTGGGAGCGGGACTGGTTTGTTACGATCCAACCACGGAGCAATTCACCACGTACCGCTACCAAAAGGATAACCCAAATTCGCTGCCGCATGACAATGTCTTCAGCTTTGCTGAAGGTTCGGATGGAGCGATCTGGGCTGGCACCAACAATGGCCTCGCCCGAATTGATAAGCAGCTCGGAACCGTGGAGCGCTACCTGAATGTCCCAGACCGCGACGGGGAAACGGCGAACCACTACATCGGAACACTCTGCATGGATCAGCGGTACAATCTTTGGGTAGGCACGGACTCCGGGCTGCTCTTGTTTGACCCGGTAATCAAAAAAGCGCAACACATTCGCGAATGGCTGCGGGGCCCTTCGCCCGAACCTGGTTACCTCCATAAAATCCGACAATTTGGAGACAGGACGTTGATCGCATGCGATGCCGGGCTTTTGGAGTTGCTTCCCGATCAGCGAAGCATGAAACTGCTAACGGAAGCAGAAATGGAACCGTATGCAGGCTCAGAAAAACATAGCATTTTAGATGTTATGGTTACCCGGCAAGGCGCAGTCTGGCTAGCCACGCAACAAGGTGCGGTGGAATGGCATCCTCGCTCCGGTCAGCGCATCTGGCATCAACATAACCCCTCAGACGCGCAAAGCCTGGCTCACAACAACGTCACCGCGCTACACCAAACCCGAGACGGCGTGCTTTGGTTCGGGACTCGCAACGGGCTGAGTTGGCATGCACGTGAAAACCCGCTGTTCGATTTGCTTCGGCATATACCAAGCCGGGAAAACTCGCTCGTTCACGCGGTGGTCAATGCGGTCACTGAAGACCAGTTTGGAAGGCTTTGGGTAGGAACAGCCCAGGGCCTGAGCGTGGTTGAAAACGGTGTAGTTCGCAAATTCCCTGTCCAGCAATCCTCGCAAAAAGCGCTGGAGGGCAAGTACATGCTTTCGCTGTTGACCGATCGCGAAGGCGTGCTTTGGGCAGGGGTAAAAAATGAGGGTTTGTACCGATTGGACGGCCGCAGCGGGACGCGGCTCGAAGATGTTCGCATCACGCAAGTGGCTGGTGTGACGAAAGGAGTGCAGCACATCATGCAAGATGCAGAAGGCATCCTGTGGCTGGCAACATCGGGCACTGGACTAATCAAACTTGATCCTGACAACTTGCAGCTGACCGAGTACCCCTTCACCGGAAATCAGGACGGTCCATCCCATCCTTATCTCTTTTACCTTTTTGAAGATTCGCGGCGCAATTTCTGGGTAGGAACAGCCGCTTCAGGGCTCAACCTTTTTGATCGGCAGAATGAGAGCTTTCTGGTTATGGATCACGACCCGGATGAAAACTACAGCCTTAGTGCCAATGGGGTACTGTGCCTGGCCGAAGACCGGGCTGGATACCTTTGGGTGGGTACGGGTGCAGGCCTGAACAGGCTGTCAATGCCCCTGCTGCCGCAAATGCATGAAAAAGTAGCTTCGGGAAAGTTGTCCATCACCTTCGGGCGATTTGGCCGGAAACAGGGCTTGCCTAACGAAGTGATTTATGGAATCGAGCAAGATAGTGCCGGCCTTTTCTACATCAGCACCAATGAAGGGCTCGTACAATTCAAGCCCTTCCCCGATCCGCAGGTGTTGCGCATTTTCTCCCGGCGAGACGGTCTGCAAGATAACGAGTTCAACATGACCGCAACCGCTAAAGCTGCAAGCGGGGCTCTTTATTTCGGGGGAATTGGCGGCTTGAGTACGATCAGGCCGCATCGGCTTAACCAAGTCGGTACTGCACCGGAAGTGCAGATCCACGGCATGCAATTGTACAATCTGCCGGTGCATACAGGGCAGGTTAAAACCGGCACCCGCTCAATGCAAAAACATAATAATAGTTATGTTTTGTCCGAAAGTATTTTAAGCAGTTCCACGATTAAGCTGCGGCATCACCACAAAGTCATTTCGCTTGAATTTTCCGTCTTGCATTTCCTTGATCCTGAACGAAACGTCTGCCGCTACCAACTTGAGGGTTTTGACCAGGAATGGATAAAAGCTGATCAAGTGCGCTCAGTAACCTACACCAATCTGGCGCCAGGGCGCTACACGTTTAAGGTGCAAGCGTCCAGCAGCGAAGGGGTTTGGAACGAAGAAGGCGATGCGTTAATGCTGCTGATTCCCCCGCCCCCCTGGCTGAGCTGGTATGCTTGGGTCTTCTATGTCGTTTGTGTTGCCGCTGCGCTTTACCTGACCCTAAAAATGCGGATTCGCAAAGCAACGCAAGCACTTGAACGAAAAGCAGAAATCGCCACCCTGCGTGAACAAGACCGCGCAGCCTTTCGAAAAGAATCGGCGGCAAACTTCCATGACGAAGCTGGAAACAAATTAACTCGCATACAACTTTATACGTCGCTAATCAAAAACAGCCTGCACGATCCTGACACACTCGACCATTACCGCGAGCAAATAGAGCGAAACACCCGCGAACTCAGCACAGGCATGCGCGACTTTCTCTGGGTGTTGGATCCCGAAAAAGGCTCGCTTTTTGAAACCGTTTTAAAAATGAAAGCATTTGCAGAGGAACAGTTTCGCGAGCAGGGCATCTCCATTTCAGTAGAAGGGCTTTCGGAGTCGCTGCACGGCATTGCGCTTAACATGAAAGCGCGAAAAGCTATACTGCAATTGTTTCGGGAAGCGGTCCAAAATAGCGTCAAATACGCAGAAACAACCGCCGCCGGCTTTGAGGTAACGCTCCAAAACACAGAACTCACGCTTACCTTTTTTGATCGGGGAAAGGGCTTTGATCCTTCCACAACAACTTCTGATGGTTATGGCCGCAAAAGCATGCAACTGCGCGCTGACCAGATTGATGGCTCCTTGCGCCTTGAATCTTTTCGAAATATCGGAACTAGGGTTACCTTAAGGGTTGATATAACCCATTTGAGGGATGAATGAACCCAACCAAATCAGCCTGTGCCTTGTCGAAGACGATCCTGAGATTGGAGAACTGTTGCGTTTAGTCATCCAACATTCCCCCGGCTTTCATTGCGAACGTGTGTTCACCAACGGTGAGGCTGCATGCGCGCAATTGCCTATGCTCAATCCTGACATTGTGCTACTAGATATCGGGCTTCCTGATATTAACGGGATCGAATGCCTGATCAAACTGCGTTCTATCATGCCAGGCACCGATTTTGTAATCCTTAGCGTACTGCAGGATGATGACTCCCTGTTCAACGCGCTGAAGGCCGGGGCACGAGGGTATCTGCTCAAGGATACGCCGCCGGCAGAGTTAATCGCCGCCTTGCATGAATTGCGCGATGGCGGTGCACCGATGTCGCCGAGCATTGCCCGAAGAATTGTTTCCTCCTTTCACAAATCAGCAGATTCCGTGCTGACCGATCGCGAACAAACCATCCTCCAACAGCTTTGCGACGGCCACGATTACCAGGTTATTGCCCGCGCTTTGTACATAAGCGGGCACACCGTCCGATCGCACATTAAGAATATTTATAAAAAATTAGAAGTTAGTTCGCGGGCGGAGGTAGTTTCCAAGGCCATGAAAGACCGGCTCATCTAAGCCGCGCAACGTTTCTCTAAGCCGCGCAACGCTTCAACCGAGCTCAGCGGTATTGCCCCAGGGCAAATTGACCCATATGTGGGATTGTCGGCAAGTGATCGGCTCCAGACCTTTAACCCTTGCCATACGCCGGGGATTTCCCGGACAATCTCGCTAAATCAATTACCATCATGCGCCCCCTTTCCTTAATGGCCTGGATCACCCTGGCCTTCTCCGTAAGCTGCAGCTCCTGCAAAAAAGAAACCCCGACCAATGATGAACCCTTACCGGATCTGGCGCTTCAGTTCACGGTCAGTGGCGATGTTTCGCAAAGCATAGATGTCTTGCTTCCAGAGAATGTTTCCGCAGCGGGCCAAGGCTTCATGAATGGCAGCTTGAATGGAAAGGTTAAAATCCTGAGCCTGCTGGCTCAACAAAGCCCGGATTGGATGCTCGGTTTTAATTTCTTTGAGACTACGGAACTCGAGGTAGGCACTTACACCATCAACCTAGCCAACAGCGACATTGGCTCGTATTCCCATGCTACGCTAGCGCCTGGCGGATTCCTGGCAACATCCGGCAGTGTTACCTTCAGCAAAGTGGAGCTTTTCCAAAGTCTTGGCTCCAGTATCGGGGGTGCTGATGACTATTTCGTGGATGGCAGCTTTACGATGAACATGGAGGATAACTCCACGCCTCCACAGCAAATTACGATTGCGGGAAACTTTTCAGGGATCAACATCAAAACAAACTGAAAAGCATGCTTGCCATAAACATACAACCGAGCCGGTTGCTAAGCCAACGCTGCCTGACCTTGGGCCTCATGTTCGCGATGGCGAGCCCCCTGAGCGCACAGCCCGTCATCAACGCCGGCAACATGCCCTTGCTTGGCGACAACGTGCCCATCGTAATTTGCGCGGAACCTCCGTCTCCGGGTCCGGCGGGTGCCGCCCAAACCTGGGACTTCAGCATGCTAACGACCGCTGCCAACCAATCATTCGAGTTTACGGAGGCCGCCGGCACACCGTGGGGCAACCAATTTCCCTCGTCAAACTTATGCGGAAAAAGTTGGGATGATGCGTACAGCTATTATGCCACCAGCGCTTTGGAAATGAATGTGGTGGGGCAGGGCATTCTCATTGGCACGGATACGGCCAAAATGACGTACAGCAATCCGGAAACCATCCTGCAATTCCCGTTGGAATACGGCGACTCGTACCTGGACAACTTTTCCGGCACCAGCCAGGCCCTGGGTTTCAGCATTCCGTTCACGGGTACCCTGGATTTTGAAGCGGATGGCTACGGTACCCTCATTTTACCAAACGGAACGTATGACAATGTGCTGCGCTACACGTTCTACCGGGAACAGCTCAACACGTTTGGTCCTGGCACAACCACGCTCACGAAAGAACAATGGGGCTGGATGTCCGCCGATCATCGGTTCTGGCTGCTGCTCATGGAAACCAGTTTCGACGGCTTCGGGACAAGTAACCTCGTTTGGTACGCTTCGACACCACTTGGGTCAACCACTGCCTTAGAAACTGCGGGGGAAGAGGCAACGTCCTTTCCGCAACTGTTCCCCAATCCTATAGACGCGGGTCAACAGATCAACATAAAAAATACTACCCTTAGACCTGGCCAGATTCGTCTGCTCAACGCAACGGGTGCTGTATTGCTCGCTCAATCAGCCACGGAGTTGACCGTTTCCACCGAAGGTCTGGCTGCAGGACTGTATTTCGTAGCGTGGGTTTCGCCTGATGGGTTTACGCAGCATGTACAAAAAGTGATGGTCCGCTAGCCCGGGTTGCCCGTCCATCTACCCAGAAATGTGCTGACGCACAGCTGAGCACGGTCGATTCGACGATCCCTTTCGTAATTTCACCGGGCTATGGCGCTGGAAACTACCACCCTCTTTGACGAAGCCGATGCCCTGAGCCGGCAAATTGATGCCAGCCCGGTGGGCAATGCGGCCGAATTGGAAGCGTTTCGCATCCAGTTTTTGGGCACCAAAGGCCTGCTCAAGCAATTGTTTGGGCGCATGGGCGAAGTGCCCGCCGACCGCAAGCGCGAGTTCGGCCAGCGGGTCAACGCCGTCAAAGAATTGGCTGAAACCAAATTCAACGACGCCAAAACGGCACTCGAAGCCGCTTCGGCGCAGGCCGGCCCCGATTTTGACCTGACCCTGCCCCCCCTTCCCCCGGTGCCCGGTTCCCGCCACCCGATTAATCTGGTGCGCCAAAAGATCGTGGACACGTTTGCCCGCATTGGCTACGCGGTCGCCGAAGGCCCTGAAGTGGAGGACGACTGGCACAATTTCACCGCCATGGGCACGCCTGAAGATCACCCGGCGCGCGACATGCAGGACACCTTTTACATTGCCGGTCACGCCAACATGCTGCTGCGCACCCACACCAGCCCGGTGCAGGCCCGGGTCATGGAAAGCCAAAAACCGCCCATTCGCATCATCGTGCCGGGCCGGACCTACCGCAACGAGACCATTTCGGCGCGGGCGCATTGCGTTTTTCATCAGGTCGAAGGGCTGTACGTGGACGAAAACGTCAGTTTTGCCGACCTCAAACAGACGCTGCTCTATTTTGCGCAAGTCATGTTCGGCGAAAAGACCCAGATTCGCCTGCGACCGTCGTACTTTCCCTTTACCGAGCCATCCGCCGAAATGGACGTCACCTGCCTGATTTGTCATGGCGAAGGGTGTCCGGTGTGCAAACACAGCGGTTGGGTAGAAATTTTGGGCTGCGGCATGGTTGATCCGCAGGTTTTTGAAAACTGTGGAATTGATCCGGAGCGCTACACAGGTTTTGCGTTTGGCATGGGCATTGAGCGCATTGCCATGCTCACCTACGGCGTTGACGACATTCGCCTTTTTACCGAAAACGACCTCCGCTTTTTGGAGCAGTTCAAGGCCGAGGCCTGATTGCGGCCCTTGATCGAGCCGCTGCAGCCCTTCCCCCGCCCCTGATTTATGTCTCACGCCATCCCTTACCCTACCGCCGCGCCCTCCTGGCTGTCTCCGACTAACCAGGACCGGCTCAACCTGGCCAGGAAGCTCACGCCGCGACGCCTGTACAACATGAGCCGGGTGCTCAGTTCGTATTACGCGGCGCGGGCCACGGGCAAACCCGTTCAATGGGGGCTGCCCTTTTCGGTCAGTTTTGAGCCCACCACCAGCTGCAACCTGCGCTGCCCGGAATGTCCCAGCGGATTGCGGGCCTTTACCCGGCCAACCGGCATGCTGCAACCGGCCTTTTTCGAGCGGGTCATTGATGAACTGGCCCCGGATTTGCTCTATTTAATCTTTTACTTCCAGGGCGAACCCTACCTGAACCCTTCGTTCCTGGATATGGCGTCGTATGCTTCGCGAAAGGGCATATACACGGCTACCAGCACAAACGCGCACTACCTGCACGATGAAAACGCCCGCCGGACGGTTGAATCGGGCCTCGATCGCCTGATCATCTCCATTGACGGCAGCACACAGGAAACCTACCAGCAGTACCGCATCGGCGGCAAGCTCGAAAAGGTGTTAGAGGGCGCGCGCAACGTCGTGGCGTGGAAACGCAAGCTCGGCTCGTCCACCCCGCACGTTATTTTCCAGTTTCTGGTGGTTCGGCCTAACGAGCACCAGATTGAAGAAGTGCGGCAGCTGGGCCGCGACATCGGTGTGGACGAAGTGCGGCTGAAAACTGCCCAGATTTACGACTATGCCGAAGGCTCCGATCTGATCCCGACGCAGGACCAATACGCGCGCTACCGTAAGGGTGAAGACGGGCGCTGGCACATCAAAAACAAGTTGCTCAACCACTGCTGGAAGCTCTGGCATGCCTGCGTCATTACCTGGGACGGGCAAGTGGTGCCCTGTTGCTTTGACAAAGATGCCAGCCATCGCTTGGGTGACCTCAGCCAGACCGGATTCCGCGAAATCTGGCAATCTGCCCCGTATCAGCGCTTCCGCCAGTCCGTGCTCCGAAGCCGCTCGGAAATTGACATCTGCCAGAATTGCACGGAGGGGTTGAAAGTGTGGGCTTGAGGGCTTGCTCCAGAAAACGGCCTCGAGGCTCGGACGAGCTACCCTGCGAGCCCGCAGCGGTCTCGACCAGGTCACTGCCCTAAACCGTCATGATCTCCTTCTCCTTGGCCGCAATGTGGGTATCAACCTTTTCGGAGTACGTTTTGATCATTTGCTGCACGCGTTCCTCCGCATCATGCGCCAGGTCTTCGGAAAGCCCGTCTTTCTGCAACTGCTTGATTTCGTCGTTCGCGTCCTTGCGGGCAGCCCGCAACCCAATTCGAGCTAATTCAGCCAGGTTGTGCACCTGCTTGGCTAACTCCCGGCGGCGATCCTCGGTCAGTTGGGGAATGCTGATGATGATCATTTCCCCATTGTTCTGAGGGGTGAGCCCGATGTTGGCTGCCAGGATAGCTTTTTCTATGGGCTGAATCATGGTGCGCTCCCAAGGCTGAATGGTCAGCGTACGCGCGTCCGGTGTGCTGATGTTGGCTACCTGCGGAAGCGGCGTAGGCGCTCCGTAATAGTCCACCGACAAGTGCGAAACCATGCTGGGGTTAGCCTTGCCAGCCCGCACTTTGGTCATCTCCACCTCCAAGTGGTCAATGGCCTTTTGCATCTGCTCTTCGCAAGATTCAAAAATGATGTCTAGCTCTTCGGTCATTCGTCCCGATGCGATTTAGAATGGTCCAAAAAACAAGGCCAGCTGGTTAAACGGCGTTGGAAACCAGGGTTCCAACGTCCTCGCCTTGCAAGAGGCGGGCCAAATTTCCCCGCTTGTTCATGTCAAACACGATGATCGGCAGGTTGTTTTCCTCGCAAAGGGTGAAGGCGGTCAGGTCCATGACCTTAAGTCCTTTCTCCAACGCTTCGCGGAACGTAATGGTATCGTAGCGAAGGGCCGTTTTGTCTTTCTCCGGGTCTGCCGTGTAAACACCGTCCACGCGGGTGCCTTTCAGAATGACATCGGCCTCAATCTCGATAGCGCGCAAGGCGGCTGCGGTATCCGTGGTAAAGTAAGGATTGCCCGTTCCCGCACCAAAGATGACCACGCGGCCTTTCTCCAAATGTCGAATAGCTCTGCGACGTATATAAGCTTCGCAAAGTTGTTCCATTTTAATGGCCGACATCAATCGGGTAAACAGCCCCTGGCCTTCCAGCGCACTTTGCAGCGCCATGCCGTTCATGACCGTTGCCAACATGCCCATGTAGTCGCCCTGAGCCCGCTCGATGCCCGAATCTGCTGCCTGCAACCCGCGAAAAATGTTGCCACCCCCAATGACAATGGCCACTTCGTAGCCTTGCTGGTGAATGCCCTTAACTTCTTCTGCGTATTGCCGAACCTGAACCGGATCAATACCGAACGATTTGGATCCCATCAAAGCCTCGCCGCTAAGCTTGAGCAGGATCCGTTTGTATTTGCGCTCCATCAGAGGCCAAAGATAGCGAAACAGGCATTACCCTTCGGAGCGAGTTTACCCGCAAAATATTGCTCGGCCCCACCTCCCTCGTGGACATTCTAAGAGGCGTCCAGACGAGGCGCGGGGCATTTTTGAAACCGGAGTTTACGTGCCGTAAATGAGGATTTCAAAAATGCCCCGCAACGAAGTATGGGCGTCTCTTAGTAGGTCCGGTACCCAAACAAACAGGCCTGATCCAAATGGACCAGGCCTGTTTGACGTCTCAAACTGTAGATCTTATACAGAACAAGGCTCGGGTGAAGGGCCTTGCGGAAAGGAGCAACTTATTCGCCGATGCTGACCCGGTAGAAACCGATCACTTGCAGGTCTTTTTCAACACCGGCAATGGCCTGCGCAACGGTTTTGGACCCGTCTTTAACAAAGGCTTGGTGCAACAAGGTGTTGTCTTTGTACCAGCGCTTCAGGGTGCCTTCGGCAATTTTGTCCAGCATGGCTTCGGGCTTGCCTTCGGCCTGTGCCTTCTCGCGGCCGATGGACAACTCGCGGGCTTTGATGGTTTCGGGAACCCCGTCTTCATCAATGGCTACAGGCGACATGGCAGCGATTTGCATGGCCACATCACGGCCCAGAGACACTACAGCTTCGGAAGCTTTGTTGAATCCGGCCAGCACACCGATTTTGTTGCCCACGTGGATGTAGGCAATGACTTGGGGGGCGGTCAGGTGCACGTACTCGGCCACTTCAATCTTCTCGCCGATTTTACCGACCATTTCGGTGACGTGCTCGCCAATGCTGCGCTCGGCATCCAGCGGAAGGGCCAGCAGGGCAGCCAGGTCAGCAGGAGCGCTGTTCAGGGCCACGTTTGCGATGGATTGGGCAAAGGCAACGAACTCTTCGTTTTTGGCCACAAAGTCAGTCTCAGAGCTCAGGCGGATGGCGATGCCAAAGGTGCCTGCAGAATTGATCCTGGCGATAGCAACACCTTCCGTGGCGTCCCGGTCAGCGCGCTTCTCGGCTACTTTCTGGCCTTTTTTGCGCAGGTAGTCGATAGCGGCATCAAAATCACCTTCAGTTTCGGTCAGCGCTTTCTTGCAGTCCATTAGACCAGCTCCGGTCATTTTGCGGAGCTTGTTGACATCGGCTGCGGAAATCATTACAGACATCGGAATGGTAAATTATCAGACACGGCTGCGGCAACCCGGATAGGCCGTGTTGGGTGAACAGTTATTCTTCTTCGTCGTCCTGGGCTACACGGGCAACAGCAGCACCGCGCTCAGGCTTTTCGTCGCCGGCACGCTCAGCATCTGCATGGGCCTGGGCATCGTCGTCCATGGCTTCGCGATCAGCAACAGCATCCACTTCGGCTTTTTGCTTCTTGCGCTCTTCCAGGCCTTCGATGATGGCGTTGGTCAGGTAGTTCATGATCAGCTGAACAGACTTGGACGCGTCGTCGTTGCCGGGAATAGCGAAGTCAACCTTGGTGGGGTCCGAGTTGGTATCCACCAATCCGAAAGTGTTAATGTTGAGCTTGGTGGCTTCGGCCAGTGCAATGTGCTCATGGCTGATGTCCACGATCAACAACGCTGCGGGCAGGCGGTTGAGCTGGGCAATACCCCCGATGACACGCTCGAGCTTATTGCGCTCGCGCATCAGCATCAGGCGCTCTTTCTTGGTGATGCTTTCAAACGAACCGTCCGTAGTCATCTTTTCGATGCTCTGCATCTTCTTGATGGACTTGCGGATGGTGGCGAAGTTGGTCATCATACCACCCAGCCAGCGCTCGGTAACGTAAGGCATGCTTACGCGGCGTGCGGCATCAGCCACAATTTCCTTGGCTTGCTTTTTGGTGGCAACAAACAGGATTTTCTTGCCGGAACGGGCAACCTGGCGAAGGGCAGCGGCGCTTTCTTCCAGTTTTTCCTGGGTCTTGTACAAATCGATGATGTGGATGCCTTTGCGCTCGCCAAAGATGTAGGGCGCCATTTTGGGATTCCACTTCTTGCGCAGGTGGCCAAAGTGGACACCGGCGTCCAGCATTTCCTGATACGTTGGGGTTTGCATGCGGTGCGGTTTCTTGCTTTTGGCCGATTAACGTTTGGAGAACTGGTCGCTTTTACGCGCCTTTTTGAGACCTGGCTTCTTGCGCTCAACGACGCGGGAGTCGCGGGTCATCAACCCTTCAGCCTTCAGGGCAGGCTTGAATTCCTCGTTGACCTTGACCAGAGCCCGGGCAACGCCCAGGCGCATGGCTTCTGCCTGTCCTTTTACGCCGCCTCCCTGGAGGTTCACCTTGATGTCAAAGTCCTTCTCGACTTTGCAGATGAACAAAGGCTTCAACGGGGTTTCCTTGAGGTGAACCGGGTTGAAATAGACGTCGAGTTCTTTGCCATTGACAACCACATTGCCCGATCCTTTTTTAAGGAACACGCGGGCTACTGCAGCTTTCCGGCGACCGGTGGCGATGATATACTCCATGGGCTTGATTGGGGACCGTTAGGATCAGTCAGGTAATTCGCTGGTGATTGGAGAATTGGGTAAGCTAAATCAGATGAGCGGCAGCGGCTTAGGCTGCTGTGCGCTGTGTTTGTGATCCGGACCAGCGTACACAAACAACTTCTTAAACATGGCCCGGCCGAGGGTGTTCTTGGGCAACATGCCGCGAACTGACTTTTCAATGATCAACTCAGGCTTTTTATCCAGAAGCTCTGCTGGCGTCACTGCTTTTTGGCCACCGGGGTACAAGCTGTACGACAAGTAAACTTTGTCATTGAGTTTGTTGCCCGTCAAGCGGATTTTGTCCGCGTTTACCACAATGACGTGGTCGCCGGCATCAAAATGCGGGGTGTAGTCCGGCTTGTGCTTGCCGCGCAACACGGTAGCAATGCGGGAACAAATGCGGCCGAGGGTTTGACCTTCGGCATCGACAATGTACCAGTCCCGTTTAACAGTTGCCTCGTTGGCAAAGCGGGTCTTGTAACTCAGATGGCGCAGCGTATCCACGTATTCAGCGTTTTGGGTGTTGTGGCTAAGGGACGGCAAAGATAAACGAGCCAACTCCATCCCACAACGATTTTGGTGGAAATATTTTCGTCACCCTTTGCAACTGACTGATAATCAGTAGAATTATTGCACAAAAACGTCAAAACCCCGCTGAGTAGCGGGGTTTTGAGCCATATTCTTTATTCAGACCGCTAAAACTCGTTGCACGAGCTTGTGCAAGCTGCTCAGAAACCATCAGCGGCAGCTGCGCTGACCGCGTAACCTCCAATGTCTCTGCCGACGGCAACACCCACTTCGCAATCAAAACGCCAGTGAATACCGCTGTACAAGCGCGACAAACCGGCTTCATCCGCTTCTTTTTCAAAGTAGGCAGCCTGCTCCGGGAAAAAAGAGGACAAGACTTCGGCCGCAGCGCCGGAGAATGTAGAATGCCCGGATGTGTAAGATGGGAAGTTCGGGATGCCAAACAGCGTTTTGATTTCCGGATTGGCCTGCGATGGACGTGGATAGAAGTAGTAAAACTTGGTGTCCCAGCAGCTGACGCCGGCGTCCTGAATGGCCGTGTTCATGAAGGCATAGACGCGTAAGGTCCGCAGAGGATTCAAACGGTTCTCCAGGATGTTTTCTTTGGCAATCATGTTCCAGTGGCCTGGAGGTGAAACCGTACCGGGCCCATCAGACCAGAAAAAAGCAATTTCTTTCTGTTCCCGGGTCGCCTTTTTGGTCAATTCCAGCAACTCTGTTTCCGCTTCCAGATACTCGGGTGATCCAATAGCCGGAGGCGGTCCTGGACGGACAGTCTCCACACTTGGCACCCACCAGAGCAGCACTTCGCCATACTTAGGAGTAATGGCCACAGGGCGCTGCGGAATTTCCAGGTTCATCCAAACAGGCCATTCATCGCCAATGCGCGTTGCTGCTTCAGCCCGGAAGGCCTCATACGTAGGCTTATCAATCTGGGCGAATTTCATGTTGTCGTTGCGGGCGCGGTTCAGGTAGATCCGTGCCACATAGGCACCGATGCTGTCTCCGGCTACCAGATCGCTTTGCACGGCAAGACCAGCCCACTTGCGCGATTCACGGCAGTTTTCCGCATGCTCCCGGATAACATCCGCCTCCAAGGGGAACATGGCGGTCAGGATCTTTTGCGCCACAAAAGCCATCGCGGCATCCTCTGAAGGGTACCCTGGCAGGTCATTGGCACGGAAATAGGGCTGAATTCCCGTAGCAGCCTCATAGGGATTGGCTCGGTTGTATTCGTACTTAAAATGCCAAGAGGCAATGGTTGCATCGTACATGCCCGCACTCAGGTAAGCGAACATCCGGGCCGCATAGGGAGGATGCGCGAAGGGGAAGTAGGGAATCTGGTCTGGTGTAGCCGCATTTGGTGGAGGGTAATTTCCTTCAGGGCCAGGAGGCGGTGGGAGGAAATACTCAGAAACCAGGTTCTCTGCAATTTCCATCCAGCGAACAGCGGTGTTGTTGCCCCAATAGTCCAGCACTTCACGTTGACTGGAGGACAGATTGCCATTGAGAGAAATTACTTCCTGCAACTCGGATTCATACCCTGGAGAGCCTACAGCATCCGGTGCGGGAAGGGTAATGTCTGTAACCGAGCTAAGGAGGATGGGATTCCAATCGCCGCCGTCTTCGTCCAATTGGGCATAGGCGTACGATACTGGATCAACACCTTGTGGAATGTCGTCCTTGCAGGAAATGAGGGCCGCGGAGGCGATAAGGCTGAGCAAACCCGTGCGGATAATCGCGCTTTTCATGGTGCGTATGATTGTTAACGTAAACGTATGGACCCTTGCTTAAAGGGAAGCTTGGGAGTTTTTATCCCAGATCTTAAAGAAATAGGTAAAGCCTCCGCCAACGGTGAACACTTTAGGGGTGTTCAACCCTGAAACAACGGTTGATGCATTGGCATGAACACCAAAGCCATTGGCCCATTCCGGAATGTATTGAACGTTGGCACCCACAGCCATCCAATCGCGGTCGTTTGATGGGAACATCGCATCCCAATAGCGAATGTCAAAGCCTCCAAGTGTGCGGAATACCGTGCCTTCTGCCTCAACCCGGAGTTGGTTGCCATCCGTAGCGTAACCAATGGCGGCGTTGATGTCCATGGCGTGCGGTACATCCACAATATTGCTTTGGTAGGGCTGGTTGGTAAAGTAGGAACCCCGGATGATTTCAGAGTTACCGCGCAAATGGAAGGCTGCTGATGCCCGACCATACATACCCATGTCTGCTTCGTAGGCGGCAATAACACGACCTACACCAAAAACACAGCCCATGCCAATCGCGTAGTTGTGCTCGGGGATGTAACTGCTTGCCGGAATGCCGGCACCCGCGGAAACCAACAAAAGGAATTCGCCAGCATCACTTTTAAGA
>WGOA01000049.1 GCA_016124275.1 Bacteroidota bacterium
GCCTTGCTCGGTCATCTCGTGAAAAGGCGTGAGTTTGCTGTCCTCCCCAAAATAGGGATAGCGTTCAGGATGGGCCAAAACGGGTTGGTATCCGTGGGTTTGGATTTGAAAGATAGCGGTTTGCAAGTTGGACGGACGGTTTACGTACGAAAGTTCAAAAAGCAAATAGTCCTTGCCGATGGTGAGCATGTCCCCTTTTTCCAACAAGTCCGTAAACTGTTCATCGAGGTAGTATTCTGCAGCCGCTTCCAAACGCAACGAAAGACCAGCTGTCAGGGCTGCCTGCCGCACCTTTTCCAGCCCTTCGCGAATGGTTTGCGGGCTGTTTCGATAATAGTCCGCCATGATGTGTGGCGTGGCAATACAAGTGGTAAAGCCCAGAGCCGCTAAACCTTGCAAGATATCCAGTGCATCTTCCACGGTTTTGGCACCGTCATCGATACCGGGAATCCAGTGGGCATGCATATCGGCCCCCAATTCTATGGCAGAGCGGGGATTTGGGGCACTGCCCAGGGCCTGCTTAAGCTTATGCAGCCAACCGCTCATCGGCTGGCGTACTGGTCCTTGTAATACTGCTGGTAGGCGCCGGAAGTAACGTGCTCCAGCCATTGTGTATTGGCCAGGTACCAGTCCACTGTTTTCTCCAGGCCTTGCTCAAAGGTAACGGAGGGTTTCCATCCCAGTTCCGTGGCAATGCGCGTGGCATCGATGGCATAGCGTTTGTCATGGCCGGGCCGGTCCTTGACAAAGGTGATGAGATTGGCCGAATCGCCAGCAGGTCGCCCCAACTTCTGGTCCATGATGCGGCACAACGCATGAATCAAATCAATGTTTTGCCACTCGTTAAAGCCGCCGATGTTGTAGGTCTCGCCGATAACACCCTTGCGGTAGACGACTTCAATGGCCCGTGCATGATCCTCCACCCACAGCCAATCGCGGGTATAGCGACCGTCGCCGTAAATGGGAACTGGCTTGTGGTGCTGGATGTTGTGAATAGCCAATGGCAACAGCTTTTCAGGAAACTGATTGGCGCCGTAATTATTGGAACAATTGGAGATCACAACCGGAAGGCCATAAGTGTGGTACCAGGCGCGGACAAAATGATCGCTGGATGCTTTTGAAGCGCTGTAGGGGCTTCGGGGATCATATGGGGTTTCTTCTGTGAACAACCCCTCTGCACCCAAACTGCCATAAACCTCGTCTGTGGAAACATGGTAAAAACGACGAGCGCTGGTTTCCACGCCCCATTGGTTTCGGGCAGCGTTGAGCAAGTTAACCGTGCCAAGCACATTGGTGCGGACAAACTCAAGAGGATTCGTTATGCTTCGATCAACATGCGATTCTGCTGCAAGGTGAACCACTCCTTCGAAATCGTATTCTTGAAAAAGAGACGCCAACAAGGCCGTGTCTGCAATATCCCCCCGAACAAAAACATAATTATTGTTATGTTCAACATCGAGCAGGTTTTCAAGGTTGCCAGCATACGTTAAGGCATCCAAATTGACAATTCGGTATCCTTCAAACGATGTCAAAAACCGCCGCACCACGTGCGATCCGATAAATCCGGCTCCACCGGTGATCAACAACGACTTTTGCATAACATTTACTTCTTTATGGTTAGGAGAACGAATTGACGGAAACCGTTGGGCTGCATTACAAGGACCAATAGCGCAACGTATGGATCATACCCCGGTACAGTCCTTTGATGTCCACAACAATGCCATCCGGCTTGACAAAGCGTTGAAACCAGGCTTCATCGCGATTGAGGTATTCGCTGTGGCTGACCGCCAGAATAACAGCGTCATATGGACCTTCAATGGCGGGTTTCAAATCAAAACCATACTCGTGCCTGACCTCTTCTGCATCGGCATGGGGATCCACGACGTCAACGGTGAGTTGAAACTCCTGCAGGGTGTGGACAACATCAGCCACTTTGGAGTTTCTAATGTCCGATACATTCTCCTTAAACGTTGCCCCCATGACGAGCACACGAGCATCCCGCGAATTGGCTCCCGACGCCAGCAGGAACTGCACGGTGCGCCGCGCTACATAAGCTGCCATGGCGTCGTTCACCCTTCGCCCGCTCAAAATAATCTGGGGCGTGTAGCCTAACTCCATCGATTTGTACGTCAGGTAGTAAGGGTCCACACCGATGCAATGACCGCCAACCAGACCCGGCTGAAACTTGAGAAAGTTCCATTTGGTACCCGCTGCTTCAAGGACATCGTAGGTGTTGATTCCGATCTTGTCAAAGATTTTGGACAACTCGTTCATCAGCGCAATGTTGAGGTCGCGCTGCGTGTTCTCGATGATTTTAGCAGCCTCCGCCACTTTGATGGATGGTGCGCGGTGAACGCCGGCTTCAACGACCAGCTCGTAGGTCAGGGCTATTTCTTCGGCTGCTTCGGGATCAGAGCCAGAGGCGACTTTGACCACATTGGCCAGCGTATGCACGGTATCTCCCGGGTTAATGCGCTCGGGCGAATAACCCAATTTAAAGTCGCGGCCGAGTTGCAATCCCGAACCCTTCTCCAGGATGGGCAGGCAATCTTCTTCCGTACACCCCGGGTACACCGTAGATTCATATACGACATAATCCCCGGCCTTGAGCACTCGGCTCAGCGTTTCGCTGGCTTTGACCAAGGGCGTCAAATCGGGCACCCGGTGCTGGTCAACAGGAGTAGGCACAGCTACGACGTAAAAAGATGCTGCGCGAAGCTCCTCGGGGTTGGCCGTGAACTGAATGTCGCAACCTTCAAAGGCTTGTGCATCAAGTTCATTCGAAGGATCAATGCCCTTTTTCATAAGCTCGACTCGCGGTGCCGAAATATCAAATCCTATGACCCGGATTTTCTTGGAAAACGCGAGCGCGATGGGCAAACCGACATAGCCCAAACCGATCACGGCGAGCGTTCGTTCTTTCTTAAGCAGTTCCTGGTACATGAGATCCTTGCGCTTGCTGCCTCGTTTGGCAGGGTGAATGGAAAAACTGGAGCGTCGAACCCCCAGTGAATGTTAGCGGGAATGGGTTGGTTATGGATTGCCGGATTGTGCGGGGTCTTCTTCCAAAAACACCTGACCGTTGCGCAGCCGGTAGCACTCCTGACTCTCCGGACAAATGGCAAGCCCTTCGGCATCAAACGAAAGCTTATGGCCATAAGCACTCATCCAGCCGACTTGTCTGGCAGGATTGCCTACGACAAGCGCATAGTCCGGTACATTGCGGGTTACCACTGCCCCGGCTCCGATAAACGCATAGGCGCCAATATCATGACCGCACACTATGGTGGCATTTGCTCCAATAGAGGCTCCTTTCCTGACTGTGGTGCGAGCGTACTGCCCTCTTCGGTTGACCGCCGAACGGGGGTTGGTGACGTTCGTAAACACCATGCTGGGGCCGAGAAAGACATCGTCTTCGCAGATCACACCCGTGTAAATGGAGACGTTGTTTTGCACTTTAACATTGTCGCCCAGAATTACATCCGGGGACACAACAACATTTTGACCCAGGTTGCAACCCTTGCCAATTCGGCAACCAGGCATAACATGGCTGAAATGCCATATCCGGGTACCTTCCCCAATGACACATCCGGGGTCGATGACCGCGGTTTCATGCGCGGTAAAAGCTTGGTTGGGCATATCCTTTAGACTGACGGGCAACGAAACCGCAAAGGTAAAACTTCGGGCTTAAGGCGCGTCAGGCGTGGATAAAATCCTTGAAATCTGATGCCTGGCGATACAGCTCGTGTTCTGGCAGCGATTTGAAGTACGCGTAGGTCTTTGCCAGACCCACCTCCCTGCCCACTTTGGGGCTCCAGCCCAACAAGGTGCTGGCGCGCGTAATGTCGGGCTTGCGCTGCTTGGGATCATCGGCGGGCAAAGGCTTGCGGACGATCTTCTGATGGCTGTTGGTGAGTTTGATGATCTCTTCGGCAAACTGAAGAATAGTTATCTCTTCCGGGTTGCCGATGTTAATGGGCTGCGTTTCGTCTGACATGAGCAAACGGAAGATGCCATCCACCTGGTCATCCACGTAACAAAAGGAACGTGTTTGGCTGCCGTCTCCAAAAACGGTGAGGTCTTCCCCGCGCAATGCCTGGCCAATGAAAGCCGGCAGGGCGCGCCCGTCATTGAGCCGCATCCGCGGTCCATAGGTGTTGAAGATGCGCACGATTCGGGTTTCTACTCCGTGAAAACGGTGGTAGGCCATGGTAATGGCTTCCTGGAAGCGTTTGGCTTCATCGTAAACCCCGCGCGGACCAATTGGGTTAACATTGCCCCAATAATCCTCTGTTTGCGGGTGGACGAGTGGGTCACCATACACTTCAGAAGTAGAGGCCACTAAAATGCGGGCTTCCTTGGCTTTGGCCAAACCCAGCAGGTTATGTGTGCCCAGCGACCCGACCTTGAGGGTCTGAATCGGAATCTTAAGGTAGTCAATCGGGCTTGCCGGCGAAGCGAAGTGCAGGATATAATCCAGCGACCCCGGAATGTGCACGTAGCGCGAAACATCGTGGTGGTAAAACTCGAACTCCGGAAGCGGCAAGAGGTGTTCGATGTTTCGCATGTCGCCGGTAATCAGGTTGTCCATGCCAATGACGTGGAAACCCTCCCGGTGGAACCGGTCGCAGAGATGGGATCCGAGGAAACCTGCTGCTCCGGTAATCAGAACTTTTTTCATTGGCCTTTGCCCGATTGGATGCGCTGTCTGCCGATGCTCTCGTAATGAAATCCGGAACCTTCAAACTGCTCAACGTCGTAGAGGTTCCGCCCGTCGAAGATAATCTTTTCCCTGAGCAGCTCTTGCATGCGCCCAAAGTCCGGGGTCCGGAAGACCGACCATTCCGTAGCAATAATCAAAGCATCAGCACCGTCCAGAGCTTCGTAAGCATTCTCAGCATAACCAATCTTATCTCCAACAAGTTTGCGGACATTGGGCATGGCTTCGGGATCAAAAGCAACCACTTTCGCTCCGGCCTCCACTAGGGCGTCAATCATGTACAATGCAGGGGCTTCGCGGATATCGTCGGTATCGGCTTTGAATGCCAACCCCCAGAGCCCGAACTTGCGGCCCTTGAGGTTTCCGCCGTAGTGCTTTTTGATTTTTTCAACGAGCACAAGCTTCTGGCGGTCATTAACCCGCAGCACGGCATCAATGATTTCGAACTGATACCCGGCATCCTGGCCGGACTGCAACAAAGCACTGACGTCTTTGGGGAAACAACTGCCTCCAAACCCTATGCCTGGAAAGAGAAAACGCTTGCCAATGCGCGTATCCGAACCAATGCCAATCCGAACTTTATCCACATCAGCCCCTACGCGATCGCAGAAATTGGCAATCTCGTTCATGAACGTGATTTTGGTGGCCAGAAATGCGTTTGCGGCGTATTTGGTCAGCTCGGCAGAACGCTCATCCATAAAGAGGATGGGGTTACCCTGACGCACAAAAGGCTTGTACAAATCGCCCATGACCCGGCGCGCGCGCTCGGAGCTGGTGCCGATGACCACGCGATCAGGCTTCAGGAAGTCGTCAACCGCAAAACCTTCGCGGAGAAATTCCGGGTTAGAGACAACGTCAAAATCAACTTTGGCGTGCGCAGCGATAGCCGCGTGAACGCGCTCAGCTGTTCCAACCGGAACGGTGCTTTTGTCTACGATGACTTTGTAGTCGGTAAGCATCTTGCCCAGTTGATCCGCTACGCCCAAGACATAGCGCAAATCAGCGGCACCATCCTCGCCGGGGGGAGTCGGGAGCGCCAGGAAGATTACCTGGGCATCCTGGATGGCTGAAGCCATATCCGTGGTAAACTTCAGGCGATTCTGTTTGATGTTGCGCTCAAAAAGCACGTCAAGGTGGGGCTCGTAGATCGGTATCTGGCCTTCCTGCATGCGCCGGACCTTGTTTTCGTCAATATCAACGCAAATCACGTTGTTGCCTGTTTCGCTGAAACAGGTTCCTGTCACCAGGCCAACATAGCCTGTCCCGATTACGGCGATATTCATGCTACCGTGGTAAAGCGAAGAAGCCATGGAGGGTTTGGGTAATGTAGTGGAGTTGTTCATGATCTAATTCGGAATGCATGGGCAGGGAAATCACTTCGCCGGCCAGCTGCTCTGAAACAGGAAAATCACCTTCCGAATAGCCGTAACTCCGGTAAGCTGCACTCAAGTGCAAGGGAACCGGGTAATAGATCATCGAAGGAATTTTATGCGCTTCAAGCAACGTCCGAAGCGCGTCGCGACGCCCTTCACCCACTTTTAATGTGTACTGATGGAATACATGGGTGGAATACGGCGCACGATAGGGCAGGGTTACGCCCGGGAGCCCTTTTAGCTGCTCATCGTACTTGGTTGCTGCCTCTTGTCGCCGTTGGTTGTACTGGTCCAGGTGATCCAACTTTACCGACAAAACAGCCGCCTGAAGGCTGTCCAAACGGGAATTGACCCCGATAGAATCGTAGTAATACTTGCGGGTTGACCCGTGATTGGTGATGGTATGAATCCTGGCAGCAAGCGCTTCATCGCGGGTAAACAGCGCTCCCCCATCCCCCCAGCAGCCCAGATTTTTGGTAGGGTAAAAGGAAGTGGTACCAATCTGCCCCAGGGTTCCTGCCTTAACCGCTGTTCCATCCTGACGAACGTAATCTGATCCCGTGGCCTGCGCATTGTCTTCAATAACGGGGATACCGTGTTTGGCGGCAATGGCCAGAATGGGCTCCAGATGGCTGCTCTGCCCAAACAAATGCACCGGAATGATCGCCTTTGTTCTGGAACTGATCGCTGCCTCCAGCTTATCCGGATCCATGTTGAACGTGTGCGGATCTACGTCAACAAAGACAGGCTTGCCACCGAGCAGCGATACCACTTCCACCGTAGCGACAAAAGTGAACGGCACCGTAATGACCTCATCACCGGGTTGCATGTCCAGCGCCATGAGCGCAATTTGAAGCGCATCGGTGCCGTTGGCGCATGGCAGGACATAGGGAACATCCAGATAAGAAGCCAGTTTTTTACTGAATTCCTGCACGGCAGGTCCGTTAATAAAAGCCGTGCTGCCAATTACCTGAGCCAGTGCACGGTCAAAAAGACTTTGATCGCGCTGGTATTGGCGCTGGAGGTCAACCATCTGAATGGGGTGCATCAAGGAGGGGTTTAAACGGCGGGGGAAGGGTTTCTTTCCCAGCGCGACTGTCCGTTTTGTCAACGAAGGCACAAAAATAGGTCGGAGCGGGCACTTAGGCCGATCCTTACCGTTATTTTTGAATCCATGCGAAACACGCTGCTTCACTCCACTTGGTTGGTCTTTTTGTTTAGCGCTACCCTGGGCGCATCCGTTGCCAAGGGTCAAAACCGGGTTGGTGTGGCAGACTCCATCCTGCTGGCAGGTCTGGTGCAATTGGAATACGGAGCCGTCCTACCGCTGGCTGATTTAAGCGACCGGTTTGGCATCCACAACGACATTGGTCTTCAAATCAGCATCAAAAACCGCAAGAACCTGGTGCTTGGTGCGGGCATGCAGTTCTATTTTGGTACAGCGGTGCGGGAGGATTCTATCCTTAAACCCCTTGAAAATGACGCCGGCTTTATCATTGGCACTGATGGGTTTCAATATGTGCCCAACCTCAATATGCGAGGTTGGAGTCTGTCAGTACACGCCGGCAAAGTCACCAGCTGGGCTGCGGTTAACCCCAATTCCGGTATCATCTTGCTGGGAGGTGCAGGATTTATTCAACACCGCATTGACTTGAGTTTTGAAAAAGAATTTCTTCCTCAATTGGGAGGAGCCTATGAAAAAGGCTACGATCGGCTTACCAATGGCCTCTTTGTGCGGCAGTATATCGGCTATCTGTACAGCGGCAGCGAGCGCTTTCTGAATATCCGGGCCGGCTTGGAATTTACAGAGTCGTTGACCGCTTCCAGACGCGATGTCAATTTAGACACAGGCCAAATTCCCTCCGGCAACCGTCTGGACATTCAGGCGGCACTGAAAGTGGCATGGGTCCTGCCGATATACGAGAACCCCAAACTTCAGTACTATTACAACTGAGCCTAACCTGCGCCTGCCCCGCCCCCCCGCCCCCCCCTGGCCATATGAGCTTGGCATCCGGCTGTACGGTGCAGCCATTGCCACAGCGGCGCCCTTTTCGGCCAAAGCAAAAGCCTGGATAGAAGGGCGAAAGCAGGGCCTCAAGCCCATCAAGGACCAGCGCCAAAGCCTCCCCCCCCGACTGCTGTGGATGCATTGTGCCAGTCTGGGGGAATTTGAACAAGGTCGCCCGCTGTTGGAGGCCCTTCGACCCGCTTTTCCGGATTGCGGCCTGGTGTTGACGTTTTTCTCCCCATCGGGTTACCAGGTCCGTAAGGATTACCCCGGCGCGGATGCGGTGTTTTACCTGCCTCTGGACACGCGCCAGGCTGCGGAGGCCTTTGTCGATGCCTTGCAACCCATTGCGGCAATTTTTATCAAATACGACCTTTGGTTAAATCACATAGCTGTCCTTGCCTCCAAAGGCATTCCGATATACCTGGTGGCGGCTCGTTTCCGGCAGGATCAGGTATTTTTCAAGCCTTGGGGCTCATGGCACCGCAAGGGTTTGCACCAATTGACCCGCATTTTTTGCCAGGATCACGAGTCTGCGGCGCTGCTCCGCGAACTTTTTGCCAAAGACCAACAACCCCTTCCCCAGCCTGCCATTACCCAAGCTCCTGATACTCGCTTTGACCGGGTGCTTGCGATTGCTGCGTCACCGCGCGTGCCAGAAACGTTGAAGGCTTTTGGGGCTGGAAAGCCGATACTGGTCGCTGGCAGTACCTGGCCTGCCGATGAAGTGCTGCTCACTGAATTGGCGCAGCGCAAACTTTTGCCTGCCGGTTGGAAACTGCTCGTGGCTCCCCACGAAATGCGCGAAGCCGCTTTGCGGGAATTGGCTGCCCGACTTCCAGGCAGGGTATTGCGCTGGAGCGAAGTTGAGGCGGCACAACCCGGGCAGACCGGGCATGCAGCTGCTGATAAGGCTGACTCTGCTGCTGACTTGGTTGCCGACTCTGCAGCTGATAGGGCTGACTCTGCTGTTGACTTCCCATCTTCGCCGGCACAAACTTCGCCAACACTGGACGCAAACTCCCTCCTGGCACAGGCTGATTGCCTGATTGTGGATAAAATTGGGTTGTTGTCATCGCTGTATGCGCTGGGCAGCGCGGCCTATATCGGTGGCGGATTTGGCGCCGGCATCCACAACACCCTTGAAGCTGCGGTTTATGGCCTTCCCCTCGCTTTTGGACCGCGTTACCACAAGTTTCGCGAGGCCGAAGAACTGCTTTCGCTTGGCGCAGCTGTTTCCGTGCGCAACGCCGCTCAGCTTGAACAGTGGTTTCAAGGATTGTTGGGATCAGGGGAAAACTCCGCTGGCTCTCCTGGCAACACCGTCTTTTTGAACCCGGCTGGGCAAGCTTCAGGCAAAGCAGCGGCAGCTTATGTCGAAGCGGGTCGCGGTGGCACAGCGATGGTACTTAAGGCGCTTCAGGTGGATCTGGAGGGAAGGGGTTAGCTTTCCGTTTGGTTCCTTTTTCGTATATAAATTCAAACTACCTACCCACTTCTTAACACCGGAGCGTACTCCAGAGATAGAAGATTGCTAAACCTTGGAGGTGTGACAGGATTTGGGGCAATGTGCGATGCCCCGAAACTACCTGGTTTCCATCAGCGGTAGCGCTGCTCCAGGATGTCGCGGAGATGCAGCACTATTTTGCTTTCCGGATTCCAGGCGTGCGCCGGCGTCAGCTCGCTGTCCAAATAGTTTAGCGCCTCCGTTAGATTGGGCAGTTCATTGAGCCGGCGAATGGCCTGACCATAGGTTTCCGAATTGCCCCCAAAAAGCTCCCGGGTAAACAGAAAGCGCTCATTGACGTCAATCAGTTTGCGCAAATCTTCTGCAGGCCGGGCTATCAAAGTTTGGCCAAGTTCCCGCTCGGGCCGCGCAAAACGGTCATTCAGCGCGGGTTCATCGGTAGCTGTGGGGATTGGCGCGGGGGCAACCGGCTTCTGGGGTTGCCGGGTTGGCGTGTTTGCTTCGGGGATGGCCATGGGCGGTTGAGCAACCCGAGTTGCGGCGGCTGGGGCAGCGGCTGGTGGTTCAGGCGTTGCCGGCGGGGTTGCTGCGGCTGGGGGCGAGGCTGGAGCCGGGGGCGCTGCGGCAGGAGGTGCAGGCGTTGCCGGCGGGGGCGTTGCTGCGGCTGGGACCGGGGCTGGAGCCGGGGGCGCTGCGGCCGGGTAGACAACAGGCGCTCCGGCTGCGACCGGCGTGTCGGGCTCAGCGCGGGGGGGGTGGGGCGCGTAGCCCCAACCTGCTCTGATCTCCGGGGCGTCCTCTTTGCGCAACGTTTCTGATGCAGAAGGTCGCGATGGGTAAAGGAAA
>WGOA01000019.1 GCA_016124275.1 Bacteroidota bacterium
CCAATCTGGCAAAACATCTACGGGCTGAAGCGCGACGAAGAAGCCTTTTCCGTAGAGTACATCAGTGATGGGACCATCGCAGTTAGCGGCTGGACCAACCAACTCTCTGCTTTAGGCGTCAAGGATGCATTTCTCTTCAAGACTGACCTGGCGGGTAACCTCTTGTTCTCCCGTGCCTATGGTGGACCCAATGATGACATCGGGTACTCCGTCAAAGAAAGTGTGTCCATCGCTGGTGTAGGTGGAGAGTTAATCATGGCCGGAGCCTTTGGCATCAACGCCGCCCTTCCCTTTGACGATCGGGACATCTATACCGTTCGTACCAACCCGGCTGGTCTTGCCCCCTGCGCCAAGAACCCCAAGTTCCGCGAACTACCTGTGCTTCCGGCCTTCAACACGTTTATTCTGCCGGCCAACAACACGGCATTCAACAACAACCTGGCACCTGCCGATCCCTTTGTGCCCTTCACCCAGCAGAACCGCTGCTGCACCTGCGCCGACATGGTGGTCAGCTTCACTTACAGCCCAAGCATCTTCTGCTCCGGTACTGTCGTGAACTTTGCCAACACCAGCACTTGCGTGGACAACTTCCGCTGGTTGGTCAACGGCGTTCTGGTAGGTTCCACGGCTAACCTGAGCTATGTTTTTGCCACCCCGGGTATTTACACCGTTACCCTCCAGGGCAACAATGCAGGTTGCGTAGCCCTGTCGTTCTCGCAGACCATTTTGGTCTCTTGCGGTCCAGCGCCACGCCTGGAAGATGAAGCCAGCCTGAATGCCCTTCAACTCAGCCCGAATCCGGCCATAACGCAAGTTACGTTACAGGCAGAACTGGGCGAAGGGGCTACTGAGTCTGCACAAGTGTTGGTCATGGACATGACCGGACGAGTGGTTTACACGCAGAATCATCCAGTTGACGATCAGCGCCTCAACCTGCAAATCGCTACCGCGGATTGGGTAGAAGGAATCTACCTGGTGCAGGTCCAAAGCGGAACCTTTGAACAAACGCAGCGTCTGATGATCGCGCATTAATCCGCGCTGTTCCAGACGACACACAAGTCCTCCCTGTTCGCTGCTGCGGCTGGTCCTCGTGACCAGCCGCAGCTCTTTATACGAGCCTCCAGGTACCACAATCATTTTTGCTCAACGCGCGGCAATCTATTTGCGTTGTATTGATTGCTAAAATAGTCAATGTGATTTACAAATCCGTTTTAAGTGCGTTATGGTAAATTGTTTGTTTTAGCGTATTAAATTGATTATCAATAGGATAGGATTGAAGAAGAGTCTTTATGTTGCACAAAAATGCTGAAGTTTACCCATTATAGGGAGTTAAATTTGTTCTTTTTTGCGGCCTGTTCAAGGTTGAATTTTGGGTCATGCGCAGGAAAAGTTGCGCAGCGAATCATATCCTTTTCCACGGAAACCTAAAACGCTTTAACCATGAAAACTTTCCAGCAATTGACCCAATCCCTTTTCGCGATCTTATTGTTCATGCTGGTCCTCCCAGCCTCCGCTCAGTACTTTAATGAGACCATTGATTTGCTCAAAGAAGACATTGCGCGAAACGTAGAAATGGACCCCAGCGATGGGGGTCATGTAACCACAGGATATTCACGCGCTGTTGCCTCTGGAGCGGTGCCGCCAGTGTTTGCCAATCTGGTTAAGTACGACGTCGTCGGCACGGTCATGTGGTCGCGTTTGTATGATTTTGGAACGGGCTTAGCCCGGGGCAATGACGTAGAGAAGACCGCAGACGGAGGATTCATTATTGCCGGCCACGCTATCAGCCCGGTAAGCGGTGTTCCTTCTGCTGTTTTGATCAAAACGGATGCCTTGGGCACAGCCCTTTGGTCGCAGTTCTACGATTTCTCGGGTCCTTATTCAGAAGCCTTTTCGGTGGAAGAAGTCATCATTCCCGGTTTGGGTTCAACCTACGCGGTCACCGGCTCCTATCGCAACCCGTTTAACGGTACCCTGGATGTCTTCGTCCTGCATGCTGATGCAGCGGGCTTTATCCTGACCATGAGCCAGTTTGATACGGGTTTGGACGAAGAAGGCCAGAGCATTAAGCCAGGTCCGGGATTGTTCGGCGGCTTTGGGCCGGCTTATTACGTGAGCGGGTATTCCACGTTTGGAGCCGCTGCCGGCAAAAACGTTTTCGTCACCGGCTTGAGTCCTGCCATGACCATGATCTGGGGCGAAGTGTACGGTGGTCCAAAAGACGAGGAAGGTCGCGCACTTGAAGTGCTTCCCAGCGGCGAAGTTCTGGTCAGTGGTTACTCGACCAGTTTCAGCAATGGTCGCTCCGACTTTTTTGTTAGCCTGTTGGATCCCTTTGGAACGCCCATATGGCAAAACATTTACGGTCGCAAGAAAGACGAAGAAGCTTTTTCGATTGAGTTGTTCAGTGACGGCACGTTTGTCACCGCTGGTTGGACAAACCAGACATCAACCGGTTCCCGGGACATGGCTGTTCTTCGCGCTGATTTGACAGGTGCGCCCATCTTCTCGCGCGTTTTCGGTGGCGTTCGCGATGACATTGGTTACTCGGTCAAGGAGAGCTTGAGTGCTGCTGGCGCAAGCAGCCAAATCTTGTTGGCGGGTACATACGGCATTGCTCCCACCGCCGTTACGGATGATCGGGACATCTACACGGTCAAGACCAATCCTTCCGGCGATAGTTCCTGTCCGCGAAACCCCAACTTCCTCCGGTTGTTGGTTATGGCCAACTTTGACAACTGTATGCTTCCGGCTATGAGCTTGGCATACAGCACGCCCGCACCTGTGTTGGATCCGCACGTTCCACCTGTTGTAACGGATCGCTGCTGCTCTTGCGCCGACATGACCGTTTCTTACACCTCCGCTCCTTTGGTGTTTTGTGCGGGTACCCCGGTCACCTTTACCAATACCAGTGCCTGTGTTGACGAATACCGTTGGTACGTCAATGGCACTTTGGTTAGCTCAAGCCTTGATTTGATCTACACGTTTGCTGCACCAGGCGTGTACACCATTACACTTTACGGCCGCAACGCTGGTTGCCCTGTCAAGTCTTACACGACCAGTATTCTGGTTTCTTGCAGTCCTGCACCAAAGATTATCGAAGAGGTCATTCCCGGATCCCTGACCCTGGCACCCAACCCTGCACAGAGCGATGTGCTGCTTAAAGCACAGCTCGGTGAAGGCTCCGGCAACCTTGCCTATGTTACGGTTACCGATATGACTGGCCGCAAGGTTGCGGAACTTCAGGCACCGGTGCAGGATGGCCTTGTACAAATCCAGCTTCAAACAAACTCCTGGACGGAAGGCATGTACTTGCTGACCTTGTGGAGCGATAACGCAACCCTGACCCAGCGCTTGCAGGTAGCCCGTTAAGGCGTACGCACCGCTACGCGGATCCTGTTTCTGAGTTGGGTCATTGGTCCTCCGGCCGCTCTGAATGAGCGGTCGGAGGCTTTTTTTACGGCTGGTGGCCAGGCGGGGCAATGCAAGGCAATCCGCCCTGCTCAACCTGCGCCTCTTAACCCGCCCCCCGAACCCGCCGCGGTGACTTGCGCAGGCGCTTTTCCTCCGCTTTTTCGCGCAGCCATTGAATGGCAGAAATCTCGCGCGTGGCGTCAATGCGGGCCAGCAGCCGATCCAGTTTTTCGGATGGACCCGGCGGCAGATTGGTCAGTTTTTTCAGAAACTGAATCAGGTTCAGGTTAATAGTCTTGTGGTAACCAGATAAAACCTTATTGCGCCGCATAAAAACGCTGAAACTGTCAAAGAGCGAAGAGAGCGCATCCGTTTCGCCCGTTTCGTAATAAACTTTCAGCAGGAGTACCTTGGAATCAAGGTTGTAAAAAACATCGTCGTAATCCACCTCCTGGAGCAACTGCAACACCTGATCGTATTGGCCAACCGTATAGTAATATACGGCAAGGTTATAGGTGTAGGCATTCTCGCGGAAGGCAGCAGGCAATTGCTCTTTGTACTGCCGGATAAATTTTTTAACCCAGCGGTAATCGCCAACGCGCAGCCCCACGGTAACCATGTTTTTGTAGTTCGAAGGGGACAGCTGCCCTTGGTCCAGCAGCACATCGCGCTTAAGGGCCTCCTGGTACAGCCCTAACAATTCCTGCAGGTATTCCGGTGCGCCCCGGTTGGCCTGGCGGATGCAGAAGTTGATGGCGTGGATATAAACTTCATATTGTTCTTCTTTAGCCAAAAGCAGCGCGCTGCGCTCCATCCAGCCCCGGAGTTCGCGGTAGGCCAACTCGGGCTCCTGCCCCCGAAGCATGCGCAAAATTGCGCCGTACAAGGCCACGGCGGGTTCGCCGGCATACGCTTCGTGTGCCAGCAATCCTTCCAGTTGATCCAGCAGCGCAACATCCTCATCCACCTGTAGGATGTGTTTCAGATTCAGGATTTCGCAGGCCAGGCGCAGGCGGCTGGCCAGGTAATACGCATCAAGCGAGGACAGCGCAGCCACCGGTGCCAGCTTCTGCGAGCGAAAGTCCTGCCGCGCATTAAAGCGATGCTGCGCCATTTCCAAAGCATAGCGATCATAATGGTACTGGCCGTCGCGCATGCGCTGCTCGTCCAGGCTTTTCCGGCTCCTGTTGAGCGCGTAGCGCAAGTGCTTGTCCTGCCGGCGGCGCTCCAATTCTTCCAGCAACAATTGATCCTGCCTATGGGGATTGCGGCTCAGCGCTTCTTGTTGCAGGTAGCCTTCCAGACGTTTGAGCAGTTGGGAACTCAGGGTTCGAAAGGCCGGGTCGTCATAGGCAACTTTCGGGTACAACCGCTCCCAAACCGCAGTTCTATCCGGCTCCAGGATGCCGGGATAAAAGAAATCTTCCTCAAGCACTTGAAAGAACCGCACCAGCTCGGGCACTGGGTTGAAGTAAGCCGATTGGAGGTAATCCCCGAATCGGCCGCGCTCCCGCGGCGTTAAAGCGTGGAGCATTCGGAGCAGTTTGCTGTCTTTCACAATGTGTAATTGATCAAAGATGTTTCACAAACTACAAAATTGGCGGGAATTCCGGGAAGTGAAACTTTGCAAGGGTTTGATTATGAGTAAATTAAACGTTAGAGCTCCATTGGCTATTCACTTAAAGTTCCCACATTCACGGTGAAATGTACAGCGCCCTTCGCCTTGAATGCGTCATTTTTGAACCAGGTATTCCCTCCGGATGCCTCGGAGTTTTTAGCGAAGCCCCGTGAAAACCGCGGGTATACCCGTACCTTACCGAACAGGAGTTTCTATGAAAACGATCATTAACTACGCGGGTTTGTTGGGCTTCGTCCTCTTTTGGGCAGGCCAGACCACGCAGGCACAACCCGGAAGCACGGTCTGCAACCCGATTGGCCTGGGCGAAATTCCCTCAAGCTTTGCGCTGGAGATTACCGATAACAATTTTGGCAGCGGCTCGGAGCCGGACATCTGGCCTGATTGCGGCGGCGGGGCAAACAGCAAATTCTACTTTTTCCGCCTTCCGGAGGGCTTCACCAACGCTACGATTCAGCTCATTCCGCAAGAAACGCGGGTGTTTCAATTGGCGCTTTTGGATACTGCTGCCTGTTTCTTCCCCGGACCAGGTCGGTTCATTCCCGGCACTGACGACTGTGCAGCCATTCCGGGCGAAACGCTGCAGATTCCCGGAGCCGATGTGTGCCTGACCAACGGCGGGGGATTCTTCTTGAAAGTTTCCGGACAAACCGGTAGCTATCAGTTGCGGCTCCGGGCGCTGTTGCCCACTTGTGATGATGGCTGTGTCAACGGCACGGAGACGGGTGTGGACAGCATTGCGGCGCCCACCATCATCAGTTCTTCCGCAGATTCTACGCTCTGCTCGGGCGATTTGGTTTTTCTCCAAATTGCCAGCGCCTCCACGTACAGCAGCATCGTTTGGTCCGGCATCGGCGCGGGCAGTCTGATAACCGTCAACAAACCTGGGGTTTACATTGCCAATGTCAGCAATGCGGCCGGTTGTTCGGGCCAGGGGCGTATTGTGCTGAATTACGACGCTGACTGTGTATGGCCTGGCGATGCGGATCGCAACCAAACCGTCCAGGCCCGCGACATTTTGCCTATGGGCATAGCGTTTAACCGCACAGGCCCTTCGCGGCCCATAACCAGCGTTCCTCCCTTGGCTTTTGAGGGCCAAAGCGGGCCTGATTGGCCCATGGATCTGCCCGGGATTTACGAGGGCATCAACTTGAAATTTGCGGATAGCGATGGCAACGGCGCCATCAACGCCGACGATGTGCTGGCCTTGAGCCTGAATTACGGCAAACAAGTTCCGTCCATGCTGCCGGAAAGCGGGCGTTGGGGGGATTTTGACGGCAGCGGCGGCGCAGAATGGGCGCGGGCCAGTTCCACCGACCCGCCGCTCTTTATTGTTTTTGACCAGGACAGCGTCGAAGCTGGCGACACCCTGCGCGGCAGCGTGCTGTCCGGCACGGCGCTGGAGCCCGTTAGCAACCTGTACGGCTATGGGCTCAACCTGACCTTGCCCATGGCCTTCATAGATTCTAATTATTTCGAATTGGATTTTTCGCCCAGCTGGCTTGACGATGATGGCGACGTTAGCGGCTTTCACCAGTTTGTGCCCGCGCTAGGTTATGCGGATATTGGCTATACCCGCACCGACCAAACTCCGCGCAGCGGCAGCGGAGTGTTGTTCAATTTCGGCGTTATCGTGGTTGATAATCTGGATGGGGTACGGGTAACGAAAACCCGGCAACTTCCTTTCAATTTTCAGGACCTGCTGGCGCTTGATGTTGGCGCGGACAGTGTCTTTCTCAACCCCTTGCCGGATACCGCTACCGCGCTGCAGTTTTGCGACAGCCGCGGACTGAGCACCGCTTCAGAATTTATTGATGCGTTTCGGGTCAATACCCGAACGGTAAACAGCGGCAACAACGGCGGCTACCGCTTCCTGACGGTCAACGCAAATTTTCTAAAGGCGGGTACATCGTACAATTTCGGATTCAGGCCGGGGTACATCGGCCCGGCTACGAACCAGCATTGGCGAGCCTGGTTGGACGTGAACGCAGATGGTGATTTCGATGATCCGGGTGAGTTGCTGGTGGACCAGGTGCGCAACGGATTTTTCCAGCGAAGCATTACCGTGCCCGACTCATCAGCCATCGGTTGGACCCACCTGCGCATCCAGATGAAACGCTGGGATGGCGTTGCACCACAGCCTTGTGAGGACTTTGCCTTTGGCGAGGTAGAAGATTTCTTTGTGGAGATCCGACCGTCCGGACCGCGTTTCGGCGAGGAGCAGCTTCCCGGCACATTGCAGGTCTGGCCAAACCCGGCCCAGGATCGTGTTCGCATTGCGGTCCCGGCTTCAGAAGGCCAAATGGACCGGCTCCGTTTGGTCAATGCACAGGGTCAAGGACTGGAGCTGCAATTGCCCGAGCCGGGCAACAGCGCAATGCTTGACTTGAGCGCGTTGCCGCGCGGTTGGTATGCCATTCACGCCAGCGGCCCCCATGGTGTCTGGACGGGCAGGGTGGTTTTGTTGCCCTGAGGGATGCGTGCTAACTTGTTGGCATGTTAATCAACTCCAACCTGTTGCGTGTACTTTTTGCAGCGCTGTTGCCCTTGTGGTTCACCCTGGGCTCTTGCAAAGAAGAAGAAAGCCCTTCGCCCGATTACCGCCCTATCGTGGCCGTGCACGGCTACCTGGGCTCCGGCGACACCTGGGCAGCGCATTTCAAGGCTTTTTCCGCGCGCGGCTACGCCGACGACCGGCTCTACGCCTTTGACTACAACAGCCTTGGCGACGACGCACTTTCGTTAACCCGCCTGGATGCGTTTATTGACGAAGTGTTGGCTGCAACAGGAGCGGAGCAGGTTGACCTGATGGGACATTCCAAAGGCGGCGGGCTCGGCTATACTTACCTCAGCGATCCGGACAGGGCGGCTAAAGTGGCGCACTACGCGCACATTGGCAGCTTCCGCACCGATTCGGCTGCAGGGCCGTCGGCCAACATGCCCACGTTGAACATCTGGTCGCCTGATGATTTGGTCATCAGCGACAAGGGCGATATTCCCGGTGCGGTGAACGTCAACATTGCGGGTGCAGACCACTACCAAATTGCTACGCATCCCGATGGTTTTGCCGCGTTGTGGAAACATTTTAACGAGGTCGCGCAGGTGCCAGCCGCCAGCAGCAACAGCGGCGCTATTCGGGTAGCGGGCAAGGCCCTCACGTTTGGAGAAAACACGCCCCTTGCCGGAGGTACGGTGGAAGTGTGGGCGCTCGACGCGCAAGCGCAGCGCTTAACCACGGCAGCTGCACTGACCCTGACCACCAATACTGACGGCACCTGGGGTCCGGCTGAGATGCCCGACGCTGCTTACCTGGAGTTTCGCGTCAAGGGAGCAAGTGCCTCAGCGCGCGCCATCAATTATTTCCGCACGGCAGGCGCAGAAACCGACCGCTGGATTTACCTGCGCACCATTCCCCCGCCGATTTCTGTTGCCGGGCTGCTGCTCTCCAGTTTGCCGCAGGATGATAACCAAACCGTTTTGGCGGTGTTTTCTTCCAGCCAGGCTGTCTTGTCCGAGCGTGACAACCTGGACGTGGACGGTTTTGACCTGGCTACCCCGGCCCTCGCTTCGCCGGACCAAACCACCATCGCTTACTTTTTGTACGACGATGGGGACGCCAGCAGTTCAGGCGACATTAACCCGGTGTTTGCGGGTTTCCCGTTTCTGAACGGCGTGGATTTGTTCTTCCCCACTGCGGCCCCTCAAACCATCCTGCTCACGTTCAACGGCCGCCAATTGCCGGTGCGCAACCTGCGTTCCGACACAGACGGGCCCATTGTGGCGGTCTTCGATTAGCGGTGTTTTTCAAAGCGCCTCAGCAACGCTAAGCCTGGCATCAACTCCGGCATTCGCTTCAACCCCTTCGCTCGCGTTTGTATTGCTCCGCGCGGCGCTGGCCCTTCGCCTCCATGCTGCGTTTGAGCGGCCGCATCAGCACCGGAAACATGCTGGCCATTTTGGCCAGCCAGCCGCGGTGCGCGGGCACGATGCATTCCGCGGGCCGGGTTTTCAACGCGCTGAAAATGGCGGCTCCAATGCGGGAAACCGACAGCGCTCCAGGCCCTGAAAACGTAATCGAGGCCTCCGGGTAATCCAATTGGGTATCCAGCATGGGGGTGTCCACCAAATCCGGGCATACGCAGGTCACCGCAATACCGTGTTCCGCCAGTTCCTGGTTTGCCACCAACGAGTAAGCCCGAACCCCGAATTTTGACGCGGAATACGCGCCGATACCGGGCACGGGAGCCAGGGCGGCCATGCTGGCAACGTTGATGATATGCCCTTTCACCCCGGCCCGAATCATGCGCGCGGCAACCAGGCTGGTGCTGTACAACACGCCTTTCAAATTGATGTCGATATGCCGGTCAATGAGCTCTGGTGTGGCGTTCTGTATCCTGCCCGGCACGATAATGCCGGCATTGTTGATCATGACGTCGGGTACGCCAAAATGCCCTTCCACCTGATCCAGCATGGCATCCCAGGCAGCCGGATGGCGCACGTCCATGGCCAACAGCATCAGTCGCTGCTTATCCGCCATGCCGCCAAGCGCGGTTTGCAGCGCATCGTAGCGAACGTCCAGCGCTACCAGCCGCCACTGCTCCGCCAAAAAGCGTTTCGCCAAATGCAGGCCAATGCCGGACGCAGCGCCGGTCAGGACCACCACCTTGCCTTGCGATAAAACAGGACTCATGGCAGAAAGGTAAGGCGAATTGCCAGACCAAAGCGCTGGTTAAAGCGCATGCCAGGGCCCGGGTTAGGGGACCACCTGGAAGGGCTTGCTCTGCGCTCCGGCTGAACCGCGCACCGTGCACCAGTATTGTCCGGGCGAAAGGCCCTCGGTGGAAAACACAACGCTATTGGGCCCTTCTGTCTGCGAGGCCTTGCGCTGCGCAATCAGGTTGCCGTTTGCCTGGTGTATTTCTATGAACAAACGTTCAGAAACGCTGCCCACCCAGGAAATTTGAATGAATGCCTGCGCTGGATTTGGATGAATGCTCATGCCAAAAGCAACCGGAGTCTGGACTGTGGCCGAATCGCTGTTGGTGCTGAACGCGTACCATCCGTTCAAGCCGGGCGCTGCGGCACTTCCCGGAAACTGGTTGCTGCACATGCTGGTCACATCCACCAGGTAGAGCGATGCGGAGTCCAGGTTGCTGAGCAACAGGGAAGCTTCTTGCGTGAATCGCGTGTTGAGCCATGCGCCGGACTTGCGGTAGGTCACCTGATAACCCAGATCAGCGCTTGGGTTAGGCAGCCAGGTTATCCGGGCCTGGTTAGTGGTTACGTCCACGGCCTGGATTCCTCTGGGGGAGAAGCACTGGCCGGAACTCACCCGGAAAGGGTAGGACCAATCGCTTTGGGCATTGGCGGTGAAAGCCGTGTCGCAAAGCGTGCGCACCTGTACATCAAATTCCTGAATGGGTTGAACGGGACTGATGGTGTAGCTGGTCAGCAGCGTGTTGTCATAGACCCATGCGCTGTCCAGGCCAATGGTTGGGCGGTACCGAACCGCGTAACCCTCGCTTCCAAAAACGGCATTCCATTCCACCTGAATTTCTTCGGTCATCACCGAAGTTTTCCGGATGTGGTTTGGAGCCTGGCAAGGCCCATCGATAAACAGGGAATCGGGCAGTACTACCGCCGCGCTGAAGGTGTTGGCACAGAGGTTTGCCGTATCATTTCCGTAGAGCAAGGATCCGGTAAGGGTGTAGATGCCAGGCAGGGCATAGGCGTGGCCAGCGGGCTTGGGATCCGTGCTGACCCAGCCATCGCCAAAATCCCAGCGGTAACCCTGAACCTTTTCAGGAATAGAAATAACTATGTTTTCAATCGAAACATAGTTATTATTATTGTTTACGGTAAATGTCAGACTGGGTAATTTTTCCGGATTGACCGTTATCGGAATGAAGTCCTGGGCCAGTATAACGCCTGTTGCCGCTTGAACCAATTCCGCAAAAACCAGCAAGGGGGCAGACACCTCATAGTTTGCCAGGTTTATCAGATCGCGCACGCGCTGCGTGAATTGGTTGCCGTAGAACTTTTCATCGGGCCTTCTGCTGGTGTAATAGCGGAGCGTGGTGCCCTCGGGCAGCGCCGTGAGGAGTGTTCCCCGCTCGTCCATAATCAGGGAGCGAATGCTCAGCGTATCCTCAAGTTCATACACGCAGGGAAGCCCATCGTGCGCGATTTCGATGCGGTTTACCGCGCAGGTAAAGAGGGTGCTATCGGCAATCCATTGGCTGAGGTATTGTTTTACACTCTTGTATCGCGGATCTCCCGCCAGGTTGGTCCATTCGTTTTTGTCTTGTTCCCGGTCTGCGCCAATCCAGTACAGTTCTTCTTCTACTTTAGCGTCAGCGGTATCGCAAAGGCCTGCGCTTATCGAAGTCATGCCCCTGTATTTGATGTAGTGGAACTGCTCGTCGCGAACGGAAAACTGCACGTAGCATGACGTGGTTCCATTGGGCTTGCGAAGGCTCGTCAGCACCGGCCGGTTAATCATCAGCGAAGGCTGATCCAAAAAGGGCATCAGGCTGATTCCATCGTGGTAAGGGCGTCCTTCGGGGAGCCGGGGCCCCTTAAGACCGGCCAGGTCCAACACCGTTGGAAAGAGATCCAGCGTGCTAACGGGGCTAAGCACTTGTCCGGAGAAACTTTTTTTGGGGTGCCGAATGACCAGCGGAATGCGATTGACCGTTTCCCACAAAGCGAATTTGTGCCAGTGTTTTTTTTCCCCAAGCGAGTAACCGTGATCGCTCACCAGGATAACCACCGTATTGTCAGCCAGCCCGGTGCTGTCCAGGGCGTCCAGCACTTTTCCAATCTGGGCATCTACGCTCTTCACCGCAGCCAGGTAAGCGATGACAGCATTGGCTCGCTTAGCATCGGCGAGCACCTGGCGGCGTTCCAAATCTGTGAGGGCAGTATCCAAAACGGGTAAGAAAGGCAGGGAATCGGCCCATTGCTCAAACGCGCCTTCTTGGTTTCCATCGGTGGCTAAGAGCTTCCCAAAGTTTGGCAAGGCTTCATAGTCGGCCCATTTTGGCTCCGGTTGCGGCGGCATCACCGTCCCGTTGGGCGGCCATTGGTTATTCGGGAGGTTGTAAGGGTAATCAAAAGGTAGGTCCAGAAATTCTGGTGGGTGCACATAGTCGGCGCGAAAGTACTTTTTGGGCAGCGTCAATGGCTTGTGTGGGAGAAAAATGCCCAGCGCCATAAACAGTGGACGGTTGCAGAATAGCCCAGGGTCGCGATCGTATGCGCTTAGCAGCCCGACTGCCGTGTCAACCGCCAGGTAGTCGATGGTATAGGGCTCCAGCGTGTCATTAAACGGAGACCAGATGTAGCCGGATACTCCTTCGTTTTCGTAGAGATCTTTAATGTCTCTGTCGGGAACAAATGCGATGTAGTTGCTCCAGCTTAGTTTGCGCGAGCAGGGGTCTGTCTGCAGCGTATCAAAGTCGTTGTCGAAGCCTTCGTTTTTCCAACCAAAGTAAACCTTATTGATGCCTACCGTGTAGTAGCCCGAATCCCGCAGCACCTCGGGAATGGTGTAAACGATGGTGTCTTTGGCCAGTACCTGAAAATTCTCCCTGAAGACGGTTTGAATTTCTTCGTTGTCGTAAATTCCGGTATAGTCGGGGTCTTTGCCCGTCATAAAACTGGCCCGTGATGGGCCTGATTTGGGTGCGGTGCAATAGGCGGACTGAAACACAACCCCCGTCCGCGCCAGGCGATTCAAGTTTGGCGTTTCTACCTGTGGGTGGCCGTCTATCAGGTAATCCTGGTAGTCGTTTAAGTCGTCCACCACGATCATCAGAATATTGGGCCGTTCCGCGCTTTGCGCAAACAGCGTCAACCCGGTTGGCACAAACACTACTGCCCATAGTAAAAGTGCTAAGCGCATAGCCATGGTTATCGAGGTGCCCGGTTTTGAGTGAATCACCAGTCGTCTTCGTTTGTTTCGTTTTTCTGCGCTTTGGCCATATGGGCATTCAACGAGGCAATAAACTCCATGCAAAAGGTGTGTACCTGTTCCGTGTAATCTTTGGTTTCGGCATTGGCGTAAGTAGCGGGCTCCAGCCATTGTTCCAGCGGGTAATAAGTGGCCCGCTCCAGATTCAGGTTGCTGATCCGGTAGCGGTAGCGGCCGTCTTTGAACCAAAGCGTCAGGGTGTACTTGACCAGCATCTGGCTGCGGATGCGCTGTTTGTCCACGGTTCGGAAGAGGGGAATGCGGTGTTTGCCTTCTATTTTTCCCTGTTCAGCGTCCTGCACGGTGTAGAAGCCAGCGGGATCCTTGATCTGGGATTTAACCCATTCCCCCGCACGGGCATAGCCATCGGCTTTTGTCAACCCTTCCATTTCCACAATACCCTCGTAGGTCCAAAGACCGGAAACAGAATCAATCGGGTAGGGATGTCCGGCCCCTGGTTTTTGCGCAAAAGTGATCAGCGGAAGCAGCATCAGGACCAAAGCACCAAAGAGGTTCTGTTTCATAAGGTTTGCACGCGTTAAGGCTATAGTTAAGGCCATAAGCTACACAAGATATCAAAGCCCGGACCATGGAGAAAAACGAATGCAGCACAATTAGTATGCGTGCGGTTTCAGAACCCATTTGAACCGATTGCCCCAAAGTTGTCGGGCAAACCTCATTTTTATTTTAGACTTAATTCATAAATTATTCAAAATCAGGACAAAAAGCTTATCCACAAGCGTGGAATCCGCCGGTAAAACACTGGGCGATTCGGCTGTTTTGGCGTAACTTTACCTTGTTATGCCCGGCGGTAAGTCGGGCCAAAAAACGCACCGCAATTGAGTACTGATAACGTTTCCCCAACCGGTACATCCCCCGTACCGGGCGCGCTGGCGCAAGACCATTCTCATGCCGCAGAGTATACGGCGGAGAACATCCAGGTTCTGGAAGGGCTGGAGGCAGTTCGCAAGCGCCCGGCCATGTACATTGGCGATATCTCTACCAAGGGCCTTCACCACCTCGTGTACGAAGTGGTGGACAACTCCATTGACGAGGCCTTGGCTGGTTACTGCGATTCCATCGAAGTAACCGTTCACCCCAATAACTCCGTTTCTGTGTTGGACAACGGTCGGGGCATCCCCACCGAAATCCACAAGAAAGAGGGCAAGTCCGCACTGGAGGTCGTGATGACCGTGCTGCACGCCGGGGGTAAGTTTGACAAAGACACTTACAAGGTTTCCGGCGGTCTGCACGGGGTTGGTGTAAGCTGTGTCAACGCCCTTTCCACCCATTTGCGGGCCGAAATTCACCGCAACGGCAAAGTTTGGGTGCAGGAGTTTGCTAAGGGTATCCCACAGGGTGACGTTCACCAAATCGGTGAAACCACCAAGACAGGTACACTGGTCACGTTCCTTCCGGACAATACCATTTTTACCGAATCGGTTTACAATTACGACACGCTTGCCGCGCGCTTGCGCGAGCTCGCTTACCTCAACAGGGGCATCAAAATTTCGCTCACCGACGAACGCGAGCGCGACGATGACGGCCAGTTCATCAAAGAGCATTTCCATTCCGAAGGTGGTTTGGTGGAATTTGTCCAGTACCTGGACTCCACACGTGAACCGCTCATCGAAATTCCCATCTATTCCGAAGGCGAGCGCGACGGTGTTATGGTTGAAATGGCCCTGCAGTACAACACGGGCTACAACGAAAACATCCATTCGTACGTCAACAACATCAATACCGTTGAAGGCGGCACGCACGTTGCCGGTTTTCGCCGCGCCATGACCCGCACGTTCAAAGCCTACGCCGACAAAACCGGCGTGCTGGACAAGAACAAGATTTCCGTAACCGGCGACGACTTCCGCGAAGGCCTCACAGCGCTGATTTCCGTTAAGGTGCCGGAGCCCCAATTCGAAGGCCAGACCAAAACCAAGCTCGGCAACTCCGAAGTTAGCGGCATCGTCGATACCATCACCGGTGAAGCCCTCGGCATTTACCTGGAGGAGCATCCGCGCATGGCCAAGATCATCATCGAAAAGGTGGTGCTGGCGGCCAAAGCCCGGATTGCAGCCCGCAAGGCGCGCGAACAAGTGCAGCGCAAAAACGTCCTTAGCGGCGCGGGTCTGCCGGGTAAATTAGCGGACTGTTCCTCCAAAGATCCCGGTGAGTCGGAGGTCTTTTTGGTGGAAGGGGACTCTGCCGGTGGCACAGCCAAACAAGGCCGTGACCGGACTTTTCAGGCTATCCTGCCGCTCCGGGGCAAGATCCTCAACGTAGAAAAAGCGATGGAACACCGCATTTTCGACAACGAGGAAATTAAAAACATCTACACCGCGTTAGGCGTCTATCCGCTGGAAGACAAAAGCCTGAACATTGAGAAACTGCGCTACCACAAAATCGTCATCATGTGTGATGCCGACGTTGACGGCAGCCACATCACCACGCTCATCCTGACCTTTTTCTACCGCAAGCTGCTGCGCCTGGTGGAAATGGGCTACATCTACATCGCTACGCCGCCGCTGTACCTGGTTAAAAAGGGCAAGCAGAGCCGCTATTGCTGGAACGACGAGGAGCGCAAGAAGGCCGTTGAAGACATGGCAGGGGGCAAAGAAGACTCCGTGCACATTCAGCGCTACAAAGGTTTGGGCGAAATGAACGCAGAGCAACTCTGGGAAACTACCATGGATCCCAGCGTTCGCAAACTGCGCCGCGTTACCATTGACAGCGCAGTCGAAGCGGACCGCATCTTCTCCACGCTCATGGGCGATGACGTTCCGCCTCGCCGGGAGTTTATCGAGAAGCATGCCAAGTACGCCAAGCTGGACATCTAACGGAGGGCCAAAACGTCGCAAAAGCCTCGTTAATGGGGTCTTTTAGGGTACCCCTTAGAGGGACCCCGGGCTGTGCGTCTTCTCCTGATACCGCGCAAACATCAGTTGATCCCCGTCCAGGTCGTAGGCGCTTAACCAGCCCATAGCATCATCGCGGTCGGCATACACGCAACCGGTATCCAAATCAAGCGCGGGGCGTTTGTTCTCCCAGCTTCGCTCAAGCACCCAGCGCTGTTGAGGTGTATGTCCGTGCAACACCCGCAGGCCAGGAAAGCGGCGTTCCATTGCTGCCTCGTCCAGCCAGTTGCGAATCCAGAGCATGGCGGACTCATCAGGTGCCAGCGGATCTTCAGCGGTCAAATCCAGCCCGGCGTGTACACAAACATAGTTTTCACTATGATAAATGACAGGCAGCTGCTCCATCCAGGCCAGGTAGTGCTCCGGCACTTCAGTAAGCCGACTTGGATCCAGCCCAAAACTTTGCAGCGTTTGAAGACCGCCGTTGCGCACCCAGCGGTTGAGGGTATCTAATCTGGGTTTCCGGCAGGCATCGATCATCAAAGCCTCGTGGTTGCCTTTGAGGCAAATGCAGGCTATACCTTGCTGCGGCAAACGCATGAGCAAATCAATCACCCCTTTGCTGTCCGGACCGCGGTCGATGTAGTCGCCGAGAAAAATCAGCGTGTCTCCCTGCCCAACCCCCAATTGCTCCAAAAGTGCTTCCAGCGTTTGAAGGCAACCGTGTACATCGCCAATTGCGTAGCGGGCCATGGACAGCGCTCAAAGACCGATCAACACGGAAACGCGGTAGTCCACAGGAAAGAAATAGAGCGAATTGCCCGGATTGAGTGAAATGGGGTAAAGCAACTGCAACTGGACCATGCTGCGGGCCAGGATGCCTTCAGAAGAACCTCCAGGCCGATTCAATCCAGAGGCCGGTCGTCCATCCAGAGGCATGGCGTAGCCTAACCCAACAAGCGCACTGGGAAAATTCAGGGTGGCAGTGGAATTGTCGCTTCCGATGTACTGGGCTTTGAGAAATTCGTACTCCGCATGAGCGAAAATGCCCAACAACAGGTCTTGCTGCGCAAAGACCCGCCCGCCATAAATATTGGCTTTGTACTCATCAAAGGGCAGCCGGTTGTTGATGTAGCGGTAGGTGCTGCCAACGCCCACCCTAAAACTGCTGGTCATTTGATAGGCCACCATGGGAGACAGGTCAACAAAGATGACGGTGCCCAGCGAAGCTCCGATGCTGCCCCCGGCATACATGCGGTTTATGTCCCAAAACGATACAGGGCCACTGGGTTCTGGGCGCAACGTATCCGGGTCATAGGTCCGCTCGCGCACCTGTAGGGTTGGTTCACGGTCTTCGCGCAAGTCGCCGTCCGGATTGCGCACCTGGGCAAAAGCGCCGGGTGAAAGGCACAAAAGAAGCCCTATCAAAACAAGGATGTTCAAATACATTAAATTCTTCACGGGAATAGGCTGTTCAGCGTTGCCCATCGCAGTATTTGCTGGGTCAGGAAGGTACCTCAGTAAGCCATCAAACGAACGCCAGTAGGCCATCAAACGAACGCAAGCGCCAATTTATTGGCCATCCAAAGGTACCCCGCTAACCGCTTAGTTCAACCCTTGCGTTTGCTTGATCAGGTTGAGTGCCCCACCCGCAACGAACCACGCAATTTGCGATTCATTAAAGGTGTGGTTCACCGCAAAGCGATCCTGGCGTCCATCGTCGTGGTGCAACACCATGGTCAGGGGCACCCCTGGCGTGAAGTGCTCCAACCCCAGAATGTCGATGCGGTCGTCTTCTTCCACTTTGTCGTAGTCGGCAGGGTTGGCAAAGGTCAGCGCCAACATGCCCTGCTTTTTGAGGTTGGTCTCGTGGATCCGGGCAAACGAGCGCACCAGGACAGCGCGAACCCCCAGGTGGCGCGGTTCCATCGCCGCGTGTTCCCGCGAAGACCCTTCGCCATAATTTTCATCGCCGACAATGATGGAGCCGATGCCGCGCGACTTGTACACGCGCGCTGTGGCAGGCACTTCCCCGTATTCGCCCGTAACCTGGTTCTTGACGTGATTGGTGCGCTCGTTGAAGAAATTCAGGGCGCCAATCAGCAAATTATTGGAAATGTTATCCAGGTGGCCGCGGTACTTTAACCAGGGACCTGCCATGGAAATATGGTCCGTGGTGCACTTGCCTTTGGCCTTGATCAACAGGCGCAGATCTTTGAGGTCCGTTCCTTCCCAGGGCGCAAAAGGCTCCAGCAATTGCAGGCGATCGCTGGCCGGATCAACAGCCACCTTGATCGCGCTGCCGTCAGCAGCCGGCTCCTGAAAACCGCGGTCTTCGTAGGCAAAGCCATTCGGGGGAAGTTCAAGTCCGCTGGGCGGGTCTAATCGAACTTCCAGGCCGTCTTCGTTGATCAGCGTATCCGTGAGCGGGTTAAACGTGATATCCCCGGCGATAGCCATGGCGGTAACGAGTTCCGGCGACGCCACAAACGCGTGCGTATTCGGGTTGCCGTCGTTGCGCTTGGCGAAGTTCCGGTTGAAGGAGGTGATGATGGTGTTCTTGCGCTTGGGATCGTCGCTGTGGCGTGCCCATTGGCCGATGCAAGGGCCGCAAGCATTGGCCAGCACCACTCCGCCCATGTTTTCAAAAGCCTCCAATTGCCCGTCGCGGGCCACGGTAAAGCGCACTTGCTCGGAACCTGGCGTAATGGTGAATTCGCTTTTCACCTTCAGCTTTTTGGCCACCGCCTGGCGGGCCAGCGATGCGGCGCGGTCCAGGTCTTCGTACGAAGAGTTGGTGCAGGAGCCGATCAAGCCCACTTCAATATCGCGCGGCCAGTTGTTTATCAGCGCGGCGTCTTTCAGCTTGCTGATGGGCCAGGCCAAATCTGGCGTGAATGGGCCGTTTACGTGCGGCTCCAAACTGGTCAGATCAATTTCGATGACCTGGTCAAAGTATTTTTCAGCGTTGGCGTACACCGCCTCATCGCCGTTCAGGTGAGCGGCAATGCCGTCAGCCAGCGCAGCTACATCCGCGCGATCTGTTGACTTCAGGTAGCGGCTCATCGCATCGCCGTAACCAAAAACCGAAGTGGTGGCCCCAATCTCGGCGCCCATGTTGCAGATGGTCCCCTTGCCGGTGCAGCTAATGCTCTGGGCCCCTTCGCCAAAATACTCCAGGATGGCGCCCGTACCGCCTTTCACGGTCAGGATGCCCGCCACTTTGAGGATGACGTCCTTTGCGGAAGTCCAGCCGTTCATTTTACCCGTCAGGCGCACCCCGATGAGCTTAGGCATTTTCAATTCCCAGGCCATCCCCGCCATTACGTCCACGGCGTCTGCGCCGCCAACACCGATGGCAATCATGCCCAATCCGCCTGCGTTGACCGTATGCGAATCCGTTCCAATCATGAGCCCTCCGGGGAAGGCGTAATTCTCCAGAACAACCTGGTGAATGATGCCGGCCCCTGGTTTCCAAAAACCGATGCCGTACTTGTTGCTCACAGAGGCAAGAAAATCGTACACTTCCTTGTTGCTGCTTATGGCGGTGGCCAGGTCTTGCTCCGCGCCCGACTCCGCCTGAATCAGGTGGTCACAATGCACAGTAGAAGGAACGGCCACTTTGGTCTTGCCCGCCTGCATGAACTGGAGCAGCGCCATCTGGGCCGTGGCATCCTGCATCGCTACCCGATCCGGCGCAAAGTCGACGTAGTCCTCCCCGCGCTTCAATTCCACCGTGGGTTGCCCGTCAAAAAGGTGGCTGTACAGGATTTTCTCCGTCAGGGTCAACGGGCGGTTGAGAAGCTGACGAGCCTTGTCAATGTGGCCGGGCATGCGGCTGTACAAAGCCCGGATCATGTCGAGATCAAATGCCATCTTTGGGGTAGCTTTAACAGGTTAGATTTCAACGGCGAAGGTAACCATTTTCTGCGTCAAAAAACAGCGTAATTTCGCTAAAAATGACAAGACATTGCTCGGGCGCCGTTGGCCCTTCCCTCGGAATACGCTGATAATCATGAACTTCCGGGATAATCTTTCCATGTCGCTTCGGTCCATTGGCACCAACCAATTACGGACCATTCTGACCATGCTCATCATTGGTATCGGCATTTGTGCGCTGGTGGGCATTCAGACTTCGCTCAGCGGTCTTCGGCAATTTCTGAACAGTGATTTTGCCAGCATGGGCTCTAACTCGTTCAATATCCGCTGGGGGGGTGCCGGGGCAGAGGGCAACGATGGGGGCGAGGCTAGTGCGCCTACGCCCATTACGTACCGGCAAGCCATGGCTTTTCAGGATAAATTCGGTTATCCCTCCGTGGTTTCCGTGTCGGTGTTGGCCAAACAGTCGTCCGCGACCATTAAGTACCTGGGCAAGAAAACCAATCCCACCATCTCTGTTTTCGGTGTGGATGATGCCTACCTGGACATTTCCGGCTACGAAATTGGCCGCGGTCGTTGGTATTCCTCGCAAGAGTTAACCCGAAATGCCATGGTCACCGTACTCGGCGGTGGGGTAGCAAAAAGGCTCTTCGGCGACAACACCAATCCCATCAACGAATTCGTGAACATTGACGGGCTTCGCTTTCGCGTCATCGGCGTTTTGGAATCCAAAGGGGTAAGCATCGTGGCCTCCGACGATATCGCGCTGGTGCCGCTCAGCACGGCAAGAGCCTACATGATCCGGGAACAGGCACAGTTTGCCATTACGGTCAAAGTGGGCAAACCCACAGAAATTGACGCGGCCATTGGCGAGGCCACGGGGCTGTTCCGCCAGGTCCGCGGGTTGAACATTAAAGAAAAGGATGATTTTGAGATTACCCGCAGCGACAGCATCGCCGCTATGCTCGTTGATATGCTGGGCAAAATAGGTATCGGGGGAACGGCCATCGGGCTGTTCACAATTTTAGGGGCAGCCATTGGCCTGATGAACATCCTGTTGGTTTCTGTCAACGAGCGCACCCGCGAAATCGGGCTCAATATGGCCATTGGCGCCCGCCGCAGCTCCATCATGATGCAGTTTCTGACCGAAAGCGTGCTGATCTGCATGATCGGTGGCTTTATCGGTATTGTGCTGGGCATTTTGATCGGCAACCAAGTAGCCCTGGGCATCGGCTCCCAATTCACCATGCCCTGGATGTGGATTGGCATCGGCCTGAGCATCTGTGTGGTGGTAGGTCTCGGCGCGGGCATTTACCCGGCCATTAAGGCTTCCAGACTGGATCCTATCGAAGCGCTGAGGACGGTGTAAACAGCATCGGCCATTCGGAGACCAGGCTAAGGGGCGCAACGCAACGCAGGTTTTCTTACCCATGCCCGCCAAACAAAAAGCTCCGCCGGTTAGGGCGGAGCTTTTTGTTTGTCAACGGAACACCATCCAGGTTAACCCCGGATTACTTTTCGTCTTCTACTTCGAAGTTCACATCGATAACTACCTCGCGGTGCAAGGCAACCTTGGCTACGTAAGCGCCCAGGCTGCGAATGTCATCGGGAACGGTGATTTGCTTGCGCTCCAGGTCAATGCCCAGTTGGCGCTTGATGGCTTCAGCCATTTGAATGTTGGTGATGCTGCCGAAAATCTTGTCGGACTGGCCGGTCTTCGCACCAATTTTGATCACCTTGCCTTCGAACTGCTTGACCACGCTCTGCAGCGATGTCATCAGTTTTTCACGGCGGCGCACCGATTGCTTGGCACCTTCAGCGGCTATTTTGCGGTTGCTGGGGTTGGCTACCACGGCAAGGCCTTGGGGAATCAAAAAGTTGCGGCCATAACCGTCGCGAACTTTAACCTCTTCGTGAGCATTGCCCAGGTTGTCAACGTCTTGGGTCAGAATAACTTGCATAACGGCGGGATTCTGTAGGGATCAGGTTCGTGGAGCAGCGCTGCGCTTCGGGAGAAGGCGGCTTACTTCATTAAGTCGGTGACGTAGGGCAGCAGACCAATCTGGCGGGCGCGTTTCACGGCCTGGCCAACTTTGCGCTGGTATTTGAGGGAGTTGCCGGTGATGCGGCGAGGCAGCAATTTGCCTTGCTCGTTGAGGAAACGCATCAGGAAGTCCGGGTCTTTGTAGTCAATGTACCGGATGCCGTATTTCTTGAAACGGCAAAATTTCTTGTCTCGGCGGCCGATTTTCGGCGCGGTCAGGAAGCGGATGTTCTTGTTGTTCGCGGCCATGGCAATCAGGCTTCTTTGTTTTCAGCAGCGGCAGCCGTCATGTCGGCAACAAATGCTTGTTTCTTCTTTCCAATTTCACCCTTGCGCCGCTTTTCGTTGTATTCCACGGCGAATTTGTCCAAACGGGTAATCATTTGGCGAATGATCACGTCGTCGCGCTTGAACTGGATTTCCATCTGATCGACGATCTCGCCGGGACCCGTGAATTCCACCAAGTGGTAAATACCCGTGGTTTTCTTTTGGATCGGGTAGGCCAATTGGCGCATACCCCAGGCTTCTTCGTTCACGATGGAGCCTCCTGCGGCCGTCACCATGTCCCGGTATTTTCCCGTCGTAGCGCGGACTTCCTCTTCCGAAATGACCGGATTGAGGATCATGATGAGTTCGTAATTATTCATAAAGGCTGGCAAAATTGGGATGGCAAAGATAGGGAAATCCGGGATTCTGCCCAAAATTTTAGGCCGGGATGCAAAAATAGGCAGATTCTACCGCATTTTTTATCCCCAAAGGGCTGCATAAGGGCTTTGAAGCCCCTTCGCCACGCCCCGCATTGCCTATATTTAACGCCCGATGAGCGACTTTATCGTTTCTGCCCGCAAGTACCGCCCGGTCCGCTTTGGCGACGTTGTGGGGCAGGAGCACATTACCACCACGCTCCGAAATGCCATCCGCTCGGAGCAACTGGCCCATTCCTTCCTTTTTTGCGGCCCCCGCGGGGTGGGCAAGACCACCTGTGCCCGCATTTTGGCCCAGAGCATCAACTGCCAGACCCCGGTTGACGGCGTGGAGCCTTGCGGCACCTGCGGCCCCTGCAAGTCCTTTCGCGAGTCCAGTTCGTTTAACATCTATGAAATAGATGCCGCCTCCAACAATTCCGTCGAAGACATCCGCGCCCTCACCGAGCAGGTGCGTTTTCCACCCCAGGCCGGCCGCTACAAAGTGTACATCATTGATGAGGTGCACATGCTCAGCCAGGCGGCCTTTAACGCCTTTCTAAAGACGCTGGAAGAGCCCCCGTCTTACGCCATCTTTATTCTGGCCACCACGGAGAAGCACAAGATTATTCCCACCATTCTCTCCCGCTGCCAGATTTTCGATTTTAACCGGATTCAGGTCGCCGACATCGCGGGGCATTTGCAGGGCATTTGCGAAACGGAAAAAATCCCCTTCGAACCCCAGGGATTGCACGTCATTGCCCAGAAAGCAGACGGCGGCATGCGCGATGCGCTCTCCATGTTTGACCGCATTCTGGCTTTTAGCGGAGGCAGCGTGCGCCTGCCGGAAGTGCTGGAAAACCTGAACATTCTCGATTACGACGTCTTCTTTGGTCTCGTTGAAGCCTTTGCGGCCGAAGACCTGGCTACCGTACTGCAGACCTTTCAACGCGTGTTGGAACGCGGGTTCGAAGGGGACGTTTTTCTCAGCGGCCTGGCGGAGCATCTTCGGAATTTATTGGTGGCCAAAGACCCCGCAACCCACAACTTGCTAGAACTCAGCGAAGGCTTGCGCGAGCGCTACATCAGTCAGGCCAGCTGGGCGTCCGGCTCGTTTTTGGTCAGCGCCCTGAGCCTGTTGAATCAAGCCGATATCCATTTCAAGGCAAGCCGCCACAAGCGCCTGCACGTGGAAACTGCCCTGGTCAAGCTCACGTACCTGCACCGCGCGGTGGATCTGAGTGCAGAATCGGCCCCTGTGCCGGTAAAAAAAAAACAGCCTGACGAGCCCAGTTCCGCGCTGAAACCTCCACAAGGTTCGGGCGAAGGGGGATCCGCTGGTCCAGCGACATTTTCGGCAGGGACCCCGGCACCGGCTGCCTCCTCGCCCGCTGCTGCTGCCCAGCCTGCACCCGCCAAGCCCGCACCTGCCGCACCCAGCCCGGTTGCCAAACCCAGCGCCAGCGGCGTCAAGTTGCCCAACCTGCGCGATCTGGCCGCGTCTCTCGAGCGAAAACCCGAACCCGCCACAGCGGCAGGTAGCCCTTCGCCCGGAACCATAGCGCCTTTTGCCCCCGAAGCGCCTGGGGTCATCGACCTCCCTGCCTTGCGCCAAGCCTGGACGGAACACGCTGCCGGGCATGCTCAAAACAACCGGATGTCGCTGGCCAAGCTCATGGAGGCCGCGCGCCTGGACAAAAAAGATGACGCCAGCCTGTTGGTGCTGGTGGACAACAACATCCAGCAAGAATTGCTCCGCGAGGAAATGCCCGCCTACCGCGAAAAACTCTTCGCCGCAGGATTGCACGTCCAAGCCATTTCCATTGAAATTGTTCCCGATTTGCAGGCAGCAGCCCAAGCCGTGCCCTACTCCTCGCAGGACCGGCTGGCCCGCATGGTAGAGAAAAATCCATTGTTAAATGACCTGCGCGAGAAACTCGGCCTGGAGCTGGATTTCTGAAGAACGCGCCTTGGTTAATCCCGATCCCGATGCCATTACAGCATATGAAAGATTACGTCCGAAACAGCAAAGATGTTGAGCGCGGTTTCTTTGCCATAACATTCATTATGGTTTTGTTTTTCATGCTTCCGCTAAGTGCGCAGGTATCCATCAGTCCAAGACCTGCGCCGGAGCCCGTTCCAGGCTTGGAAGATGAAGTGGTGCCTTACACCTACGTTGAAGTTCCCAACGATCCTACCGGCACTCGGATCTACACGCTGGGTAACGGACTGACCGTGTACCTATCGGTGAATGATGACGAGCCTCGCGTGCAAACCTATGTAGCGGTGCGCGCCGGCTCCAAGAACGATCCGGCTGAAACTACCGGTTTAGCGCACTACCTGGAGCACATGTTGTTCAAAGGCACGGACAACATCGGCACGCAGGACTGGAAGCAGGAGAAGGGTTTGTTGGAGGCCATTTCCAAGCTCTATGAAGAGCATCGCCAGACCGATAATCCGGAAGAAAAGGCGCGTATCTACAGCGAAATTGACCGGATTTCCGGGCAGGCGGCTAAGCTGGCCATTCCCAACGAGTACGACAAAATGCTGTCGGCGATGGGCGCCAAAGGCACCAATGCCTGGACTTCCTTTGAGCAGACGGTGTACACCAACGACATCCCTTCCACCGAATTGCAACGCTGGTGCATGGTAGAAAGCGAGCGATTCAAGACACTGGTTTTGCGCCTTTTTCACACCGAGCTTGAAACGGTTTACGAAGAGTTCAACCGCGCACAGGACAACGATGGCCGCAAGGCGTTTAAGTCGCTGGCTTCGTCCATGTTTCCGGATCATCCTTACGGAACGCAGACCACCATCGGCGAGGGAGAGCACTTGAAGAATCCCTCGATGGTGAACATTGAGCAGTACTTCAATCAGTACTATGTGCCAGGAAACATGGCTATTTGTATGGTTGGAGATTTAGACATGGAGGAGACTATTGCGCTGATTGACCGCCATTTTGGAACCTGGGTATCCAAAGATGTTTTGGCGTGGAAAGTGCCTGGAGGCGACGCACCTAAGGGGGTTCAGCGCAGCGAAGTTTTTGGGCTCGAATCCGAGAGTTTGCTCATCGGCTACCGCTTGCCGGGTGCCAATGCATTCGATCTGGCGGTGGCCAACATTGTGGATGGCATCCTCCAGAATGGCAAAGCGGGCCTTATGGATTTGAACCTCATTCAAGAGCAGAAGGTCCTGGAAGCTAGCAGCTCGGTGTACGATCTGCACGATCATTCCATGCACATCTTTTCAGCAAAGCCCCGTGAGGGACAAAGCCTGGAAGAGGTGGAAAGCCTGATTCTGGCTCAAATTGAGCAGGTTAAGCGCGGCGATTTTCCGGATTGGATGCTGCAGGCTGTAGTCAACAATGAAATGCTGGCCCTGACGCGTCGCTTTGAGAGCAACAGCGGTCGGGCTAACGCTTATGTCACGGCATTTACGTTGGGCATCTCGTGGGAAGAGTACCTGAACCAGTACAACTTTATGAAGCGCATTCGAAAGAATCAGATTCAGGAGTTTGCGAACAAGCATTACGGGAACAACTTTTCTGTGGTACACAAACGCCAGGGTGAGGATCCTGACGTGTACAAGGTGGAAAAGCCTGTCATTACGCCCATCGTTGCCAACCGCGATGAAGTTTCGCCCTTTGTCCAGCGGTTTTTAAATAAAAAAGTGGACCGCGAGACTCCGGTTTTTGTGGACTACAAACGCTCCATCAGCGATAGCCAACTCAAAAACAAGGTGCCCTTTAGTTTCATTAAGAACAGCACCAATGATCTGTTTACGCTTTCCTACATCCTGGACATGGGCCGCGACCACGACGAATTGCTGCCCCTGGCCGTGGATTACCTGCCTTTTTTAGGCACGGATACTTGCAACGCTGCTGCGCTGGCGCAAGCCTTTTTCCGGTTGGGTTTGAACTTTACCGTGAGCAGCGGACGCGACCGGGTGTATGTGTCGCTTTCGGGTCTGGATGAGAACCTCGAAGCTGGTTTGTCGCTGTTTGAGTATGTCTTGGCACATGTACAGCCGGATCCGCAAGCCTGGAGCGACATGGTGGACGGCATTTTGAAAGCCCGGGCCAATGCCAAAACCCAGAAGAACACGATTCTATGGCAGGCCATGTACGACTACGCCCGCTACGGAGAACAAAACCCCTTCCGCAATCGGATGACCGAAGCCGAATTGCGGGCTGTGGACCCTGCGGTGCTGTGCGCGCGCGTTCAGCAAATGATGCAGTTTGAGCACCGTATATTTTACTATGGTCCGAGCAGTGCGGATAAAGTTTCGAAGTTGTTGGATGAATACCACGCCGCACCGTCCAAGCGCAAGCCAATCCCCGAACCGCTGGCTTACGTGGAACAGCCTACCAACCGCAACCTGGTCTATTTTGTGCACTACGACATGGTGCAGGCGCAGATCGTCATGATGGCGCAGGGTCAGAAGTTTAACAAAGCACTCTTGCCCATGGCGGAGTTGTTCAACAATTACTTCGGAAGCGGTTTAAGCTCCATTGTCTTTCAGGAAATTCGGGAAACCAAGGCCTTGGCCTATTCTGCTTTTGCCTCCTACACCACCCCGCAAAAACCCGATGAGGCTCATTACCTGCGAGCGTTCGTAGGCACCCAGGCGGACAAGCTGCCGGAGGCCGTTTCAGCCATGTACGCCCTGCTGCAAAGCATGCCGGAGGCCGGTCCCCAGTTTGAGGCTTCCCGGGAATCCGTGCTTAAACAGATTGAAACGGATCGCATTACCAAGGCGGCGATGTATTGGAACCGGGATGACAATTTGCGCAAAGGGCTTAAGGCTGATGTGCGCGAGGACATCTACGCCTCCGTTTCTGCTGCGGACATGGCCGCATTGCGCAGTTTCTTCCAGAAGGAGATTGCCGGAAAACAGCACACTTACCTGGTCATGGCCGACCGCAGCAAAGTGAATATGGATTTGCTTCGGGGCCTGGGCGAATTCCGCGAACTTTCGCTGGAAGAGGTGTTTGGCTACTGATTCTGATTGGTCAAGCGGCTTTGCATCAGCGAAAGTGCGGCATTGAAGCAGGCAGAAGTGTGGTAGAGTGTAGTAGAAGTGTGGCAGACTGCCCCGTAATGCCTAATTTGCAGGCCGTTAAGTTTCTTGCTTTAAGCGCCGCGGGTACCTGCTTGCCAAGCAGGAAACCGAGTAGGACCAAGCAGGAAGCAAAGCAAGAAACCAAGCAGGACCAAGAGGCCCAAACCCAAAGACCCGAAAACAAGCGCTGCGTTATGGCGGAAATTATTCGCATGCCCAGGATGTCAGACACCATGACCGAGGGGGTGCTGGTAGAATGGCACAAGAAAGTCGGCGATGCCGTCAAGTCCGGTGATATTCTGGCTGAAGTAGAAACGGACAAGGCCACCATGGATCTGGAGAGCTTCCAGGAAGGCACCTTGCTCCACCTGGGGGTGGATAAGGGCGCTGCTGTCCCGGTTGACTCCATTATCGCCATTTTGGGCAAGTCAGGCGAGGACATCAGTGCTATCCTGGCCGGAGAGAAAGACAAGGGTTCGGGCGAAAAGGCCCCTGCACCCGAAGCGGCTTCAGCTCCGGTGTCCCCGGCTCCTGCACCCGCCCAGCCTGCCCAGCCTGCTGCTGCTTCGGCTGCGCAGACCACTGGCTCTTCTGCTCAGGCAACCGCCGCAACAGCGCCAGCTCCGGCCGCCGCCGCCAGCGCCGACAACGGCCGCATTAAGGCCAGCCCGCTGGCCAAATCGCTGGCCCGCGAACGCGGATTGGACATCGGTCAGATTGCCGGAAGCGGCGAACAGGGGCGCATTGTCAAGCGCGATGTGGAATCTTTTGTGCCAGCTGCGGCCGCTGTAAGTTCGCCGGCCGCTGCCAAGCCCGCGGTGGTCCTTCCCCCGGTTATTGGGCAAGAGCAATACACGGAGCAGGCGGTGAGCCAGATGCGCAAAACCATTGCGCGCCGTTTGGCCGAAAGCAAGTTCTCAGCTCCGCACTTTTACCTGACCATGGACATCAACATGGCCCAGGCTGCTGCCGCGCGTGCGAAGATCAATGAGGTGTCGCCGGTCAAGATTTCCTTCAACGACATGGTGGTCAAGGCAGTGGCAGTTGCGCTGCGCCAGCACCCCGGGGTTAACAGCTCCTGGCTGGGCGACCGCATCCGCACCAACCAGCACGTGCACATCGGTGTGGCTGTTGCCGTTGACGAAGGGCTGCTGGTGCCGGTCATCCGTTTCGCCGACAGCAAGGGCCTGGCCCACATCAGTGCCGAGACCCGCGAACTTGCCGAAAAAGCCCGCAACAAGAAACTGCAGCCCAGCGAATGGGAGGGCAACACCTTCACCATTTCCAACCTCGGCATGTTCGGCATTGAGGAATTCACCGCCATCATCAACCCGCCAGATGCCTGCATCATGGCCGTTGGCTCCATCCGCGATGTGCCCGTCGTGGAAAACGGCGCGGTCGTGCCCGGCCAGCGCATGAAAGTGACTCTCTCCTGCGACCACCGTGTGGTGGACGGTGCCGTTGGTTCCAAGTTCCTCAACACGTTCCGGGAACTGCTCGAAGAGCCCGTGCGTTTGTTGGTCTAATGGATCCCAATTCATCGACTGACCCCGCGGCGCAGGCATCCGCCGACCCGGCCGCGCAGGCATCCGGCGCCCCCGCGGTCAAAAAGACGCTGGTGCTCGGCGCCACGGAGAACCCTTCGCGTTACGCTTACCTGGCCACGGACCGGTTGTTGCAACATGACCATCCCGTCGTGCTCATCGGGGCCCGCCCGGGACAAGTGTTGGGGCAGACCATTCTGACCAACCATCCGGACCTGGAAGGCATCCACACCGTGACGCTGTACCTCAACCCGCAGCTTCAGGCCGAATACGAGGACTACATCGGAGCGTTAAAGCCCACGCGCGTCATATTCAATCCGGGCACGGAGAACCCCGACTTCATGGATCGGCTGGAAGCAGAGGGCGTGGAGGTTTTGGAGGCTTGTACGCTGGTGATGCTGGGCGCGGGGATGTATTGAGGGGAAGGCATCGCTGAAAGCTCCCTATCCTGCGTTGCGCCTCATTTTTAGTCCAGTCTAAATCGTAATTTTAGATCGTGACCAACGCCCCCACCTCCCTGACCGAAGAGAATTACCTCAAAGCCATTTTCGCCCTATCTGAAAAGGAGGCGGAAGCCAAGGTGAGCACCAACGCTATAGCAGCGCGGGTCAACACCGCAGCAGCGTCGGTTACGGATATGCTCAAGCGCCTGGCAGAGAAAGGCTTGGTTCAATATGAAAAGTACCACGGCGCGCAGTTAACGCTGCGGGGCGAATCCATCGCCAAAGACCTGGTGCGAAAACACCGCTTGTGGGAAGTTTTCCTGATGCAGAAGCTCGGCTTTGCCTGGGATGAAGTCCACGCCATGGCCGAAGACCTGGAGCATGTGGACCATCCTGAACTCATCCAGCGGTTGGCAGAATTTCTGGGCAACCCGCGCTTTGACCCGCACGGCGATCCCATTCCCGATCAGCACGGCAACATCGCTTACCACGAAGAGCTCTACCTCAGCCAACTGCAAACCGGCGACCGCGGTTTGGTCGTTGCCGTGGAGCAGGACGACGCTGAATTCCTCCGCTACCTGGTCAAAGTGGGCCTGGTGCTCAACGCTGAAATTGAGATATTGGAAACAGAGGAATACGACGGCTCCCGCCTGGTCCGGATCGGCAAACACAAGCGCACCATCACGGAGAAAGTGGGCCAAAAATTATTAGTTCGAAAGGTTTAGGTCGGGCTGGCAACGGATGGTGTAACCCGCCAGCGCTTGCGCATGAATTGCACGTTCATCACCCCCAAAAACTCCACCCCGAGCACCACGGTCATAGCCCCGGCTATGTTTGCGTTCAGGGCCGCAGCCAGAAAGTAGCCGCCCACGCTGGCGCTTATGCCAATCAGGGCTGCCAGCAACAGCATCATCGGCAGCCGGTCGGTGAGTAAGTGCGCGATGGCTGCCGGTCCCACCAGGAAAGCCACCACCAAAATGGCCCCCACCGATTCAAACGACACCACAGAGCTGAGCGAAACCAGGCTCATCAGCACATAATGCCACGCAACGGTGGAAAAACCCAGCGCCCGCGCAAAAGCGGGATCAAACGTGGTGAGAAAGAACCCGCGGTAGCCGAAGGTCAACACCGCCACTACCAACAGAAGGTTGGCCAGCAGGATAGCCGTTGACACCGGCATGCCCAACACCGTCTGGTCAAAAATGACGAAGGCCAGTTCGCCGTACAACACACATTCCTGGTCCAGGTCGGCATTGCCCGCCAGCGATGAAACCAGAATCACCCCCACGGCAAACAAAAAGGTAAACACAATGCCCATAGCCGCATCGCCCTGCACCCCTGCGCGGTGCTGTACCGTCTCGATGGCCCAGGTACAAAGCAGACCCACCACCGCCGCACCCAACAGCGCTGGTACAGAGCTCAAACTTCCGGTCATAAGAAAAGCTACGGCAATGCCCGGCAATACGGCGTGCGAGATAGCATCGCCAATCAGCGACAAACGGCGCAGCAACAAGTAGCAGCCCAGCAATGCGCCGGTAACCGCCACCAGCGAGCCGGTGAGCATGATCCAAAAAGCATCTAAAAATTCCGTGTTCATGGATTATCGCGGTATATCCCGGTCGTGCGGATCGCGCTCCGGATAGCCCAATGCGGCCTCCAGTTGGGCCTCCAGTTCGGGGGTGATCAGGTGTTCCATGGCCTCGGCGTCGTCGTGCACGTGGTCGGGTGCCAGGCGCAGGTATTCGGTCAGGTAGAGCTCCCAAAGTCGGTGTATCCGGGCCAGTCGCGCGCCCTCGCGAAGCCCTTCGCCCGACAATCGGTAACCTGATGCACCGTACTGCAACAGACCACGCCGTTGCAAGGTGAAAAGGCTCAGGCGGAGTTGCCACGGGTTAAAGGCCCTTCGACCCTGAACTGCTTCAATGTGCATGCCCGCCGTAAAATCTCCGAGCGACTCGCCACTGTGGTAGATTGTTTTCAATACGTTTTCCTCGCGTATTTTCCAGGCGTGACGGAGCTTGTCCCACAGCCTTGCCAGGCCACCGCGACGCGGCGCAAAGACCATAGAAAAAAATGCGATAGCGCTCAGCACCACAATAATCCAGGGCCCGGTAGGCATGTTGGGCTGTTGGTACGAAACAAACGAACCGAGCACAGAGGCCAGCGCGGCAAAGGCGGCGCCCAACAACACCATAGCTCCCAAGCGATCGGTCCAGAAACGGGCTGCTGCCGCGGGCGTGATGAGCAATGCCGCCATAAGCACCACGCCAACGGTTTGAATGCCCGTGACCACAGCCAGAACGGTGAGCGTTGATAAGAGCAGTTCAAGCCGGCGCACAGGCAGGCCGGCCGCTTGCGCAAAATCCGGGTCAAAGGAGAGGAGCGTGAACTCCTTGAAAAACAAGGCCACCAGCCCGCAGAGCAGCAAACCTGTCAGGCCAAAGACCCACAAATCACCGGGAAGGATGGCCGCCGCCTGCCCAAAGAGGAAGTGTTTCAGGCCGCTTTGCGAGCCGTCGCCGCTTTGTTGAATGTAGGTGAGCAACAGCACCCCGGTACCGAAGAACACGGACAATACCAGGCCAATGGCGGCATCCGGTTTCAGGCGGCTGTTGCGGTTAATCCAATCAATGCTCAGCAAAGCCAGCCATCCGCTAACAAATGCCCCCGGGAGCAATACCCACAACGAGCGCGATCCTTGCAGCATAAACGCCAGGCAAATGCCCGGCAATACCGCATGGGCGATGGCATCGCCCACCAGGGCTCGCTTGCGCAGAAAAGTGAAATTGCCGATCACCGCTGCCGCTATGCCCACCATGATGGTCCCAAACACAACATAACGTATGTTGGGTTCGGAAAGACTCAGGAAGTGTAAAAGCTCTTTTAGCGACAACATATTCCAAAATACGATTCACTCCCTCAACGGCAAACCCTTGCTTCCTGCCAGGTTCCCCACGGCCTGCAGCAGCGTAAGTTTACCTCCGTAAGTTTCCTGCAGCATCTCATTGGTGAACACTTGTTCACGCGGACCCGCTGCAACCAGTCGGGTGTTGAGCATGATCATCCAGTCAAAATAGCGGGCCGCGGTTTGCAGATCGTGGTGCACCACCAGGATGGTTTTGCCGCTGTCGCGCAAGCGGGTGAGCAATTCCAGCACGGCCTCTTCGGTGCTGGCATCCACCCCGGCAAAAGGCTCGTCCATGAGGTACAAGTCGGCCTCCTGCGCCAGCGCGCGGGCCAGGAAAACCCTTTGCTGCTGGCCTCCGCTGAGCTGCGCAATTTGGCGGCTGGCAAAGGCCTCCATGCCCACCTGATGCAGGCAGTCGCGGGCAATGCGGCGGTCGCGGTCGCTTAGGCGGCGAAACAAACCCCGCTGCCGGTAGCGGCCCATCAGCACCACGTCCAGCGCGCTGGCGGGAAAATCCCAGTCCACACTCTCGCGTTGGGGCACGTAACTGATTCGCCCGCGAACTTCTTCCAAAGACTTCCCGAAAATGCGCACATAGCCGCTGGCCGTAGGCAGCAATTCCATGATGGCCTTGATCAGCGTTGACTTTCCGGCACCGTTTGGACCCACAATGCCAGCCAATACGCCGGCTGGAATGGCAAAATCAACGTCCCACAGCGCGGGTTTGCGCTGATAGGTTACCGTGAGATCGTGCACTTCCAACGCGGGTTCAGAAACCGGAGTAGTCATGCGGTCAAGTTAAGGAGTTTGGCGCTGCGGCGTTGCAGGCGTTTGGTCTTGCGCCGCCGCGTCGATTCGGCTCTGCCCTCCGGCAACTCCACCAGTACCAAGGGCCGCGGCAATCAGCGCTGCATTGTGCCGCAGCATGCCCACGTACGTTCCTTCGGGGCTGCCTTCCGGACCCATGGCATCGCTGAAAAGCTCGCCACCAATGACCAGTGGATGCCCCTTTTGCCGGCACCCTTCCACCACCGATTGCAGCGAACGATGCGGCACGCTGCTCTCCACAAACACCGCCGGAATTTTGCGTTCACTGAGCAGGTTGACCATGTCGGTCATGTCCCGCAACCCAAATTCTGCCACAGTTGATACCCCCTGAAGCCCCATGACCTCAAACCCATAGGCCGCTCCAAAATATTCAAAGGCATCATGTGAAGTAACCAGGACCCTGTTTTCCTGGGGAATAGCCGCGTAAACATCCCGCAACTCCTGATCCAGCGCAAGGAGCGTTTCGCCATACCGGGCCGCGCCAGCCAAAAACGGTTCGCGGTGCTGCGGAAACTGCTTGCTCATTCGGAGAGCCAAGGCCTGAACACCAGACTCCCAGAGCGCTGCATCAAACCAAATATGCGGGTCCAGCGCATCGCTGGCGCTGGAAACCTTCCGGAGCCTATTCGGATCCAGCCCTTCGCCAAAGGACAACACTGGTTTGGTCTGCGCCATGTTTTGCAACACCTCCTGCATTTTTCCTTCCAAATGCAAACCGTTGTACACAATGAGGTCAGCGCGCCGCAACCGGGCTATATCGCCCTGCGATGCCGTGTAGCTGTGCGGATCCACCCCAGGGCCCATAAGCGCATGAACCTGCACGCGCTCGCCACCAATTTGGCGAACGGCATCGGCCAGCATGCCCGTGGTCACCACCACGTTCAGCACAGCCTGCTCTTTTTCGGGCGAAGGAGTTTCGTTCCCCGCGCAGCCGCTTGCCAGTAATCCGGCCAATGCGGCCCACAGTACCATCGTTTTCACAAACGCAAAGGTACATCTAAAATTGAAGGTTGCCAAAAAATAATTTTAGATTAGTCTAAAAATAGAACAGCGCCCCTTTGGCAGCACTCCCGATAAGCACCCTATTTTCATGTCCGTGATAATCTGTTTTCAACCCGGCGACGTTCAGCACTTTGAACGCCTGGTTACCAAAGAGCACCTCGCCGCCTTTGAGTCGGGGCAGGTGCATCCGGTCTACGCCACCTTTGCCCTTGCCCGCGATGCCGAATGGGTGTGTCGCCTTTTTGTCCTGGCCATGAAGGAAGCCCACGAAGAAGGCATTGGCACTTACGTCAGTGTGGAACATTTAGCTCCGGCCCGGCTGGGAAGCACCGTGGTCTTCAAAGCCACCTTGCTGACCGTGCAGGGCAACCGAGTCCGTTGCCGCTATGAAGCGTTTGTGGGGGAAGAGCTTATTGCCCGTGGCGAGCAGGAGCAGCGGATTCTGCATAAATCCAAAGTGGAAGCTATGTTATCGGGGGAGGGGGAGTAGCGTTCTTATGAATGGTACTTGGAGATAGCTTAACCCCCGATCGTTTGCACCCCTAATCGTTGCGGTTAGGGCACACCAGTCAGAAAAGTGGGTGGAAAAGGATAAATTTATACCATGAATTGGCAAGATTATATAGTATCGGACAAAGAGGTTTTGTTAGGCAAACCGACGATAAAAGGTACAAGAATTTCTGTTGAACATATTGTTGGCCTTCTCGCACAGGGCTGGACAGAAAATGAAATTCTTGAGAACTTTCCACGCCTGACAAAAGAGACCCTTCAAGCTGTATTTGCTTACATCCAGGAATGCATGCATGACGGTTTACTTTTTACCCCGACAAAAAAGACAGCTTAACAGACTTCATGAAATTGTTAGCCAACGAAAACTTTCCATTAAAGACTATCCAATAGTTAAGTAGCCCTTCCCCCGAAAGAAAGTCCGATATTTACGGTCCTTTTTATGGTAGCTCTGGTTAACAAGCGCGCTCGATTTGAATACGAGATTTTAGAGACGTACACCGCCGGCATGGTGTTGTACGGTTCTGAGATCAAGTCTATCCGGGATGGCAAGGCCAACCTGTCGGACAGCTATTGCCAGTTTATGGGCGAAGAGCTTTGGGTGCGCAACCTCCACATTTCGGAGTACGAATGGGCCAATCGGGACAACCACGAGACCAAGCGAGACCGAAAATTGATGTTGACCAAGCGCGAAATGCGCAAACTGCACACGCGGGTTAAGGAGCGGGGGTTGACTATTGTAACGCTAAAGCTGTTTATTGGGCAGCGGGGTTTCGCCAAGCTGGAAATTGCCCTGGCGCGAGGCAAAAAGACGCACGATAAGCGCAACACCATTAAGGAGCGCGACATAGTAAAAGATATGGATCGGGAGAAAGCGAGGTTTAAGTGAGGGGAAAATTTTTGGCTTAATCAGCTCTTCTTACTTTCTTCCTTTCCACTTTTTAGGATGGAGTGCAGTGTGAAACACAGCCCGCACAATAACCACTTGCTTCCCCTCATCAACCGTAAAGTGCACCATGAATGGAAAGTCTTTGAATCCAAATTAAGACTTATCTTTAAAATTGAATTGCTTGCGGGCCTCTTTCCAGGGAACCATTTCTTCTGATTTTCCCGTCTTTATACGCTCCCTGACGATAGCTTTATCTTCATCCGGGATCTCCACTGATTCTGAAACTTCAAAGCCCAGTTGCCTGACAAGTTCCATAAAGAAACCAAATTTTTTATCAGGTATTTTAAGCGTTACTTCTTTCATGATCTTTACTTAAAGATACTCTTGGCTTTTCGAATTTGGTAAGGAAGAAATTCAAAAGTAGAGGGACTCCTCCCTAAAAAACCTTACCCTTCAACATCGGTACAAATCGAAAATTCTCAAAATCTTCGCGAACAAATTCGCCACTGGGCGCTTTGGTAATTCGAATCATCATGGTGCCGTTTTCGCTGTCCAACGGCAAGACCAGAAAGCCACCAACAGCGAGTTGCTCCAGCAGCAGGCGCGGTATTTCCGGGGCGGCGGCGGTGATCAGAATCCGATCGTAGGGGGCGAAGGAGGGCTGGCCGAGAAAGCCGTCGCCAAAGAACGTTTTGACCTTGCTGTAGCCGAGCATTCGCAGGCGTTCCTTAGCTTCTTCGAACAAACTCTTGTGCCGCTCAATGCTGAACACTTTGGCACCCATGGCGGCCAGAATGCTGGCCTGGTAGCCTGAGCCCGTGCCAATTTCCAGCACTTTCATGCCGGGTTTCAGCTCCAGCAGGCTGCTCTGGTAGGCCACCGTGTAGGGCTGCGAAATGGTTTGGCCGGCACCGATGCGGAACGCTTTGTCTTCGTAGGCGTGCTCCAGAAAGGCCGGGTCCAGGAACAGGTGCCGCGGTACACTGGCGACAGCGGCCAGCACGCGCTCGTCCTGAATGCCTTTGCGCCGGAGTTGGTCCACCAGTTTTTTGCGCATGCCCTGGTGCTTGTGCGAATCGCCTACCATAGGCGACAAACATACGCTGCTTGCTCCCGCGAAGGGGGTTTTTTTCCACACAGCCTGTTGTGAGTTGTGCCAGGCTGCCGGTCCTGCGTGGGTTTCCTTAATTTTGCGGGCGAAAGGCGACATTTTTCGACACAACTTTTTTATCCGCATCCAACCATGCAACCCATTTCCATCAAATTCGGCACCGACGGCTGGCGCGCCATCATTGCGCGCGAATACACCACCGACAACGTTGCCCGGGTCACTGTAGCTGCGGCGCAATGGCTCAAAGGCATGAGCGACACTCCCTCCGTGGTGGTAGGCCACGACTGCCGGTTCGGCGGGCCCATGTTCGCGGAAACGACTGCCCGGGTTTTTTGTGCCATGGGGGTAAAGGTCAAATTGGCGAAAGGCTTTGTCAGCACGCCCATGATTTCGCTGGGGGCCAACAAACTGGGCTGCGAAGCGGGCATCGTCATCACGGCCAGCCACAACCCACCGGAATACAACGGCTACAAGCTCAAGAGCGGCTATGGCGGCCCCACCATTCCCGAAGAGATTGCCAAAGTGGAGGCCATGATCCCGGATCAGGCGCGCATTCCCGCCGAAAGCGTGGATGATTTCGCCAAAGCCGGCATGCTGGAGTACGTTGACCTGGAGACCATGTACCTGGACCATGTCCGAGCCAGCTTCGATCTGGAAACCATCAACAATTCAGGCAAAGTCCTGGCTTTTGACGCCATGTACGGAGCCGGTCAGCGCGTGGTGCCGGCATTATTGCCCGGGGCCGTGTTGCTGCACTGCGACGACAACCCCGGTTTCAAAGGGCAGGCCCCGGAGCCCATTCACCGTAACCTGCTGGAGCTTTCTGCGCTCGTGGCCGGCGACCCCGGCATCGACATGGGCCTGGCCAACGACGGCGACGCCGACCGCATCGGCATGTACGACGGCCAGGGTCAGTTCGTGGATTCGCACCACATCATCCTGCTGCTCATTCATTACCTGCACAAGTACAAAGGCCTGACCGGCAAGGTGGTCATCGCGTTTTCGGTCAGCGACAAGGTTAAAAAGCTCTGCGCTGCCTACGGTCTGGAGGTGGAGGTCACCAAAATCGGGTTCAAGTACATCTGCGGCAAAATGGTCACCGACGACGTGCTGCTCGGCGGCGAAGAATCGGGCGGCATCGCCGTCAAAGGCCACGTGCCGGAGCGCGACGGCGTCTGGTGCGGCCTCTTGCTGCTTGAATTCATGGCCAAAACGGGCAAAAGCCTGCGCGAGTTAATCGAAGAGGTGTACGCCATTGTGGGGGCCTTCTCCTTTGACCGCAACGACCTTCACCTGGACGAAGCCCTGAAGCAGCGCATCGTGGCCAATTGCGAATCGGGCGCCTACAAGGCCTTCGGCCCTTACACGGTAGCCCGCACCGAAACCATTGACGGCTACAAGTACCACCTGGACGACAACCGCTGGATCATGATTCGCGCGTCGGGAACTGAGCCGGTTTTGCGCGTTTACGCGGAAGCGCCTGACCAAGCTGAAGTCAATCGTGTGCTCAAGGCTGCCAAGGACACCCTTTTGGGGTAATTTGGCGCATGCTTTTGGTCAAAATAAGGGTAGGGGAGCTCCTGCAAGACTTATGGTCGCTGGGCAGCGCATTGTTACTGACCAGCGCGCTGCTTTGCGCGGTTTGCGCATCGGTGGCTGCTCAGGCAGTTGCTCAGCCGGTCGTTGACCGAACCGAGGCCCCTTCGCCCTACGACACCGCCAGCCTCAGCGGCTTCAACCGCTTTTTCATTCCCGCCGAAGAGCCTAAGACCGGCAGGGTCATCGGCGTCAGTGGCACGATCACGGGGCTGTACGCCGGGGCTTCGGTGGCGCTCTACAACTACTGGTACCGCGACTACGATTTGGGCCGTTTCCGCACCTTCAACGATAACGCGGAGTGGCTGCAAATGGACAAGGGCGGGCACGTGCTGGGCGCTTATTTCCAGACCTTTTGGGCCTATGAACTGTTCCACTGGGCGGGCATGCCCAAAGGCAAAGCCATTGGCTATGCGGCGCTCACCAGCACGGTCATTCAGGGAACCATTGAGGTTTTTGACGGTTTTTCGGAGGAATGGGGCTTCTCCGGTGGCGACATTTTGGCCAATACCACCGGAACCGTTTTGGCCGCCGGGCAACAGGCGCTCTGGGACGAGCAGCGCATGCGGGTCAAGTTTTCGTTTTACCCGGTGGACTATGACGGCATTAACGATCCGCAACTGGTCGCCCGATCGCAAGAACTGTACGGCACCGCGTTTGCGGAAACCCTGCTCAAGGACTACAATGGCCTGACGTACTGGCTCAGCGTCAACCCGAGCAGCTTTTCGCCCGCTTTAGACAAGGCCCGCTGGTGGCCCGACTGGCTCAATGTGGCCGTGGGCTACGGGGCCGAAGGGCTCTACGGCGGTTTTGACAACCACTGGTGCGCCGACGCCGGCCTCAAGCCGGAGCAATGCCCGGAAGCCCAGCTCATCACGCGTTTTGATGTGCCTCGCCAACGGCAGTACTTCCTCTCGCTTGACGTGGACCTGACCCGTATCGAGACGCAAAAGCCCTTCCTCCGTACCCTTTTTGGGGTCATCAGCGTCATTAAAGTGCCCTCCCCGGCCCTCGAGTATCGTTCGGGTCAGGGTTTTAAAGGGCATTGGATTTATTTCTGATGGTTTTGGTTAGCGGTCTTTCTAATGTTCATCATTGCGGGACTTATCCGCATTCGGCGTAATTTGTCGGCATTCATATCGCGGCGCTTGCTTCAAGACGCTAACTCAACGAAAGGGTTTTTCAGCGTACTGACAAGCGTGCGCGAAGGTTAATGTTACCCATCCTACGTAAGCCGTGAGCGAAAAACTGAAGATACTTACCGATAAAATATACGAAGAGGGCGTTTTTAAGGCGCGCGAAGAATCTGAAAAGATGTTGCGCCATGCCGAACAGGAAGCCGCCCGTATTCGCGAAGAGGCAGAGCGCGAGCGGACCCGGATCCTGGAACAGGCCCGGGCCCAAGCCGAAGCACAGCAGCGAAAAACCGATGCTGAGCTGCGCATGGCGGCCAGAAAAGCCATCGCGCAGGTGCAGGAACACCTCAATGACCTGATTACCGAAAAGGCGCTGACGGCACCGCTGGCTAAAGGGCTTGATGACCATGAAATTCTCGCGCGCGCCATGGAAGCCTGTGCGGGAGCGTTGACCCGGCACGCAAGCGGCTCATGGACCATCGCTCTTCAACCGGAACAACTTGCCCCTGTTGAAGCGGCGCTGCAGGCCGGCAAACACCGAGCCCTTGCCGGGCATTTGGTGCTGGCCGGTTCTGGTGGAACAACCAATGGCTTTGAAGTCTTTCCAGATGGCCAGGGGTACAGTATTCGCTTTGATCAGCACTTTTTTACCGCCTTTTTTTCGCAGTTTTTGAGCGTCGAAACCCGCGGCTGGCTGGCCGCGTCGCAGGCGCCAGCGTCGTCAGCACCAGCATCGTCAGCACCAGCGTCGTCAGCACCAGCGTCGCCGCAAAACCCATGAAGTACTACGGATTAATCAGCGGCTTGCCCGTTCCCAAATCAGGCCAGGGGCTGACCTTTAGCATACCCGACTTGCGCTCGCAAGTTGAACCTTACCTTCAGGATGCCCATCTGGCGGCATTCCGGCATTTTTTTTACCGCATTGACCTGGCCAACCTGGAGGCGATGATGCTGCAACACGACCGCTTTAAAGCCGGTGGAAATTTGGATCAGGAGCAACTTCGGCGCCTTTGGCACCGTGAGGCCGGCGCCACCTGGTCCTTGTCAGACCCGGATGAGCCCGAAGCAGAAACGCCGGTCGAAAGGCTGCACGGCTTCTGGCAACGCTATTACGACCAGCTCATCGCCTACGATGCCGACCAATTGCAGCGGTTGTTTTCGTACGAAATCTCGCTGAAGAACTTCAGCGCCGGTTTCCTCCGCACGGCACTTCAAGAGCCCGAGGAGCCGCACTATCTGGAAGGGGGGCGCTTTGATCGTTTTGCCTACAACAAATTGCAAGTGGCAGACATTCAGGCCGAGCACCCGGCCATGGCGGCCACCCTCAACAGCCTCACCCTGCCCGATCCCGACCAGCGCGAGCGCAGCCTGACCGAAACCAAATGGACCTACTACGACCACGTGGTGTTCTTTGACCCTTTCGGCCTGCAAGGCCTGTTTGCCCTGATGCTCCGCTACCTGGACATGGCCGCCTGGCAGGAGCGCGACGCCAATTTGGGTGCGCAGCAGCTCTCCGCATTCAGTGAGCAGATCAGGCAGCGCATCGAAACCTCCTTCACCGTTTCTTCCCTCGCATGAACAACTCCTCCACAGGTCTGGTCAAAGGCATCATCGCCAACTTGTTGATGGTGGAATTCGATGGCCCCGTAGCCCAAAACGAAATCTGCTACGTAGAGCACCAGGGCCTTTCGCTCATGGGCGAAGTCATCAAAATCAGCGACCGCATCGCATACGTGCAGGTCTTTGACAGCACCCGGGGCATCCAGGGGGGCACCACCGTGCGCTTCAATGGCAACATGCTGGAGGTGGAATTGGGTCCCGGTATCCTGTCGCGCAAATACGACGGTTTGCAAAACGACCTGGACGCGTTGGAAGGCATTTTTCTGGAGCGCGGCATCCGTTCGCGGGCGCTTGATCCGGACGAGCGCTGGGATTTTGAGCCCTTGGCCAAAGTCGGGGAGCGCGTTCGCGCCGGAGACTGGCTCGGTCAAGTTACCGAGAACCACCAGCCGCATAAAATCATGGTGCCGTTTCGTTTCAAAGGTTTTTATACGGTCGAAAAGCTCTCGGCTCCGGGCAACTACCGCGCAGCCGATGAAATTGCCGTGCTCCTCGACGAGCGCGGGCAGCGCCATTCGGTAACCATGATCCAGCGCTGGCCGGTCAAGCTGCCGCTCAACCTCTACCGCGACAAACCGCGGCCGCACAAATTGCTGGAGACGGGTCTGCGCACCATGGACACCCTTCACCCGATGTTGGAAGGTGGCGTGGGCTTTGTTCCGGGGCCCTTCGGCAGCGGAAAAACGGTACTGCAGCACGCCATTTCACGGCAGGCCGCAGCCGATGTGGTCATCGTTGCCGCATGCGGCGAGCGCGCCAACGAAGTGGTCGAAATCTTTACGGAGTTCCCGGAACTGGATGACCCGCACACCGGTCGCAAACTCATGGAGCGCACGGTCATCATTGCAAACACTTCCAACATGCCGGTGGCGGCCCGAGAAGCATCGGTGTACACCGCCATGGCCATTGGCGAGTACTACCGCCAAATGGGCTTGCGGGTGCTTTTGCTGGCCGACTCCACCAGCCGTTGGGCGCAAGCCCTGCGCGAGATGAGCAACCGCCTGGAAGACCTTCCCGGTCCCGATGCTTTTCCCATGGACCTGAGCGCCATCATCAGCGGCTTTTACGCCCGTGCAGGTATTGTAACGCTGCACAACGGGCAAGAGGGTTCCATCACCTTTATCGGCACGGTATCGCCGGCGGGCGGCAACCTGAAAGAGCCCGTGACGGAGAGCACCAAAAAGGCAACGCGTTGTTTTTACGCCCTTTCGCAGAAACGCGCCGACAGCAAACGCTACCCGGCTGTGGACCCGATCATGAGCTATTCCAAATATTTGGAATACCCGGAGTTCGTTGAATACGCGGCTGAACACATTCATCCTCGTTATATAGAATTTGCCCGTACCATAAAAAATATTCTGTTGCGCGGCAACGAAGCAAGCGACCAGATCAACATTTTGGGCGACGACGGCGTTCCGCTTGACTACCACATCCGGTTGTGGCGCGCAGAATTGCTGGATTTCAGCATCCTGCAGCAGGATGCCTTCGATACCGTGGATGCCATGACGCCGATTGCCCGCCAAATGGAAATGGTGGCGTTGGTGCTGGAGATCTGCCAGCGAGAGTTTCCCTTTGAACACTTTGAAGAAGTGAGCCGCTTTTACAAAAAGCTCATCAACACGCTTAAACAAATGAACTATTCCCCCTTTAATTCTGAGGCCTACCAGCAGTACCGCCGGCAGACCGAAGACATGGTGCGGGAACAAACGCAAGCCTTGCAGGCAATGTGATATGGAGGTCAGAAAACACTATTCCCGCATTAAGAACATAACCAAAGCTACGTGCACGGTTCAGGCTGATGGCGTGGGCAACGAGGAGCTTGCGCTGGTCGGCGACCGGCTGGCGCAGGTGGTAAAGATCGTGGGCCAGGACGTTACGCTGCAGGTTTTCGGGGGAACGGAGGGCATCTTTACCAACAGCGCCACCACGTTTTTGGGCCAGTTTCCCTCCCTGCGCGTGGGCGAAGACCTGGCGGGCCGCTTCTTCAACGCCTATGGCGAGCCGATTGACAACGGTCCCTCGCTAACCGGTCCCTTGCGCGAGATTGGCGGTCCCACCGTGAACCCGGTGCGGCGGTTGCAGCCCTTTCAGCTTATCGCCACCGGCATTGCCGGCATTGACCTGAACAATACCCTGGTGGCCGGCCAGAAGATTCCTTTCTTCGCCGACGCTGATCAGCCCTACAACGAAGTCATGGCCATGGTGGCCCTTCGCGCCAAAACAGACAAAATCATCCTGGGCGGCATGGGCCTGACCAATGATGATTACCTGTATTTTAAACAGTTGTTTGAGGGCGAAGGGGTGCTGGACAAAATCGTCTGTTTCATCAACACCACCAGCGATGCGCCGGTCCAACGGCTTCTCATCCCCGACATGGCCCTCACCGCGGCAGAGTATTTTGCGGTAGAGCACCAGCAGAGCGTATTGGTGCTGCTCACCGACATGACGCTTTTCGCCGATGCGTTGAGCATTGTCAGCAATCGCATGGACCAGATTCCGTCCAAGGACAGCATGCCCGGTTCGCTGTACAGCGATCTGGCCCGAATCTACGAGAAGGCCGCGCAGTTTCCGGATGGCGGTTCCATAACCATTATTGCGGTGACGACCCTTTCCGAAGGGGACATTACCCATGCTATTCCGGACAACACAGGATACATTACGGAAGGGCAGTTGTTCCTGCGCAAAGACAGCGAGGTCGGTAAAGTTATTGTGGACCCCTTCCGGAGTTTGAGTCGTCTCAAGCAATTGGTCATCGGCAAAAAAACCCGCGAGGACCACCCGCAGGTCATGAACGCCGCCGTGCGCCTTTACGCGGACGCGGCCAATGCCCGCACCAAGCTGGACAACGGCTTTGACCTGACCGAATACGACGAGCGCACGCTGCGCTTTGCCCGGGCTTATTCCACCCTGATTTTAAGCGTGGACGTTAACCTGGATACCGAGGCCATGCTCAACCAAACCTGGGACTTGTTTTCGGAACATTTCTCCCGGGAAGAATTGGGCATCAAGGAACAATTTTTGGATCGTTTTTATCACCCGCCGGTTGCCTGATGCCCTTCACCTTTCAATACAACAAGACTTCGCAGCATCAGTTGGGCAAGCAACTGAAAATGCGGCAAGCGGCCTTGCCGGTCTTGAAGAACAAAGAGAGTGCCCTGCGGGTAGAGGTGGCCCGCTACCGGGCTGAGCGGGAGCGCATTCAGGTTGAACTGGAGGCGTTGCAGGAACAGGCAAAGAACCTGCATGCGCTGTTGGGGCCCTTCCCCATGAGCCTGTTTCTGCAGGCCGAACCTGTCATGAGCCGGCGCAAAATTGCCGGGGTGTTAATTCCGGTGTTTGAATCGCTGACGCTTGCGATCAAGCCTTCGCTGCTGCACTCGATGCCGCCCACGCAAAGCGATGTGGTGTTGTTTTTGCGCCAATGGGCCCTTGTGCTGGCCCAGGAGCACACAGCAGCGAGGCAGGTGACCATTTTGGAGCGCGAACGCAAACGCACCACTCAAAAAGTAAACCTATACGAAAAAGTGCAGATTCCACAAATGGAAGAAGCCCTAAAAAAAATCAAGCGCTATTTGGAAGATGAACAGAACCTGGCCAAGTCAGCACAAAAATTAGTAAAAGCCCGCAAGGAAAGCGCATGATCACGCCGATGGTCAAATACCAGTTCCTGGTTTACTACCGCGAGACGGAAGCCCTGCTGGCATTGCTCAAAAGTTCCGGCGTGCTGCACGTCAAGCGCATGAAGCGCCAGGAGGACGAAGCCGCGTTGGGGCTGCGGCGCGAATGGCTTTCGCTGCGCGCTGTTCAGCAGCACTTCGAACGCGTGTTGCCCGAGCGTGAATTGGAGGATACGGCGGTTTTGGATGCCTTCCGCTTTGAGGATTTGCCGGCCTTGCTCCAGGAGCTAGACGATTTGGACCGCGACCTTCGGCGGCTGGAAGAAGATCGTTACCACTACCGTTTTTTTGGCAACTATGACGCCGATAAACTAGCGGAATTGCGCGCACATGGGTTGTATTTGCATCTTTTCAGCGTGGGCTTGGGCAAAATCCTGCCGGCCTGGAGCATGGCGTATGCGCTGGAGCCTTTGTTTGAAACCGGTCGAAAAAGTTTTTTCGTGGTGGTCAGCGATGCTGCGGAACCACCGCCGCTCAAAGCGCAGCCCGAACCTTTCCCCGCGCGTTCGCTGACCGAATTGGATCAGGAAATTCAGAGCATGGAGGATCGGCGCCGGATCATTCTTCAGACGCTGTTTGTCTTGCAAGGGGGCATCCGTGCGCATTTGACCAAGGGCCTGGCGCGCCTCCAGGACAGTTTGCAGGACGGGACAGCCCGAGCGCAAATGTTGCAGCTCGGCTCCGGTAAAGTGTTGGCCTTGCAGGGTTTTTTGCCGCAAGACCAGCAGGAGCGCTTGGACACCGCGCTTGCGGCCTCTGATGTTTTTTACGTTAAGTCGCAGCCTGTACCTGCCGATGCCCCGCCCATTCTGCTGCGCAATCCCGCCACGGCCCGCCTTTTTGAGCCCATCGCGCGACTGTTTGATCTGCCGCGTTACGCGGAGCTGGACCTCACGCCCTTCTTTACGCCCTTCTTCCTGTTGTTTTTTGGGCTATGCCTTGGCGATGCCGGGTATGGCCTGTTGGTACTCGTCGTGCTTCTGGCTTTGAAGCGAAAAATCCCTGCGGAGTATCGGCCGCTGTGGAAGCTGGCGTTGCTCCTGGAGAGCGGGGCCGTGGTGATGGGCGCGTTGAGCGGTACTTTTTTTGGCATCAATCTTCTGGAAGTTTCTCTGCCCTGGTTGCAGCCGATGCAACAATTTATGTTCAATTCCGACCAGTTGTTCAACCTGGCCTTAGGCCTGGGCGCCATTCAGATTCTCTTTGGCCTGATCCTTCGCGCCTGGAACCAAAAGAAACAATATGGTATGGTTTATGCCCTTTCTCCGCTCGGCTGGATTGCGCTGCTGGCCGGTCTCGGCGGCGGCGCAGGGTTGGGCTTCACACCGCCCATTCTGGTTTTGTGCGGCCTTGGCGCCGGGCTCGTTGTATTTTTCAGCGACCCTGCCGCCGGTCTCCTTGGCCGTCTGGGGAAGGGCCTATGGGACCTCTACGGCATCACCGGCTACTTCGGCGATCTGCTCTCTTACATCCGCTTGTTCGCCCTGGGCTTAGCCGGTTCCATCCTCGGCTTTGTCGTCAATGACATCGCGTTGTCGATCCTCGGCACCCATTTCATCCTCGGCCCGATCTTTTTCGTGGTCATGCTCCTGATCGGTCATGGGCTGAACATCTTCATCGCCAGCCTTGGCGCCTTTGTGCACCCCATGCGCCTCACCTTTGTCGAATTTTACAAAAACGCCGGTTTCCAGGGCGGTGGCGAGCCCTACCAACCGCTTCAGGAACTCGTTGACAGTTCCCCCGCCAACCCTACCCATTCAACCGAACCAGGCGCCGCCTGACCAGCAAACTCTCCAACTACCTTAAGACCATAACCATGATTACTGCAGTAATTTTAGCATATCTAGGACTCGGCTTGATGATTGGCCTATCCGGTACAGGCAGCGCCATTGGCGTGTCCATTGGCGGCAAAGCAACCCTCGGTGCCCTCAAGAAAAACGAAGAAGCCTTCGGCAATTACATGTTGTTGAGCGCCCTTCCCGGCACACAGGGCCTCTACGGCTTCGCTGGCTTCTTCATCATCAACGGCCGACTCCAAAACATAGCAGAACTTACGATAGAGCAAGGCGGCATGGTCTTCGCTGCTGGCCTCGCCCTTGGTCTCGTCGGTCTCTACTCCGGCATCAAACAAGGCGAAATCAGCGCCCACGGCATTGAAGCCATCGGTTCCGGCTACGACGTGTTTGGCAAAACGATGGTGTTGGCGGTCTTCCCGGAACTCTACGCCATTGTGGCCTTTGCCGCTACATTTTTGATTAGTTCGGGGCTCTGACCCGGTGCCCCTGGTGCTTGTTGCTCTGACCCGGTGCCCCTGGTGCTTGTTGCTCTGACCCGGGAGTCAGCTTATTCCTAGTAGTGTTTTTTAACATTTCGACGGACATAAGTACATTTTTTTTCGTGTCTACTTTTTCGGTTCAACCTAGAAGTTGAAAACCATGGCAATGTTCAACACTGACGTTGAATCGTTAGGAGGAGTCTGAATTTTTTTACCCCCATTATCACCCCTGACGCCGGGCGCGGAACAGCACATAATCGAAGATGCGGCCCGGTTTGAGGCAGCGCTGATCCTCAATCTGCCAGCCGCGAGCTTCCAGGAACCTGCGGTACTCCATAGCGCTGTGCTGGTGAGGGTGGAGGGCGTCGCCGGGAAGGGCACGAAACAGCGCGCGCAGGAGCGGGGAGCGATGCGCATCCACACCGAGCAGGAGCCAACCGCCTGGGCGCACGGCAGCAGTCAGGGCGTCAAGGGCGGCATCGAGATCGTCAACGTGGTTGATGGCGTTCAGGCAGCAGGCCCCGTCAACCTGTTGAGGGTGGCGGTAGCCTTCGAGCGGCGCGGAAATGTATGCAACTCCGGGTACCTGCAGCGCAGCGAACGCGGGCAATTCCACCGAATAACGGTCAAGCAGGGGGTCAAGCGCGGTTACGTTGTGGCCGTCGAGCGCAAGATTGATGCCGGCGGGGCCGCATCCAGCGTCCAGCAGGCGTTGCGGTTCATCGAGCAGTAGCGCGTGGCGGTGCGGGGCCAGGAGGTCAAGCCAGTAGCGGCGTTTCCAGGTGCGGTATTCGCCGGGCGATTTGTTGCCGAGGTAGCGTTTCCACCAGCGTCGCTCCAGGACCTGCGCCATTCGCCAACGCCAACCGGCGCGCCGGGTGGCTGAGCTTTTTGTTTCGGGCGAAGGGCCTGCGTGGGGAGTGCGGGAGCCGGGCATATCTTTGAAGGCTAAGACGATTGCTTCGCAAGGTTAGCACAAATTGGCGGTTGTGCGCGGCAGTCTTTACGAGGGGCCATGGACGAGTACAAAAACGGCGAGGAAGTTTTTCTGATCCATTCCAGGCAGTATGCGTGGATTGTGGAGCGTCGCGATGACGAGACCTGGGTTGTGGACCTGGATGGCGACCTGATTCCGGTGCACGTGGACGATATGGTCCCGGCTAAGGAAGCCGATTGGGCCGAAGAGGAGTCTGTCGATGCAGGGTCAGCAGGAACTAGCGCGGCTGAGGCCAGCCCGGGCGGGCAGCCCGAGACGAGCGTAGCTGAAGGCTTCGCACAAGTTTTTGTACCCTTGGGACAAGGCCGTTACCAGCGCTGGCTGGTCAATGGCACTCCGCAGACATTCCGGATCCTGGTGGAGCAGTCAGACCAGCAAGTGGCTGCGGCCGACATGCCCCCAAACGCCAAACTGGACCTTGGCCCGATGCATCGCGATGACCTGCACGAGCAGGCCGCGATGACGCTGACGTGTCGCTACACGGAAGGACCGCACAAAATAGAACGATCGTTCCAAAAGGATTTGCGCATCAGAGTCGCAGCCTTCGCGAAGCGGGAGGCAGCGGCAACAGCAGCAAGAGGAGCGGCAGCAGCAGCAAGAGGAGCAGCAGCGGCAGGACAGGCCGGAGCCGTCGCCGCCCCCCTGATCTTCAGCGTCTTTCAACAACCCCCCGGCGGCGCCGCCGACTTCAGCACGTACTCGCCACCCGATCTGGAGCAACTCGGGCAGGGCCGCAAGAAGGGCAGCGCGGGACCGGGCGGCACCGGCCAGGGCGGCGCGCAACGAGGTCGCGCGGGGCGCGAGGCCCTTCCCCCGGAATTGGATTTGCACATTGAAAAACTGGTGGAGCACCCGGAGAAGCTGCATCCGGCGGAAATGTTGGCCGTGCAACTGGCCAGGGCGACGCAGTACCTGGACCGGGCGGCGTGGAGCGGGATGCACAAAGTTTACCTGATTCATGGGCTTGGAACCGGGCGATTGCGCGAGGAATTGCACGATATGTTGCGGCGGCATCCGCGGGTGAAAGGCTTTCAGAACAGCCACTTTCCGCGCTACGGTTTTGGGGCCACGGAGGTGGTGCTGGACCATTGAGCGGTTAGCGGGTTTGAGCCTGCGGCCGTACCTTTGGGGCTCGTTCTTTTCCTGCCGATTCCTGCTCTCCCCGGAACGTTCCATCGCTCTGGCTTCGCGCCGGGGAGGAAAGTCCGGATAACACAGAGCGCCGCACCTCCTAACGGGAGGGCGCCGTCGGCGCGAGCCGCCGGTGACAGCCAGTGCCACAGAAAATGACCGCCCGCTTGCGGGTAAGGGTGAAAACGGGGGGTAAGAGCCTCCGGCAGCCGCGGGCAACCGCGCCTGCGGGTAAACCTTGCGGGTTACAAGGCCAAATAAGCTCCGGTGCGCGGAAACGCGCGCAGGGTGACTCGTCCAAACGGGGGTTCCGCCAGCCGGAGCCCGCTGCCGGAGCGGGTAGGCCGCTGGAGGGCGCGGGCGACCGCGTCCCGAGATAAATGATGGAAGCCCGGCCCAAAGCCGGGTACAGAATCCGGCTTACAGGTCCGGGGGGAGCAGGCGGCAGAAAAGCCTAATTTTACACCATGGCCAAGATCCTGATCATCGACGACGAAAAGCCGATACGGCGCACGCTACGAGAAATTCTCGAATACGAAAAATATCAGGTTGACGAGGCTGAAGACGGCAAGGCCGGCCTGCAGAAGCTGGAGGAAAACGCCTACGACGTGGTCATGCTCGACATCAAAATGCCCAAAATGGATGGCATGGAGGTGTTGGAGAAAGTAGCCTCCGAAAATTCCGACCTGCCCATCATCATGATTTCCGGGCACGGCAGCCTGGAGACCGCCGTGGAAGCCGTCAAAAAAGGCGCCTTCGACTACATCGACAAGCCGCTGGACCTCAACCGCGTGCTGATCACCATCCGCAATGCGCTGGACAAAAGTACCCTGGTCACCGAGACCAAAGTGCTCAAGCGCAAGGTCACCAAAACCCGTGAAATCGTCGGTGACAGCCCGGTCATCAACCACATCCGCGAGACCATCGAGCGCGTGGCCCCCACCGATGCCCGCGTTTTAGTTACTGGCGCCAATGGCACCGGCAAGGAGCTGGTGGCCCGCTGGATTCACGAGCAGAGCAACCGGTCCCAGGGCCCATTGGTTGAGGTGAACTGCGCGGCCATTCCCTCGGAATTAATTGAATCGGAACTTTTTGGGCATGAAAAGGGCGCGTTCACGTCAGCCATCAAACAGCGCATCGGCAAGTTTGAGCAGGCAACGGGCGGCACGCTTTTTCTGGATGAGATTGGCGACATGAGCCTCTCCGCCCAGGCCAAGGTGTTGCGGGCTTTGCAGGAAAACAAGATCACCCGCGTTGGCGGGGACAAAGAAATTACGGTGGACGTTCGCGTCATCGCGGCCACCAACAAAGATCTTCTGCGCGAAATCGAAGACAACCAGTTCCGGATGGACCTTTACCACCGACTGAGCGTCATTCTGATTCACGTGCCGTCGCTCAACGAAAGGCTGGAAGATATCCCGCTTCTCGCCGAGCGCTTCGTCAAAGAAATTTGCGAAGACCACGGTATGACGCGCAAAATCATCACGCCCAAAGCCGTCCAGGAACTGCAACAAATTCACTGGACCGGCAACATTCGCGAACTGCGCAACGTGCTTGAACGCCTGGTCATTCTCAGCGGAGAAAAGATTACGGAAGACGAAGTGCAGCTCTACGCCAACCCCGGCCACAGCCGCCAGCGCCAGCGCGAAATCTTTGAGCGTTACACCAAGTTCCAGGATTTTAAAGAATACATGGAACGCGAATTCATCGCCTACCGCCTCCAGCGCAATGCCTGGAACGTCAGCAAAACTGCTGAAGAGTTGGACATCCAGCGCAGCCACCTGTACAACAAGATTGAGAAGTTCGGGTTGAAAAGGGTGGGGTAAGGGTTAGAATGGTGATTCGGTCTTGGTGTGGGGTTACTATTTCTTTACAATTTGTTGATGTTAATTTAACACTGGATGCATTGGATTCCAGGTAAGTAGCTTTACATTCACTATATCGTTAACTTAAATTTTTCTAGCCATGAGAGGTTATGGTATTGTATTAGCCCGGTTCTCTTTCTCTCTTTATCTCTTTCTCTCTTTCTCTCTCCTATGTATCCCCTAAATGCCCAGTGCGATTTGCCTGTAGGGTGGGATCCTACCACGTTTGTGTACAATGTTTCAGCGTCTTCTTCCAGTATGCCAGCCACGTTAACCGCGGAGGATGTAGAAATTCAAACACCATTTGACATTGACCAGAATGCGACATGGAGCAATTGCAAAGTTGGTGTAACAGACGGCGATGCCATTACCGTAAAGAGTGGAAATACTTTAGTGATTCAAAATGGCACTTTAGTGACCACTAAGGCGGACGCATGGTCAGGCATTGTTGTGGAAAATGGTGCTACGCTGGTTTTTGCAGGATATTCCATTATCTGCCGGGCTGAGACAGCCATCACGGTAAATATTACTTCATCAGGTGATGTAACGGTTTCAAACTCTGATTTTATTCAGAATTACCGGGGAATGCTTATATCAGCCTACACGGCAGGCGTACATCCGGCAAGCATTCAGGGTGCTCGTTTTTTCGGAGGATACCCTACGGCATTGCCTTCAGGTTTGCCAACAACCTATGGAAGTATTGGGCTAGAAGTAGTCGGCGTGAACGACGGTGGTTCGCCAACAACACTAGGTTTAGTCGTTGGCAATCCTGGTGCAAATTGGAATTTGTTTCAGGATTTGGACCGCGGTATAGTAGCAACCAATAGTACGCTTTGGGTAAGACACACCGAATTCAAGAACATTTTTGATGTAAACCCTCCATTAACTGGGATTGGTATTCTTGGAGCAGTTCAAGGCACATCAACTCCGGATATGCTTATTGGTACTTCGGTTGCCAACTTGAACGTATTCGGCGATTGCCAGACCGGAATCCGGTTGACGGGTTTTAATGAGGTCACCATAACCGATAATGTACTGAGTTTGGTTACCGGTGATTTTCATTCCGGCATTGAGGTCTTTGATACCCAGGGTGAATTGATCATTCGGGAGAACGACTTGTCGGATTTTGATGAGTCAGGTATTTATTTAGAAGATAACGGTCTTTCCTCATTGCTCGTGAAAGACAATGAAGTCTCCAGTACAGCAGTAGGTTGTACTATAACCGCCATTGAACTGGTAGAGCCGATGGCGCCGGGAAGTGTGAGCTTCGCGGTGCGCGACAACATCATTGATGATGTCCAAATGGGCATAAGAGCTACAAATACCGAGGACATTGAGATAAGTGGGAACACAATTACATTTACCCAGCCCTTTGGTTGTTCTGGCGATTTGGCTTTCGGGATCCGGGTAGAAGGAGCTATAAATGGATTAATTGAGGAAAACACTGCAGACGGTCTGTGTAGTGCCAGCAACAATCCAGAGATCATTGGAATAGCAGCCAGGAATTCTCCAGGTGTTCTGTTCCGCGCTGATACCGTCTTGCATTGCGGCTTCGGCTTTTTGGTTGCTGATGACTGCGAGGAAGGTAATGCAGTTTGTAATGTAGTAATAAACTGCAACAAAGGCTTTGGTTTCCAGAGTGTTGCCACCGGAGAAGAATTTGGCCCTGTAGAAAACGTCAGTTCAATGGGTGATCCAAGTGACAATGCATGGTTTCCTGCCTCCACTGCAAACAGGACGTATACGTTTGCCATAACATTTGGTCCACCTTTTGTATGGTGGTATCGAGGTGCAGGCAGTACACCAGCTGCAGGAACCGAGCATGATGCTAGCATTGACAATACCTCTGCGATGATGGGGGATGAAATTGCACCTCAACCTGTACTAAATGCAAACATTGACCTTTGCGGCCAAGTTATGTGTAGTTCTGGAGATTCTGAACGAGCCATAGCTCATTCGGTTATACCTACCTCCATCCTGAATAAGTTGCGGGAGGATTCTACCTTGAACACAGTTTCTAATTCATCTTACAGCTACTTGCAAGTCGCAAAGCTGAGGGGCCAGGATGAAACGGTTGTTACTCATTTGCTGTCATTGACCATCATTGCTGCCTTGGATGCTATTGAAAAACTTGTTCAGTTGAACGAATTGGAGAATGCTTCTATTGGTTTATCCACAATTTCTCCTATCAATACACAAGAAGACCTTCAAAAAGGGGTTTTGAGCCTACTTATTGCTGGGAAACAAGTACAGATGGAAACTTTTACGGCGGCGGAGCCTAGAGTGCTTTCATACCTAAGTAATGACCAGATTAGTGATTTAGAATCCATAGCAAGCCTGGATGCAACAGGGTATGGGATTGCAGTTCTTATGGCGAAAGCTATATTGGGCATTAATGATTGGAGCGTTGAAGGTTTTCTGGAAAAGGCGTTTAGTCAGGACGGATTAGTTTCGGATGAATTAAAGATTTATCCGAACCCATCCAAAGGCTTGGTGTACTTTGAAGCAATAGAGCCGATTGCTTTGATTCAGGTTTTCGATGCACACGGTCAGTTGCAAATAGTTAGAAGTGTTACCTCTGAAATGGGCATTCATCATCTAGACCTCAGCAATTTGCAATCTGGCATTTATTTAATCAACGCAACAGCATCAATTTCCAGTAAGGTGTTTAGTGCCACGCTGGTGATCGCCCCTAACTAATTTTAGTAATCATAGTAGAGGTTGGGAGTCTAAAGTTACTTCCAACCTCTGCTTATTTTATTTACCGCGGAATGAAGGTTTTGCTTCTCACAATTTGGCTGGTATCCGTTGCCTTAGTTCAAGGACAGGATATGAGGGATCACTGGATTTTAGGAGATTCTATGCATTTAAAGTTTACAGATGCTGGCTTGGTATTTTTACGTCAGATTCCTTTTGAAGCAAGAGAATCTCTATGTTCAATTTCAGATACATCAGGGAATCTGCTATTGTTTGCCCATGAGGGCATGGTATATGATTCATCATATAATGTTATCCCTGGTGGAGATTCTCTTTTTTTTCCTCCATTGAGTACCTCTTCAACACAGGGCGTTATTATTGTTCCATATTTAGATCATTTCGTCCATGTTAACAGAATCACATCGGGGTACCCTGATGGGGTCTTGTCATATTCAATAATACAATATGATAGTTTATTAGATTCGTATTGTATTCCAGAAGGATCAAGGATGAAAATTGTTCAGCCTCAACTTTTTGCAGAGCAAATGCAGGCAATCAAACATGCGAATGGAAGAGACTGGTGGTTTTTAGGACGTAAGTTGATAAATACTACTATACCTAGGAGTAATTCTTTTGTAGTTTATCTCCTTTCTTCGTCAGGACTGGAGTTAGTTCATGACATAAGCATTGGTATGGAATCTAACATTTGGGGTGAGTTAGCAACGAATTCAAATGGAAGTATGCTAGCCTTAGCCTCTTTTACCGGAATGCTGCAGCTTTTTGATTTTGATAGATGCACTGGTTTAGTAACGAATGCTAGGACGTTGATTAATGACTCAACTTCTACTTATTATGGTTGCGCTTTCTCGTCGGATGGAACAAAACTTTATATTGCTAAAAGCAATCGTGAGGTTTTAGAGCAAATTGATCTAAGCGAGAGTGCATTTCCCGTGTCAACAATTTTTTCCGCAAACTTTGGTTTGAATAATGGGGCTGGCCAACTGGAACTAGGACCGGACGATAAGATTTACTGGATTCAGAGTGTTCAAAGTTTCATATTTGATTCTGTCCCTGCCATGTATTTAGGAGTTATCAATAATCCAAATGAGCCTGGCTTGTCCTGCAATTTCGATTTGGATGGCGTTTGGCTTGGAGGAATAGTTAACCGTCGAATAGGCCTCCCCAACCACCCCAACTATTATCTCGGCCCGTTAGTAGGTAGCCCCTGCGATACCCTTATGGATCCGGACACCACCACCGCGATTCAACCGATCCATGTTGCTTCGGTAGAACCCTGTTTCGAGCTAAGAGCATCAGGCAGCGGATCAATAACGCTGAAGATTGAGCCATCCTTTATGAATTCCACTATAGAGTTGTACAACAGCTCTGGCACGCAAGTCTTTACAGGACAGGTTAACACAACAAACAGTATGTTAAGTACGGCTAGCTGGACACCGGGTATGTATGTCGCGCGTCTCCGTACGAGAGACGGAAGGTGCCCTGCTCAAAAGTTTGTGGTAGCACCGTAGGAAGCTCCTCCCAAAAGTAAGCAGACAACCCTACTCCCCCTCCCTCTTCTCTGACCTCCCCCCAAGATCCTGTACTGTTTAAAAGTAGAGTTTTCGGGTAACAAAATGCCGCATCTGACGGCCAAATTCTTAACCTTGTTACCCATGAAGAAGTCCAAATTCACAGAGAATCAGATTGCCTTTGCCCTTCGCCAGGTGGAGGGTGGCATTCGCGTGGAGGAGATCTGTCGGCAGTTAGGGATCTCCCAGGCCACCTTTTTCAACTGGAAGAAGAAGTTTGGCAATATGGGCGTTAGCGAGTTGCGGCGCCTGCGTCAAATGGAAGAGGAGAATCGAATGTTAAAGAAGCTGGTTGCCGACCTAAGTCTGGACAAGCAAATGCTTCAAGATGTCATAAAAAAAAAGCTCTGAAGCCCGTGTATCGCAGGCAGATGGCAGTTTGGCTCGAGGATCACTACCGGGTCTCTCTAAGGAGAGCCTGTTCAAGCGTGTTGTTGAGCACCTCCTCGTTCTATTACAAGTCGCATAAACGCAGTGATGCCGCTCTTCGATTGCGGATCAGGGACATCGCTCAAACCCGGTTTCGGTATGGATTCAATCGAATCCTTATTCTGTTGCGGCGTGAAGGATTTTGCGATAATCACAAGCGCGTATACCGGATCTACAAGGACGAAGGCCTGAACCTGCGCAGTAAACGCCCCAGACGAAGCCGCAGTGCCGCTCATCGATTGGATCGAATGGAGAACTCAAGCATTAACCAAGCATGGAGCATGGATTTTGTTAGCGATGCCTTGTTTAACGGCAGTCGTTTCCGCATCTTAGCTGTAGTGGACAACTACAGTAAAAAATGCCTGAGCCTTTTGGTCGGAAAATCCTTGAAGGGCAGTGATGTCCGGGATGAGTTGGACCGGATTAAGTTAGTAGAGAATCAGGTGCCGGTCCGTATTCAGTGTGACAATGGCTCTGAGTTTGTTTCTAAGGAAGTGGATCGCTGGGCTTATGACAACAAGGTTACCCTTGACTTCTCCAGGCCTGGAAAACCTACGGACAATCCTTACGTTGAATCCTTCAATGGTAAATTCCGGGATGAATGCCTATCGCCAAACTGGTTCATCAACCTGGAACATGCAACGGAGAAAATAGAAGACTGGCGATGGGAATACAATCACTTCCGACCGCACAGTTCTCTACAAGACCTATCACCCATAGAATTTATAAATCATCACCAAATCTTATCCGAAACTCCAGTTTAATGCGTAACAGAGAATGGGAGAGGTTCACCACGTTGGTCGTTATTGACTTGAATGGCGCAGAAGCAGGGGTGTACATGGTAAAAGCTCGTTTAGCAACTTCACAAGAAGTTCTAAGCACAGTTTTCGTTAAAGTTGCAAACTAATTCATAGTATTCAGGGAAGGTTTCCAAGCCTTCCCTGAATAATCTTTTTGTTAAAACAATGAAATCACTAGCATTAGTGTTAATCTGCTGCATAAATAGTTTGTATGCGCAGGATATGCGGGACCACTGGATTTTAGGTGATTCTATGCATTTAAAGTTTACTGATTCTGGGTTGGTTTATTTCGAGACTGTTCCTTTTTGGTCTAGTGAATCTTTAAGCTCAATTTCGGATTCCCTAGGGTCACTCCTTTTTTACGGTGGAGATGCAAAAATTATGAATCGGAATAATGTGACAATGGATGGATGTGATAGTTTGTTTGAAACTGGCGGATACACTGGCACAGTTACTCAAGGAGCGCTAATCTTGCCGTTGAATTATATAAATAATACATACATTTATGTATTTTTATCACGTGCAGGCTTGCCTGCCACATCTTTATCTACCAATATTGTTGATATGAATTTGCAATCTTCATTAGGGGGCGCAGCAAGTGAACACAGAAGAGTAAAAAGTATCGAATATTTATGTGGCGAACAATTGCAGGCTGTTAAACACGGAAACGGAATGGATTGGTGGGTTATCACAAGAAAGTTAATTGCACCTTCCATTGGAGTTTCAAGAGATTTTGTTGCCCTGCTTTATAAGGAAGGAGAATTGATCGACTCAGTCATCTCATCTGTTGGTATCCAAAGTGGGTATGTAGGAGAAATGTCAATTTCTCCATCAGGAAGTAAGATGGCCCTTGCCTCGTACAATACTGGAGTGGTTCAGCTTTTTGATTTTGATCGCTGCTCGGGATTAATTTCTAACCCAAAAACGCTTATCAATGACTCCACTTCATATTATGGGTGCGCTTTCTCGCCTGATGAGTCTAAATTGTATGTGTCTAAGTTTGCTAATGAGGTGCTTTTTCAATTAGATATTTCCACCGAGCCAGTTACGACGACGGAAATCTTCAATGGAAATTACGGCGTAGATAACATAGCGGGGCAACTTGAGTTAGGCCCTGATGGGAAAATATATTGGATACAAAAGGTTCAAGGTTCGGGGTTTGATCCCTTACCAGCAATGTATTTAGGCGTTATAGACAATCCCGATGCACCGGGCCTCAGTTGCCTTTACAAACCTCATGGAGCTTGGCTAGGTGGTCGGGCGAACCGCTCTCTAGGCCTCCCCAACCACCCCAACTATTATCTTGGCCCGTTAGTCGGCAGCCCTTGCGACACGCTTTCTGATCCGGACACCACCTCCGCGATTCAACCGATCAATGTTGCTCTGGCAGAACCCTGTTTCGAACTAAGAACAACGTCTGGCAGCGGATCTTTAGCGCTGAACATTGAGCCATCCTTTCTGAATTCCTCCATAGAGTTGTACAATAGCTCTGGCGCGCAAGTCTATGCAGGGCAGGTTAACACAACAAATAGTATGTTAAGTACGACTAACTGGACACCGGGTGTGTATGTCGCTCGTCTTCGGACACCGAACAGAAGCTGCCCTGCTCAAAAGTTTTTAGTAGCACCATAGGGTGCACTGCAAAAAGTACGTGGCCATACTACTCCCCCTCCCTCTTCTCCACCTCAAAAACCTGCCCCTCCAGCGCCAACTCCGTCGCCGGGAAAACCGCTTGCGCTTCCGCCAACAGCGGCGCCAGGTTTTCATAGCGCGACGAGAAATGCCCGATCAACAAGCGGCCAACACCCGAATCAGCCGCGAGCAACGCAGCCTGCCTGGCGGTGCTGTGAAAGCGGTCGGCAGCGCGGTGGGCGTCGGCTTCGGCGTAGGTGGCTTCGTGGTAGAGCAGGTCAACACCCTGAACCACCTCGCGCAAGGAAGGGAGATAAGCCGTATCGGAACAATAGGCGTAGGAGCGGGGCTTCCACGGGGCAAGGGTCAGGTCCTGGTTGCGGACAATTCGCCCGGCAGCGTCCGGTACATCCAAACCCAGGCGAAGGCGCTCCATGTCGGCGTGGGCGATGCCCAGGGAGCGGGCCTTTTCGCCCTGGATGCGGCGTTCGCCAGCGCGCTCGCGGACTAGAAACCCGGTAGTGGGCGTCGGGCCGTGGTTGAGGGGGAAACTCAGCGCTTCAAGCTGATGGTCGGAGAACAACGTGTTCAGGCCATTGGCATGCGTGGGAATGACTTCCAGCGGGTAACTGAGCGCGCCTTTGCTGTAGCGCATTTGAAGCTCCAGAATGGGCAACAGCTCGGCGGGGGCGTACACGGTCAGCGGGCGGACGCGGCCCAACAAGTGAAAACTGTTCAGCAGACCTACCAGCCCAAAGTAGTGGTCGCCGTGAAGGTGGCTGATGAAGATGGCTTCCAGTTTGCCGGGGCGGACATGGCATTCGGCCAGGCGCATTTGCGTGCCCTCGCCGCAATCCAGCATGAACAAGCGCTCACCTGCCTGCAATACCTGCGAAGAGGGATGTCGGCCATAAGCCGGCAGGGCAGAATTGCTGCCCAATATGGTTACCTGAAAGGGCATGTTGGAACGGGCAGAGCGAGGGCGGTGGCCAGTTGGATCAGGCTTCGTCCTGGCCGTTGACCCCTTCGATCTCCCGTTGAACCTCTTCCATCAAAATGTAATCGTTGGCCTCCTCTTCAGAGCCGGCAATCATCAGGATTTCGTCCAGTTGCGAGATCTTGATCAGCTTCATCACAGCTTCCTGCACGCCGGTGAGCACAAAGGTGCCTCGGGCATTTTTGCACAACCGGTTGCCAATCAGGATGGCGCCCAGTCCGGAAGAATCCACGAAACTGACGGCCGAAAGGTCCACAATCATGTTGCGGAAGCCCTCGTTGTTCAACAAGACAAACTCGGTTTTCAGGTTGGGGGCAATCCCTGTATCCAGCCGGCTCTCCTGAAGTTCAAAAATCAGGTAACGCTCGCGCTTGTCAACGGTGAATTTCATAAGGGTTGGATTTCAAAAAGCCTGTGCAAAGAAACGAACACAATTTTAGACAGCCCTAAAAAGTACTGGGGAGAACAAATTGGGCAGGCCAGGGTCACATTCCTGTCAAAACTTGTTCCGGGCGAAGGGGCCCTTCGCCCGAACAACGATCAGAGCAGGCCAAGTGCTTCCTCCTCCGAAACGGCCAGATTGAGGATTTGGTCCAATTGCGAGATTTGGATGAGCTTCATAACCGCTGGACGGGCATTGCACACCACTAATTTGCCCCCGGCATCTTTGCACTGCCGATTGGCTAAAAGAATGGCACTCAGGCCGGAAGAATCTACAAAAGTGACCGCATCCAGGTTCAAAACCATGCTTTTGAAGCCTTCGTTGCCCAAAACGGCCATTTCGGCCTTCATTTCCGGGGCAACCAGGGTGTCGAGCTTGGGTTCCAGGAGGCGGAAGACAATGTGCTGGTCTTTTTTATCGGCGCTATACTTCATGGTTGGCTGGTGATTGTGGCAAGTATATGGGTTTTTGGAAAAATAACAGGGAAAGGATTCAACAAAATAGCCACATGTGCGTAAGCCTTTTAACGGGGATGATTTTGCGCCCTGGTGAAACCTGCGGAGCAGGTGGTTTGTTATGAAAGTAAGTCTGGTTAAATAATGGGTGCAAATCCTGTTATTTTACTCGGGCGGTGCTTAACTTGATCGAAACTGCCATTCTGCCTGTCTGCCGCATTGGCGCAATATTTGAGCTCTCAATCCCATGGACGCAAAATTCTCACCAAAAGTCAAAGAAGTGATCAGCTTTAGTCGCGAAGAGGCTTTGCGTCTGGGTCACGATTACATTGGCACGGAGCACTTGTTGCTGGGCCTGATCCGCGAAGGAGAGGGGCTGGCCATCAAGGTGCTGCGCTCGTTAGAAGTGGACATCCTCAACCTGCGCAAGTCGCTCGAGGAGGCCATTCGGGATAAAGCATCCCGGCAGCATTTCAACTCGGGCAGTCTTCCCCTGACCAGACAAGCCGAAAAGGTGCTCAAGATCACCGTGCTCGAAGCCAAAGTGCTGAAGGCCGACCTCATCGGAACCGAGCATCTGTTGTTGTCCATTCTCAAGAACAAGGACAACGTTGCCACCCAGATACTCAATCAGTTTGATATTGATTACGAAATATTTAAACAGGAACTCGACTACGTGAAAAGTAACATCACCGACGAACTGTCCAATGACCAGGGGGACGAAGAGCCCTTTGAAGAGGACGAAGAGAAAGGCAAAGCGTACACCCAGCGCAAATCAGGCTCGGTAAAAAGTAAAACGCCGGTACTCGACAATTTCGGACGCGACATCACCAAGTTAGCCGAAGAAGGTAACCTTGACCCCATCGTGGGCCGGGAGACTGAAATCGAGCGCGTGTCGCAGATCCTGAGCCGCCGCAAAAAGAACAACCCGATTTTGATCGGCGAACCCGGTGTGGGTAAAACAGCCATTGTGGAAGGGCTTGCGCTGCGCATCGTACAGCGCAAAGTCAGCCGCGTGCTGTTTGACAAGCGCCTGGTCATGTTGGACCTGGCCGCCCTGGTGGCCGGTACCAAATACCGCGGTCAGTTTGAAGAGCGGATGAAGGCCATCATGAACGAGTTGGAGAAGAACCGCGACGTTATCCTGTTCATTGACGAGATCCACACCATTGTGGGTGCCGGCGGTGCCACAGGGTCGCTGGACGCTTCCAACATCTTCAAACCAGCCTTGGCCCGCGGCGAGCTGCAGTGCATCGGCGCCTCTACCCTGGACGAGTACCGCCAGTACATCGAAAAAGACGGTGCCCTTGACCGACGTTTTCAGAAGGTGCTGATCGATCCACCCAGTGCTGACGAAACGGTTACTATCCTGACCAACATCAAAGCCAAGTACGAAGACTACCACAACGTGGAGTACTCGGAAGAGGCCATCAAGGCTTGCGTCAAGTTGAGCAACCGCTACATCAGCGACCGCTTTCTGCCGGACAAAGCCATCGACGTACTGGACGAAGTGGGCGCGCGCGTTCACCTCAAGAACATCCATGTTCCCGACGAGATCGTTCAACTCGAAGCCAAAATCGAGGTGATCAAAGAGGAGAAGAACAAGGTGGTCAAAAGCCAGAAGTACGAAGAGGCCGCCCGCCTGCGCGACACCGAAAAGCGTTTGCTCGAAGAACTCGACAATGCCAAGTTGGCATGGGAAGAGCAGGTCAAGACGCAGAAATACCCCGTCGGCGAAGACGACATCGCCGAAGTGGTGGCCATGATGACCGGTATTCCCACCAAGCGAATCGCCCAAAGCGAAGGCCACCGCCTGGTCAACATGAAAGAAGAATTGACGCGCGGCGTTATCGGCCAGGCTGAAGCCATCGAGAAAATCACGAAGGCCATTCAGCGCAACCGCGTCGGCCTCAAAGACCCAAACAAGCCCATCGGTTCGTTCATCTTCCTGGGCCCCACCGGCGTAGGCAAGACCGAGTTGGCCAAGGTGTTGAGCGAGTACTTGTTTGATTCGCGCGATGCGCTGATTCGAATTGACATGAGCGAGTATATGGAGAAATTCTCCATCAGCCGCCTGATCGGAGCGCCTCCCGGCTATGTGGGTTACGAAGAAGGCGGGCAGCTCACCGAAAAAGTGCGCCGCAAGCCCTACTCGGTCATCCTGTTGGACGAAATCGAAAAGGCTCACCCGGATATCTTCAACATTTTGTTGCAGGTGCTGGACGACGGTCAGCTCACCGACGGTCTCGGCCGCCGCGTGGACTTCAAGAACACGCTGATCATCATGACCTCCAACATCGGAGCCCGCCAGTTGAAGGACTTCGGCTCCGGCGTCGGCTTCGCCACCAATGCCCGCAAAGACGGCACCGATGCCCACGCCCGCGGCGTCATCGAAACTGCCCTCAAGCGCACCTTCAGCCCCGAATTCCTCAACCGAATTGACGATGTGATCATCTTCAACTCGCTGGGCAAAGAAGACCTGCACCGCATCATCGAAATCGCGCTCAAGCAGGTGCTCGGCCGCCTCGAAGTGCTCGGTTTTGCCCTGGAACTGACCGACGAAGCCAAAGACTTCCTCAGCGACAAAGGCTACGACCCTCAGTTCGGCGCCCGCCCGCTGCACCGCGCTATCCAGAAGTACCTGGAAGATCCGTTGGCCGAAAAGATCCTCGCCGCCGACATCAAGCAAGGCGACGTGCTGTCCGTGGAGCACGACAAGAAAGAGGACAAACTGGTCATTCGCCAGAAGCCTTCCAAGAAGAAGAAGGAAGAGAAAAGCGAGACCAATTAAAGTCGAAGGGCGTAGTCGGTTAGCGCAAGTTTAGCGACAACCCGGTTCGCGCCTATAGACTCTTAGACTGAACAAATGTTCAATCCCCCTGCTCGAAGGAGTGGGGGGATTTTTTTTGGGGGGGGGAGTGAGGGGGAACTGCGAGGAAAAAAGGCCAAAAAAAATGGCTCCACACCCCGGAGGAAGTAGAGCCTTAGGTTAAGCAACCTGCAGAATAATCTTTATTCCGATTTGCTTTCAGGATAAAGATACTGCTCTGCATTGTATTAAGAAATAATTGGCTCATTTGAAATAGATTTTTATTTTAATCACATTTAGGATATTGTTTACCATGTCCATATTATTGATTAAACAAAGGTTTCTATTTATGGCATACCGACTTGGATTGGATATTGGCACCAGCTCCTTGGGCTGGGCACTTTTGGATGACAACCATATCGTGGATTGTGGGGTCCGCATTTTTGACATGGGCAATAAGGTTACCCAGCACGGGGAGGAGAGCCGCAGACGGGATCGCACTCTTGCCCGGAGCGCACGCCGGCGATTGCAGCGCTATAAGCACAGGAGAAAGAACCTGCTCGGTATTCTGGAAGATCTTAATATGTTGCCTGATCCCAGTGAACTCAGCGATAGCTACAGGCTTTACCAATTACGCGCGCAAGCATTAGATCAGCAAATTTCACTTGCTGATCTCGGTCGAATTTGGCTGTATATCAACAAGAAGCGTGGCTTTAAGAGCAATGCGATTGTAGAGCGTTCCACAAAAGAGGACGGGGCTGTGGCTAAAGGTATTGCCCAGTTGAAATTGGACATGGCAGAGCACGGTGCCAGAACTGTCGGAGAATACTTTTTTGGTTTGAAGGCTGAACACCAACAAGGCAATTGGGAGCGCGGTCGGATTTTGGGCCATTGGATTGATCGCTCGCAGTACCTCGAAGAGTTTAACCTGATTTGGGAGGAGCAGAAGAAGTACTACCCCAACATCCTGACTACTGATTTGCTCAAAATGGTTCGCGATAGAACGATTTTCTACCAGCGCAAACTGAAGTCGCAAAAGCATTTAATTAATAACTGTCGTTATGAAACCGATAAAAAAGTTGCGCCTAAGAGCCATCCGCTTTTTCAGGAGTTTCGGATGTGGCAGCAACTCGCCAACTTAAGGGTGACGCATGGGGAGCGCGTTGATGAGCCCTTATCGCCAGGTGAACGTGAACTCTTGGCCGAAATGCTCATAAAGAAGGGCGAAGTGGATTTGTTAAGTGCCACCGTTATGAAGGCATTAAAGTTTTCAGAGCGCGACACAGAATTCAATGACGTTCCTGATAAGAACCGACTTAAAGGTTTGGACACGGAGATCAAGCTGCGAAAGGCGATTGGGACGGATTTCTATAACAAGCAGACACCGGAGTTTAAAGACCGCTTGTGGCATACCCTTTATTTTTTTGATGACCGGGATAAGCTGGCTCAGGTGGCCGAGCAGCGCATGGGCTTAGACAAGGATCAAGCTCTGGCCTATTCCAAGGTTAATCTTGAGCCAGATTATGGGAGTATGAGTATAAAGGCAATACGGAAGTTGCTTCCGTTTTTGCGTCAAGGACAGCGCTACGATCAAGCGGTAGTTTCGGCGGGTTATGAACACCACAGCTATGATCGGATAAAAAAAGCTAAGGACAGAGAACTTAAGCAGGAAGTTCCACCCCCAGATCCGAAGCAGATCCGCAATCCGGTTGTCCTTAAAAGTTTGCACCAGGTTGCTGGACTGGTCAACGGTTTGATTATAGAGTATGGTAAGCCCGAAGTTGTCCGAATTGAAATGGCCAGGGCCTTAAAGCTGCCGAGGACAAAACGCGAAAGGATTCGCTTAGATAATTTGATTCGGGAGAACGAGCGTAGACAGTACGCAGAGATATTAAATGGCTATGGGATTGAGGTATTTTGGAAGGATCCATTGATTGACAAATACCGCTTGTGGCTGGAATTGGGTTGTGATCAATCGGATGTTGAAGATTTTGGCCGCTTTAACGATAAGTACCGCAAAGAGCATGCTGAAAAGTACAAACTGTGGCTCGAGTGCGACCGCATTTCGCCCTACACTGGCAAGACAATACCCCTAAGCCGCTTGTTCAGTGCAGATATAGAAATCGAGCACATCATTCCATACAGTCGTTCGTTTGATAATTCATATATGAATAAATCTTTGTGCGAGCGATCTGAAAATGCCCGCAAGAAGAACAAGCTGCCAAGAGAGTATATGACTGATGCTGAGTTTGAAGCCCTCAAGCGGCGGATAAAAACACTGCCCCAACCTAAGCGAGATCGATTCTTGGAAACAGAGATTACCAAAGACTTTTTAAACAGCCAACTTTCTGACACCGGTTATATTTCAAAGGCAGCGGTGGAGTTGATTGCTCAATGCATTCAGAATGTAGAAGAAGTGCCAGGTCAGGCCACCTCAAGGCTTAGAAAGCAATGGCGGTTGAATGACCTATTGCACGCTCCTGAAAATGTTGATTCTGCCTATGCAATTAATAAGGAACTGAGCAAGAATAGGGAAGATCACCGGCACCACACGCTGGATGCTATTGTGGTTGGCTGTATTGATCGGGGAATGATTCAGGCATTGGCACATGACAGCCAATTCAGAGAGAATGGAGTACCCACGAATGACATGTTTATTGACATGCCTTATGATCAGTTTAGGGCGGATGTGGCAGAGTGTCTTGGTAAAGTGTTTGTCTCTCACGAAAACAGAAAACGCCTTTTGTCCGCGTCATTTAACCGATACCGCCATTGGAAAAAGGACCAGCCAAAGCCGAAACAGCGTGTATTAGCTCCGCGTGGATCTATGCATGAAGAAACGCATTACGGATACATACTCAATCCAGAGAACGGGGAATGGGTGTATACCGCCAAAAAAAGTGTGGCTGGCCTGACTGAAAAGGACGCGCCCCGGATCATTGACCCAATCATTCGCGAGGAAGCATTGCGGCATTTGGCTGAATTTGGCAAGATTGATCCAGAGAAAGCACCCTTGCGTATTGAGAAGAAAATGTACGGAGAGTACCGCTACGTAAATGTTCGGCACGTTCGCCTAGCCGTTCGCGCAACCAAAATGGTGGCGTTAAGACCGAAGTACAATCCAGAACTTTTTGTACCGACGGGAAACAACTTCTGTTTGGCGCTTTACGAAGGTGAAGTCAAGGGAAAAACCAAGCGAACTTACCGATCGGTTCCTTTCTTGGAAGCGGTAAAGAAGTCGCAGGTCGGAGAGCGTTTCTTTCCGGATATGGTTGTGGAGGATGGGAATGAGTTCAGGCTCTGGATGGTTCTGAAGGCAAAGGATTGTGTGATTCTATATGATAACCATCCTGATGAAATAGAATGGGACAATCCTCAGTGGTTGTTTGACCGGTTGTATTATGTGGTGAAGTGG
>WGOA01000065.1 GCA_016124275.1 Bacteroidota bacterium
GACCCCGTCCAGTCCTCCATTCCGCGGACATCAACATCCTGGCAGAAAAGCGCAAGGCTGCTTCATCGCGGCGGTGATGGGAACATCCAGGCATGATGGCGCCCAAGGTGAATGCTTGCCTTCCTTAACTCCATGCTTCCATTCGTTTCCCAATTGCAACCATGCTGGTCTCGCTAAACTTTAAAACCCAGCCAGCCCCTGCGCTGTCCGAGGTTCGTCTCCATTCTGCGCGCCTTATGTTGAGACCAGTGCTGGAAGCCGATGCATCGGACATTTTCCGCGAGTTCACTTCGGACATAACGGAATATATGCTTCCGAAGCCACCGGAAGCCCTCCCGGAAACCCTTGCCTTCATTCACGCTTCCCAACAGGGCATGGCCAAACAACGCGAATTGGTATGTGTTATCCAAAGCCATCGCGATGACCGTTTTCTCGGTTGTTGTGGATTGCATGCCCGCCAAACCTGGCCAGAGCCAGAACTTGGCATTTGGATTCGGGCGGATGCCCATGGTTATGGGTACGGACGTGAGGCCGTGCACACGCTGGCAACCTGGGGGTTTGAGCACTTGCATGCTGCATACCTGGTTTACCCGGTTGACTGCGAAAACAAAGCCAGCCGCGCCATTGCAGAAAGCCTGAACGGGGTTGTTTTTGCTGAAAAGAAGGTACCTACACAACGCGGAACCTGGCTCAATGAGGTGGCTTATCGCATTCCTCGTCCGATTGAAAGCGCAGGATAGGCCGTTGGGTGCCGTGTTCTTTCTGTTCCGCAGCAGGCTCATGGGCGGATGATGCAAAAGGCATACGAGACGGGCGAAGGGCTGCTGCACCTTGTGCTGCTCTTTTTGACCCAACTTTACGAAATTAGCCGCATGCCCAAAGCCTTGCACGTTACCCTTACTGCCCCATTGCTTCGCCTGGATACCGGGATGAAACAACATTATCTTCCGGTGCCGGCAGAGTATGCGGAAGCCTATGATGCTGCCGGCGTTCGGCGCTTGATTTTATCGGTGCCACCGCACCAGTGGCGCCGCGCTTTGCTGGGCACGAAAGAGGGCGAAAGGCTGATTATGATGGGGCAACCCATTTTGCGGGAACTCGGGCTGCGCGTTGGGCAATCCGTCACCTTTTCGCTCCATCCGGACCCCGATCCGGATGCCATTGATTTAGGCGAAGAATTTGAGGCCGTGTTGGACCAGGATGCCGCTGCAGCCAAGCGCTTCTTCAGCTTCACCCCTGGCAAGCAGCGCTCGCTGGCGTATTACGTCACCAGTGCCAAACGCGAAGAAACCCGGATTAAACGCGCACTGGAATTGGCGCATAAAATCAAGAATCGGCAACTCTTTTCTGACTTGAATCCGGAAGAGTAGCTGTTGGGTTTCATCCCGGCTGTTTGCCTCAACGTTACATCATTGCGCCCTTGGCTGTGCGAATTGGCTGTGGCCCTTGGCCCGTGTCCGGCCAGGACGGCTGACAGAAAAAGGGGATGGCGTTTCCTGAAAACGGCCATCCCCCTTTTGATCGGAACAGGCTATTTGTACCGGCGATAGGCTGCATCCAAGACATACAGCCGATGGTCAAACCCTATTAATTCTTGTACACAGCAGAAAATACGTTGGCGAAATCTTCAATAGTTGTCGGGGTTGTGCTGCGTTCGTTGCGCTGAGCGGCACCCGTAATTCCCCCGGCATTCATGCAGGCAATAAACTCGAGCATATGATCTGCTGCGCTCTCCGATGCTCCCATTTGTTCCAGCATGGCTTGCTTAAAATCGGATGGAGTAAACTGCACATAGGGAAGTTCCGGCTTGCCAATGGCCTTACCGTAGGTGGATGCAATTTCGACATAACTAACATCGCGTGAACCAAGCAGATCCTGAACCTGGTGACCACTGAAATCCAGTGCCAAGAGTCGCTCAATGGCGTGTTCAGCGATATCGCGGGTAGCAATGGCCGGGAAACGAAGGTCAGGTCGGATAGGTGAGCCCATGATGCCCGCCTGTTTTACCATGCCTACCATGCCCAGGCTGTTTTCCATGAAGTAGGTGGGGCGTAAATGCAGGATGTTCAGGCCAGGAATGTCCTCTAAGGCGCGCTCCATTTTGTAAAGCGCCAACACTACTCCGGAACCTTCGGGAAGATGCGCGCCCTGGCTGCTCAAGGTTACGGCATAAGGAATATTGTTGTGGCGCAACCCTGCTGCAATGGCGTGGATGTGGGCCAATTGCGCTTCGTGAAAATTAGCCGCTGCATAATCGCCGGGCACGAGAACATAGGCGGCCTGGGCGCCGGCAAATGCTGCTTTGGTAAATTCCGGATCATCGGTAGAACCGATGCGGGGCTCCGCCCCTTTGTTGACCAGATCCTGAATATGTTTGGCATCGCGGCTGATGACGCGTACCTTTTTGCCTGCTGCCAGCAGGGCTTCGGAAATGCGCTTGCCGGTATTGCCGGAAGCGCCAGTGATTACGTACATAAGGTTATGTTTTGTTTATCTAAAAATTAAGGACAAGAGCAAAGGCCCGGAATTGACCCGCTTGCTCAGGAAACAGAAACTGGACGCAGCAATTTGAAAGCGTGGTTCCATTGGTTGTTGCGGAATCCTGGAATGCACCAAAGCCTGCACAACGGTTCAATGGCGCGAGCGGCTTCGGCACCGCCCATGTCTTCGGCATCCCAGCCCAATTGATCCAGGAGTTGACGCACCTCTGCCTTGGCTTCGTTGCTGTTGCCGCTGATGAACATGGTAGGGCGGTCCGGCAACTTGGGGTTGACCATAGCGTAGGCTCCCACACTGTTGAACACCTTGACAAAACGTGCATCCGGGAACGCGGCCTGCAGCTGCTCCATCAGCGACACGTTTGGTTCGGTAAAAAAGCTGAGCACTCCATTAAACGGCGGCTCTTCTGCAATTGGATTGGTCGCGTCCATGATAATCTTGCTATTGAGGTTATCCGCTCCTGCCAAAGCCAAAATGGATTGAGCAGCTATACCCTTTCCGGCCAACAAAATGGTGTCACCGAACGCAGCGGTGGCGGCAAAATCGCCGACATGCGCGCCTGGGTTCGCGGCGAGCCAGTCCGCGAGTTTAGCGGGCTCACGTGTACCGATCTGCACTTCGTAGCCAAGTTTGAGAAAACCAGCGCCGAGGGTCTTGCCTACAACACCGGATCCGAGAATTCCTATCTTTTTCATGGTTTTTGGTTGTTTGTACAAACAAACGTTATTTAGTTTTGAAATTCAGTTAGTTAAACAGCTTCATACTTCTAATGCATCTGCTGCCTTTCCGATCGTTCCGATGAGATTGCGCGCCGTTCCCTCACCGAGTTTTTCCTGAAAGCGCGCACTCATAGCTTGCCAGGCTTTAAGCAAATCAGACCCTAAAGCCTCCCCTTCCGGTGTAGCGTGGAGCAACGTGTACTTGCCCTCTGACGTGCGCGTCATCAGGCCGCGTTCCAGGCACTTTTCGGCCAAACGGGTAACGGTGGAAGGGGTGAGTTGCATGAGTGCAGCAGCATCGCCGGCCGAAAGCCCCGGCTGCCGAATGACCGACATCAGCAAAAAGGCATGCGAAGGCGATAAACCCGTTGGCGCAAAGTACTCCTCCGCCATGCGGGTAACAATGCGCGATAACGCATTGGCCGAATAGTACAGGCAACCGCAATAAGGAGATTCGCTGATGTTCATTTTTTATAGCGGCGATGGCGGCTTATCTGGCTGTTTCTCCGGCGGCTTATCCGGCTGTTTATCTAGTTGTCTATCCGGCGGCTTGTGACCACAAGGCGAACTTCCCGGCTAGGGAACTGCTCCTGTCCTGCTGCTGCTGCTGTTGCTGTTGCTGTTGCTGTTGCTGTTGCTGTTGCTGAGGAAGACAAAGTTAAGCATACTTGCTTGTACATACAAGTGTCTATGAGCTTTTTTTTAAGCCTTGCTTTTTGAGCCTTGTTCTTCGGTCAGGAGTAGCCTTGTGCTTCGGCCGGGAGTAGCCTGACTACCCCGCTTCGCGCAACTGGAGCCCTTCGCCCAAAAAAACGGATCAGAACAGCGCGAGGATGTTGCGCAAAGACACGCGCAATTCCACCGGACATTCGTGTATTTTTGCCGGATATCCGTCTGCGACCCGATCTCTGCGGCGCTTGACGTTCTAAATTACCAGAGGATGGAAAAGAAAAACATGGCGATTCTGCCGGGCCAGGGCCTGGGCATCATCAAATTCGGAATGAGCCGCGATGAAGTGCGAAAAATCCTGGGCGACCCGGACGAGGTGGACCAATACGGATACGAAGACAGCGACGATGAAGATGATCAAACGGAGGCCTGGCACTATGATGCGCTGAATGCTTCCTTTTCTTTTGATGCGCTGGATGAATGGCGCCTGAACGCGATTGCGGTGAGCGATCCGGAGTTTACGTTGAACAATAAGTCGCTGATTGGGCTGTCGCGCATGGAGCTTCAGGAGACCCTGAGCGAGTTTGGTCTGGGAGAGATTGTGGCCGAAGAATGGTCGCACGAAGAGATGCCGGACGACCGCTTGTTGAGCATAGACGAGGTGTCCATGAACTTCTGGATGGAAGACGATCAGTTGGCAGAGATCCAGTGGGGGCCGCTGATTGACGAGGACGACAACGTGCATTGGCCGGAGTAGGCAGCCGCCTTATACCTGAAAACCCGGGTCGCGCTTGTACGCGGCATTGATTTGGACCATTCGTTCCAAAACGACCGCAAACAGCGCATACAAACTGCGGAGCTCATCCAAATTTTGATGCTGCCCCTGCGGCTGGCGTAAAGCACGTCAACGCCTTTGGGGTAGCGTTTTCGGAAGATACCCTCGTGGTCTTTGATGCCGAGCGTTACGTCTTTGTGGTTTAAGAGCAACTGGCGAAGGGTGTCGTCGCGCAGCAACTGCATGACCGGATCTTTGCGGTTGGATTGCACCACAAAGGCATCATCAAAATCTTTGAAGCCGGTTTGCAGATCGTCCATGCCCAGTTTTTTGCCGAGCCTGGTGAGCACGTTCTCCGGAAAGATTTTCATCGCGAAAGGATCCTTGCTCAGAAAGGGTGCGCGCAACCGCGTAAAGGTTTGGCTGTTGTCGTTGCCGCTGGAATAGGTGTCCAACACAATTTCCCAGGGACCCGCCTGACAGCGCAGCTCCGGACTGGAAAAGAGCTTGCCCTTTTCAAACGTGCCGCCGAGTTGGGTGGCAAGCTGGGCCCATATTTCATCGCGGTTGTTGCTGAACAGGTCTTTAAGGCTCATTTGGGCGAAGGGGCTGGTCTGGCAGCCCCCAATTCGCTCCAAGTTCGCGGATTATTTGCTGTTCCCAAAGTCGGGTATCCGCAATCTCCTGGCGATCCACCCAAACCACCTGCCTGCCGAGGGCGTCGGTGAGGGTAATGTCCGGCATGGATCCTCCGACAAAACCCTTGGAACCGGCATCGCTTTTGGTCACTACCGTGGTGAGCCAAAAGAAGCGGCGCTTGCCGCCAAAATCGCGGATGAAGGGCCGGGATTCCACCGCCGCGCTGGCGCTCCAGTCGTATTCCTTGCGGCTTTCGCGCACTTTGACAGGCACAGCGCTGGATCCGAAAAGCCCGCTTTCCAGCCGTGAATGGTCCATGAAATAAACCTCCGGACGGCCATCGCCGGGAATAAAAAGGCTGAGGTTCAGGCCCGACTTGCCCTCCAGGTAAGGTTCCAGACCGTAGTAGTCGTACAGGCCGTTTTCTGCGCGGGCGGCCACCCCGTCAAAGTTGAACCAGGTGACATAGGGCATGCTGTTCTGGTCATCGGGCAGTTCCGGAATGCGCACATCGCCTTCGTGGTAGCCGGGAAAGGGCGCCAAAAAGCCGCGGTGAAAACGGAAGCTCTGTGCCGTGAAGCGGCTGGCGCGCTCGGGCAAGAGATTCTGCCCCTTCAACCAGGGAATTTCTGCCAGGGCTTGTGGCGAATAATAGCGGCCCCTGCCCAGCAACACGCGCTCCGCAACGGCGCCAGGACCAGTGGCGCGTTGGTCCATGACCAGCACCCCGCCGAAAACCGGCCGCGGGAACAAAAAGCCCTTCCACCGAACAAGACTGACCACCTGGACCCAGCGCCCCTGGTCGTCTTCCATGAAACGGACCTGGTCCGCCTGACAGCTCAGGTACTGCCCCAGCGAGAACTTGCGGACGGCAACACCGCGCACATTGCGGCCGAACAACAGCTGCTCGCCCACGTCAAAATGGACCGGATGGCGGTTGTCTGCTGAAAAGTCGGGCGCGGGCAGAGTTGCGCTCACGGAGATAATCTGGTCAACAGGGCGCGTGAGCCGCTGCAACGGATAGTCGGGCGAAGGGCCGACGGCCATGGAAAAGTCGAAACGGCCATTGGCGCGGCGAATGAAGTCGGGCGAGCTGGCGCTTTGGGTTTCGTTGAGCGCTTCCTGGTCTGCCATGGTGGCCACGCTGTTGAGCGGCTGGATGCGCTCGTGCCCGGTCAGGGGCAGTTCGGCAAGTTCCACTTTGTTCAGCGATCGGTAGTGGTAGTAGGAGGCGAGGTAATTGACCATGGGTGCGCCCCAAAACCAGACGCCGGCAGCGAGGGCTGTGGTGACCAGTACTACCGTAACTTTTCCTGCGGTTTTTGAGCGGCGGTAAAAGCGGTACAGGAAATGGAGGAGCACGCTGATGCCGAGCGCCAGCACGAAGTACTTGCGCAGAAAGAGAAAGCCCGGCTGGTAGCTGGCGCGAAACGCGTACAACAGCGCCAATAACACAACATAAGTTATGCCGCCGAGTACGGGATGCCGGCGCGTCCATTGCCAGAGCGCACCGAAGGTGCGCCGGCGCAGGTGGAAGAAAAACCAATAGAGCCGGCTCTGTTCGGGGGGGGCTTGGGGGGTGGGGGGTGCCGCTGCAGCGCTCATGGTTTTTTCAGGAATTCGTCCACGCCTTTGCGCCAGTCTGGTGTTTTGGGGGTGGGGGGCGGGTCTGTGGATGGCGGTGGTGGCAAGGACGCTGCCGGAGGCGCTGCTTCAGGCGGCGTCACGATAACCGGCTCAGGTGGTACGCTCCCTGCTGCCGGAGGCACTGGCTTGGTCGTCGCGTTGGTCTTCTCGGTTTCTTCAAGGTACCTGGATGCCCGCTTCCACTTGTCCGGGAAAGCGGCGAGTATGCTCGGTGCCAGCAAAAAGCCGGCAAACAGCCCGACCAACATGGCCAGCAGGTTGAGTAAAATGCGCGTAGTGTCCTGAAAAAACGTGCCGGACACCAACACAGCCGTGGCTGCTATCCCGGTCAGGGCCAGCGCCCAAAACAAGCGGATTCGCAACGGCTGTTGCTGAAGGAAACCGCGCCTTTCGCCCGCAGCTAATGGGTCCTTGTGGGTCATGTTGTACCAGCCCCGATACAAGGCCGTACCCAGGTAGCTGTCCAGCGAATGAAGCACGACACCCAAGAGCAAAAACAGCGCTATTTGAAGAAGGAGATCCATGGGGTTTCAACGAGATTAAGGTACACCAAGATGCCGCACTGGCCAATGACGGGGATCATGACGCTGGCCGCTCCAAAACTTCGCGCCGCACAAAGTCTGCGGCCCAATGTTGAAAATTGGTTGGCCAGGTTTTGTACTGCTCAAAGAAGCCGGGTTTGTCGTATTCGTAAAGACGCACAATGTCAGCAGCGTTGAGGCTGACCAACAGTTGCCGCACCACGTTCCAGGTGCTTTCTGAAAGACTGCGGTGCGGGTGCGTCAGGGCAAGCATCAGTTCTGGCGAGGCCTGGTCGGCTTGGGGCAGCTGATTGCGCTGCAACATAACCAGCAACTTGTCCAACTCGTGGTAAAGCTCAGGCAGTTTGTTTTCAGCGGTGAGTTGCAGCATGGTGCGGCGCAATTCGCCCTCATTCAGTGCCAGCAGATCCTGATCAGGTCGCGCATCGGCCAGCGCGCGCATGAGCACAGCCGTTTGCAACCGCCGAAGCACATGCGTGTTTTCGCGGTACAGCGTCCATTGAAGGTCCACCAGTTTCTCAGCATAAAGCAGCGGCATGAGCCCATCATCGTGGATATGGCGCTCCAAATGACCGTGGTTAGGTTGCCCGGAAAGTCGCGCTTGCGCAGCATCCATGGCCACGATCAACGGCTTGCCGCCAGGTAGGTCGCGGAAAAGGTACAGTCCGCCGAATGCGCGGGTAAAAAACGACCGGGTATTGGTATAGGGAATATCCGGAATTGCAAGGCTCCGGTAGCGCAGGTCGCCATGCTGGCGCACACTGTCGGCAAGGGCTTGCAGCAACGCGCGGTCCGCCCAGGCCATGCGCTGGTTGTTAAAGCGGTGCACCAATTCGCGCTGTGCACCCGCATGCACCATGAGGCCACCCGCTGCGTGAAAGCGCAAGGTGATGGCCTCAATCATGAGCAAATCGGCCGGGACACGGTACGCACTGATTTCCTGATCCACATCAATCCAGATGGCTGTGCTGGCCGTCAAGTCGGCAATCTGCGCATTGGCCGCCTGAAAAACCACCTTCAACAAGTGTTTGTCAAAGCTGTGGTAGGGAAAGTAAACCGGCAGGTCTCTCTGAGCCGGCGAAAGAATGATGGCGTAGGGATTTACCGCTCCGCCGTGGCTCAGATAAAAAGGATCGCTGCGCTCCTCAGCAATATCAGGGCTCCATCCCCAACCATCAACCCGAAAGGAGGCGAGGTAGGTTTTAGGCAAGCCTATCTCCTTGAGGCACGCATTGTAGCGATCCACCTGCGAAAGCTGGTTAACAGGCAAAAGGCCCTGACCAAAAAGTCCGGTTTCCATCAGGCGTTCCATGGCTTAGCGGGAATTGTTTTGATCAAAAGACTGCGATGCCCGCTGCTCTGATTCCAGACGCTCCATGGCCGCGTGCTGAACATGAAGCCGTTCGCGAGCCTGCTCAATATCGCGCTCCAAACCTGATGCATTAATGCGCAGGGCGTTCTCCATGTAGTTGAGCGCTTCGCGCAAGCGCAGGTCGGCAAAACTGAGGGTGCCGAGATTGGAACGAACCAATTCGCGAAGCATGTTCAGTTTTGTGTCGTAGTCTTTCCGGAAAAACTCATCGGGACTTTCCATCCAGGTTTCCGGAAAGTCAACGTCAATGACCCTGGCATCCACAGATTTTTGTATGTTTCGCAAATCGCGGCTGGAGAAAAATGGATACCGCTCCATGATGGCCGTGTAAAACAGACTAAAAAAGCGGTGTTCCGTGGGGTCTGTATGTCGATGGGTCTGTTCGTACACGTCGCGAATGCCGTCCTGGCTAAATTGGTAAGGGCCCTGATCAATGGCGGATAAAGAGCGAATGGGTTCCTGCGCCTGCAGGTATTGGTAGCCCTGTGGATCTTTCATGCCCACAAATCCCGGCATGAGCTTGTCAAATTTTTTCCACCAAAGGAAATCCTGGTCCAGAAAATCCTCTTGGGTTTTGGCACCGTCAATGGCCACGCGGTACTGAATCCGCGACAACACCGCTTTGTCCAACTGGTCCGGAATATTGGTGAACAGGCTGATTAACTTGTTGCCGTGGTTGACGGCATAGGCACCTTCCGTATTGCGCAAAAAGACGCCGATGAATTCGCGCACCCCGGCGGATACGCCCTGCCGCGTGCGCTCCTCCAGGTTGTTTTCCGCATCATCAATGGGCGCAAACACAATCTTAGTGGTATCCTGCATAGGCCGGAACCATTCCGCAGCGCGCTCGGCAGAGCCGCCCTGGTACGTGGAGATAATGTTCTCCGGAAGGGGCCAAAACAAGAAATTGCGACCGATGCGCTCGCACATGTCTTGCAGGAAGGTGGCGGTAGCGGCAATCAACATAGACTTTCCTGTGCCCGGCCGGCCATCGCCCATAGTGATGGCGGGTAGTCCGCCCAATTCCAGCATGGGATTACGGCGCGTTTCGGGATCGTAGCACAACAAACGCTCTGCAAAGCGCCGAAACATATGTTTGGCATCCCGGTTGGCCACAATCTCGCCCCATTCAATGCGGTTGAATTCAACCGTGTGCACTCTGGCTCCGGAAACCGTCTCCCAGCCCTGGACCACAAACTCCGAATGCTCAATCCGGTAGTGGTTGTTGGTGAAAAACTCCGTGTAGCGGAAGGCATCTTTGCGCAATTGAACTTCTTCGATCATGCGCTCAAAGTAGAGCAAGCTGAGCGCCAGAAAATCCAATTCGCTGTTCACGGTTCCCGATCGCTCTAGATAGGCCCCGTAGTAATAGAGCATACTGCTGGTGGCTGAGCTTGGCCGCTGCAGCACCACTTCGGGAATTCCCCCAAACTGAATTTTAATGGCGCTGGCCTCTTCAGCCCGATGCTCTGCCAGGCGCCAATGGGTGTAGGCGGCGGCGGCGAAGACACTGATGGCTGCTGCTGTTTCCAGTTTGTCGTGAAATTCAGGAAGCTCACTTTGGTGCATGCTGCCCTGGCGATTGCGGAGCAACAAAGCTTCCAAACCAGAGGATTGCTCATATAGACGAGCGAGGTGTTTGCCCAGACAAAGTCCGTCGCGCAAACTGTTCAAAACATAAGAAACTGTATTGCTCAGGAGCATTCGGTCATCCGAAATCCGCACCGCTTCTTTCATGATGCTGGTACTGTCCTCTTGCTCAATACCTAAAGCTTTGTTATGGATAAGAAAACTTACATCCATATCCTGCTTCTCCGCCTGCCGGCGATCGGGCTTCCAGGTAGCCAGCTTGAGGTACTGCGAAACTTCCTCGCGGTATCGGCGCAGATCTTCCGCGCTGACTGGAATCAGGGGCGCTTCACTTTTTTGCATGGCGTCCCGGGGTTGTTGGGATGAACGTTATGGGTGGCAGGGCCAGTTCGCGCAGTTTCTCCGGATAATGATCGTTGAGGTACTGAACCACACCGTGTGTTGCCATCATGTAGCTATGAATCTCGCTGACGTTTCGCTCCATGGTTTCCTTTCCGGTCTTATCAACAAAGAAGATCTGCCGCAATTCGCCTGCGGATAACAAACTCTTTGTTTTGGTTTCGCCTATCGAGAAAATGATCTCGGTGGTAAATAAAAAAATGAGATCATCCGGCCCGAAATTTTTGCGGAGAATCAGCGAGTAAAAATGCTCATCACGGGCATAAGGACCGTACAACGGACCGAGCTCTATGCGTTTGAGCACTTTGGGCGAATGGCTCTTAAACGCTGCATCAAGATCGGTGGCAATGACTTGCAGCGGTGCCGTGTTGTTGCTGATTTTCCGGATGCTCTGCTCGTAGAGCGCCAATTCAGCCGGGGTGTACTTTGAATGAAATCCCGCTTGCTCCTCCAAAATAAGCATATAGACGTGCGGTCGATTCGTCAGCACATCAAAAGCTCCCCAGGAGTACAAGAGTTTTTTAGGTTGTCCCGCTGTTGCAGGCTCCAACAATTTCCATTCGCCCGGTGAAAACTCCCGAAACAATCCGCCCAGGGTTGAATAGCGGTTCAGCAGCAGAAAATACTCGCGCTTTCCGAGCTGTTGCAACAGCGTATTGGGCACCTGCATGTGCCGGAACAGCGCGTCCAGAATGGCTTGTTTGAGCACTTCAACGGTGGGCAGTTCGCGGAGGCTCTGCTCGCGGATTTCCAAGTCGTGTTCCAGTTCTTTGAATTCAATGAAACTGGGGAAGCTCGAATCGGTAGGATCATAACGCAACTTACGCTCTGGCTCGCAGAGGTATTTCATGCGCATGCATTCCACCGTATTGAGGAATTGGCTGGAAAATTTCTGCAGGATGGCAATCTCAAGCGGATCATCCTTGGTGCGGTTGCGCAGCGATTCCAACAGCCGGTCAAACACACTTTGCAGGTAGCTGAAATAGGCGATGTATTCATCTCCGCCCTCCAGCGTGGTTTTATCCAGCGCGGTAAGTTCGCGGAGCATGTCTGACTCTTTCACAGGTTGGGTTGTTCTGGAACGATCATTCCATTAAGCTGTCCACTGCTGCGCCGGGGCCGGCGGGTGGTGTGGAGGCCGGTTTGGCTGGAGGGTTTGCAGCAGGTGTGCCAGCAGCCGGTGACTCGTATTGAAACGAAAACTCCTTGGAAACGTCAATGCCGTACTTGCTCCGGTGCTCTTCGGCCAGTTTGGCATCTTCTTCTTTGTAACGCTGAGTTGCCTGGGCCATGGCCACGAGAACCTGGTGCAACTGCGCCATGCGCGAGGGGTGCTTCTTAATGCGGTCAATACGGTCGCGCTCCGAAGACACAAAGACTTTAGCGGCAATTTCGCTGATGAGCTGATCGGTCTTGACACCGGCATCTTCGTAAATGGAGGCTGCCTCCTGCGCCGTGGCAGACTGAATCAACTGCAAACCGGATTCATACGTGGTGATGCGCTCTTCCGTATCCGAGCGCAACTGTCCAATGAGCTGTTTGAGGTTGTTTTTGGTGGTGGTTTGGGCTTCTAAGTGCACCACAATCTGGTCCACAAAACGCTCTTTGCTTTGGAAAATACCCAACGCTATGTTGTAGCGACCCTTGAGTTCAGCGCGCTGCTCGCGCAAATCGGCAATTTTCTTCTGTTGTTCGGTGTGCTCGGGTGAAGAATTCTCGAATTCCTCCAACTGCAGTTCAGCCTGTTTGAGGCGGGCTTCCAGATCGACGAGATCTTTCTGGCGCTCCTCCATGACCTCTGCAGCTTTCTCTTTGGTTTGAAAGGCCATGTCTTTGCGGTGTTTCAGGGCTTCGATCTGCCCCTCCACTTCGCCAATCATGCCTTCAATGATTTTGACCATGCCGCTGACCTGGCTGATGATCCGGTGGAGCGAGTCTTTGATGTCCGCATTCTTAAGACGGTCGCGGTACATCTTGTTGGCTTCTTCCGTAGAAGTTTTGATTTCCGTGAGTGCCTCCTCTACCTCTTTAGACATCCGCTTGACTCTGCGATTCTTAAGACCGAACAACAAGTTGGCCAGGTCAGGCATGCCTTTAGCCTTCGCAAGCGCCTTTTCTGCATTGGTGAAAGCCGCTTTAGCCCGTTCAACAATAGCTTCTTCCTGATCGTTGAGCTCTTGCAATTGGGCAAATTCTCCCCCGCAGGAATCCAGCATGGCGCGCAAATGCAACATCAATTCGTTCAGGTCCTTTTCGGTGTTCTGAACGTCCTGATTCAGCGACCCAAAATTGGCCTGAATGATGTCCCGGACTACTTCTTCTGTGCTCCGGTTTTGTTGGATGGCTTTTTCAATATCTGATTCAATCTGATCAAGCTTTCCGGCAATGTCCGTGCCTTTTTTAGCCTGAATGTTTGATTTTAGAATATTAACTTTGTTTTGATCACCCAATTGTTCCAGGAGATCGTAGGATTCGTTTGCCATGTTCAGAAGTAGGGTTGAAAATTATACCGACACCAAATTAGCGCAAAGTTCCTTGTTTTGCAAGGTAGTGGGTAGTATTTAAGACTTTTTAACTAAAGGGCATCGCCAAAGCAAGGGCGGGTTCCGGCCGCTTAATGCCACCATTAGTGGCCAAGAATGCCCTTAACGCTGCCTGAAGGGTTTGTTAAATTAGAGAAGGTGCACAACTAATTGAGGGCAATCTGACACGCATAAAAATTAATCAATAATCAATTGCACATAGCATTGATTAAAATTGGTATTTGTATTCAGAAAAATCCACTTAACACAGGTTTTTTTAGGAGTTCCCGCAGGTAAAGCGTAAATTCAAAGCTTGTTTTCAACGCTGACTCATCCGACACTCAACAAACTTCCAATGCTTCGATTGTTTCCACTTTTGCTGCTCTTTTTATCCATGTTCAAGGTGCAGGCGCAAGCACCTCCCCCTGCTAAGCCAAATGTTCTTTTTATAGTGGTTGACGACCTCAGCGAATATGTTGGGTTCTTAAATGAGCATCCTCAATCCGTGACGCCGAACATGGATCGGCTTGCCCGCAGAGGCACCATTTTCATGAATGCCTATTGCAGTTCGCCACAATGCTCCCCTTCCCGGACCAGCATGTTGAGCGGAAAACTTCCGGATTACACCGGAATTTATGAAGGCGGAGAATACGATGACGGCAATTTCAGAGGCAACTTTCACGGCCAGCCCGTGTTCACCCTGCCCGAAGTACTTAAAGATTCAGGAGGCTACTTTACTACGGGGGTGAGAAAGATTTTTCACGGCCGAAATCACGCCCTGCCCGCAAATGATCTTGACGTGGATGAATCCACTTCAGACGACTGCGCCAGGGGGAAAAGCTGGAGTCGCTGGAACAACTCGCCCAGCGCTGAGGTAGAACCTGTTCCATCAAAAAGGTTTGGCTGGAATACTTACCTGTGGGGAGGCTATGACAATAGCCAGGAGGTCAATGCTCCGGACTATCGGGCAACGACCAAGGCTATTGACCTTTTAGAGGATTACGTGGCCAATCCAGGCAACTATTGCGATCGACCGCTCTTTTTGGCGCTTGGCATTTTTCGGCCGCACATTCCCTACTACAGCCCTGAAAAATACTTTTCAGATTTCTACCAGCCGGATCCCTACCAGCTTCCCTACCGCAAGCCCTACAATGATCCGGTCAATGCTTTCCCGCCCAATGGAAACGTTCCCGCGCCGTCTCCCGATGCCATTCCTTCAGATTATGTAAACCTGCCCTTCATTGGCAAAACCAATGCGAACGGCAATGCTGAAGCACCCTATTTGTTTTTTAGGAACTATCCACTAACCCTTAGCCCGCTTCCTATTGTAGCCCCTGGGTTATCTGATTCAGCCCGGGAATCCATTTTGGGAAGATCCTTTGAAGCGAATTCCATGATTGCCTATCTGGCATCCATCCGCTTTGCCGATGCCCAGGTGGGCAGAATTTTGGATGCTTTGGAATCCAAGCCCGGCATGATGGAGAATACCATCATCGTACTCGTCAGCGATCACGGTTATGCTTTTGGCGAAAAGCTGCACCATGGCAAGGTGGCTTTATGGGATCAGGTCACCCGGATTCCTATGGTGGTTGTTCACCCCAACAAACCCGGCAACCGGGTCAGTTACCGTCCGGTGAGTTTGTTGGACATCTTCCCTACCCTGCTGGAGTTAACCGGCACCCCGGAACCCATGCTTCCCGGTGGGAGCCGTTACCTGGATGGAGAGAGCTTCGCCAACTTGCTGGACGATCCGGAAGCCATTCGAACCAAGCCCGTATTGGTGGCCACACAACTCAGCCGCTCTTATGCGGATGGCTATTGCTACCCGATGCATTCTGTGTTTAATCAGCGTTTCCACTACATCCGCTACCTGACCAATGGCCCGTTCAATGGCTCGGATTGCGACCTGGATGAACGCCGATTCCAGGAAGAGCTCTATGAAATTGGCGAGCGACGCGACGTGGATCCCAATGAGTTTGTTAACCTGGCTAACGAACCCGCTTACCAGGGCATCAAGAATTACCTGGCGCAATACTTGCCGGAAGGCCCGCTGTACAATCAGTCCGGGGGAAAGGCGGAAATTTTGTTGGGCAACATTGCTTGTATCCTCAACCTGAGCAGCAACCATGTGGTGAAGGGCCAATTCACCCGCAGCAACGGAACCGTGTTCAACAGCCCACCGGAGGGTTTTGTGTTTGAATGGAGTTCCCCTGCATTTTTTGCCCCTGTTTACGGAGATTCAGTAGCGCTTGGTGCTGCTGTGATCAATTCCGCATCCCTACCCACGTTGAAGCGCCTTCCCTTGACCCTAAGGGTGATTGACACAGCCAGCGGATTGTACTTTGAAACGCTGGAGCAAATCAATTTCAAATCGGTCAACGTGCCCTCAGCGGCGTTTTCGGTCAGTACCCCTGAGCCAGGCGTTGTTCAGGTTTTGCTCAACAGCCTGACCGGCTTTGCTGCAAGCCGGACTTGGGAATTTGGCGATGGCACGGTGCTTGAAGAAACTCACCCTGCGCCACACCGGTACAGCCGTCCTGGAGAATACCTTATTCGGCATACAGCAACCTACGGAACAGACCCGGACAATACCTGCGTACGCCGTGAAGACGTTACCGTAACTATTGATACGGCGGCTTTCATTGGTCAGCCCTGCCCTACGCCTCTTTATCTGTCAACAGCAACCATTGCCAGCAACAACGCCAAGCTAAAATGGGAACCGGTTTTTGGCGCGAATCGATATGAATTCCGAGCACGATCCATCAAGTTCCCGGATATTGCCTGGTTATCGGGCAGCAAGGCGGACAACTTCATCGTGATTCCGGGTTTAAAACCCAATGAAGAATACGAGTACCAGGTGCGGGCCATTTGCCCGGCTATGGCCACCGATACCAGCGAATGGTCCTATCCCTACCTGTTCAAGACCCCAACCTGCTTTGCGCCGATCAACCTGACGGTGGATGATATTACGGCCACGTCAGCGTCTCTGGAATGGGTCAACCAAAGCGCTACGGTATCTAACCATGAAGTTCTGGCCCGGCCGTTAGGCGGCGGTCCTGCGATTAGCATTCCGGTGGCCGGCGGTTCTTCCGCAATTTTAGGTGGTCTGGCTCCATCCACGACCTATGAAATGGCGGTTCGGCCGCGCTGCCCCAATGCCGTTGGCGGACCGGGTACAGCAGGACCGCTGACCCAAAAGAAAATATTTACCACACTTTCTCTGCGGGAGGAATCGCTGCTCAGCCAGGAAAATTCATTGCAACTCCAGCCCAACCCCGCCATGGAATTTGTGCAAATTCAACTCCAGGGTCAAGGTGGAACCCTGCGAATTTTGGATGCAACCGGCAGGTTGTTCCAACAACAATCCGTGCTTTCTCCTGTCATAGAATTGCCGGTCAGCACCTGGCAGGCCGGGGTTTACCTGGTGGAATGGTTGACGGAAGACGGGAAGGCGTTTAGCAAAAAGTTGCTCATTCAGCATTGAGGGAACACCCAGTTTCGGTCTGCCTAAATGCAGGACGAATGGATGCGGGTATTTTGATTCAGGAGCATTTCCGCCTGGTTGCCCCCCTGAATCTCCCGTTCATGGCTATATTTACGGTCTTAATCCACATTTTCGCTTGGTGAACGCCATGAATTCCCCGCTTACCGATCCCGATATCAAGGTCAAAAACAAAGGCCATGTACGCATGTTCCGAAACCCGGTTTTGGAAGTGCTCAGCCTGAGTTCTGCGACGCTCACGGTGGTTTCCTACGGGGCCATCGTTTTAACCTTCCTGGTGTTAAACAGCTACTTTGGCAGTGTAGATAGCCTGAGCATGGGGCTGATGGTGTATTTCGGCGCTGTTGGTTGCTGGACTTTTTTTGAATACGTTTTACATCGCTACGTTTTTCACTTCGTGTATGAATCCAAGGCGGGCAAGCGTTTTCACTACGTCATGCACGGTTACCACCACGAGTACCCCCGCGACGCGCACCGACTTTTCATGCCGCCAGCCGCCGGTGTCATCATTTCATCCATCTTTTTAGGCATTTTCTTCTTGCTGATGGGGCGTTACGCCTTTGTTTTCACGGCAGGTTTTGTGAATGGGTACCTTTTGTACACCATGATGCACTATTCCATCCACCGCTTCAAAGCCCCGAAAGGGTTGCGGAATTTGTGGAAGCACCATGCCATGCACCATTACAAACACAATAACCGGGCATTTGGGGTCAGCTCCACATTTTGGGACCGCATTTTTGGCACTATGCCGAAGGGGCAGGAAGAAGGCAGCCAGGCTTAAACTGGCGTTTGCCGCTTCATTGAACGGCTTTCGCGCGTTCTTAATTCGCATTCCCGCCTTACCCAACTTTGCATTAAAGTTTCCGTTTGGGATGGCGCTTCAACTGATGTTGTGGTGTGCAGGGATGATGGGTACGGTTCCCGTGCACGCACAATGGACCTGGCAACCTCAATTTCACACCGATAATCGGCTGCGCGATTTGCGCTTGTTGCCCGACGGTAGCGGCATGGCTATTGGCGAAGGAAATGTGCTGTTGTGCACAGTCAATGGCGGCGAAACCTGGACGGGCACAGGGTCAGCCGCGCCCGATCTCAATGCGGCGTCCCTGGTGGGGACAAGCGTCTATTTTGGCAACCGCGAAGGGGGGATTTTTGTGCTTAACAACCCAGCGACATGCTTCAGCGATTTGGTTGCCATTGCTACGCCAGCCCTTTCGAACCTGACTGACTTGCACATGGTCAGCAGCACGGCGGGATACGCGGCGGCCAATGGCTCGCTGCGGTTTAGCAACAACGCCTGGAACAGCTCAACGGCGGTGGTCAACCTGAATTGCCCGTTTGATGCCCAAGCCGTCTGGTTTCTCAACCAAGATCTCGGCTTTGCTGCTACACAATCCGGCCGCATAACCCGAGTTAGCCAGGAGAGCGGAACTTTTTTGTGCGAAACGGTTGCTTCGGGCAGCCAGCCGCTTCACAACTTGCACTTTGCCAATGAGCAAGTTGGATTTGCCGTAGGAGCACTTGGTACGGTGTTGGCTACGGTTGATTCGGGCCGGACCTGGCAGGCTCGTTCCATTCCGACAACGGATGACTTGAAGGCCGTTTTTGCCACCGGTCCGTTCACCGTTCACGCTGCAGGAGATCAGCTTTACCGCTCTACGGACGGAGGATTGGTTTGGGAAATCCAGAACAAACCTTCTGCCATGACGCAGGCTGAGTCGCTGTGGTTCATTGACGCCAACAATGGTTGGGTGGCTGGTGCCAATGGTTTTTTGGGCTACACCGGCAACGCCGGGGGAAGTGGCCTTGTGCTCCATGCGCAAGTTCCGGAGCAGCAGTCCCAACCCTGGTCTTTTGCCCCAAATCCGGCATCGCAGCAAATTCAACTCTGGACGGAAAGTCCTGAACCGACCTCCTGGAGCCTTTGGGACAGCATGGGCAGGCGGGTTAAAAACGGCGTTTTGATCGGCTCAACGCTGGTTGCCCTCGATGAATTGCCTGCAGGGCTCTACTGGCTAAAGGCCGGAACGCTGCCCGCAAAAAGCTTGGTCATTCAGACCAATGAAGGCACAACTCCTTAAGGATTTACCTGATGGGGTTACCAGGGACTGCGTCAAAAAACCCTTAATGATGGTGGTCATCGCCGGGGCCATGCACGTGACCATGGTCCAATTCTGACGCCGTGGCTTCGCGGACTTCCACGATGTCAACCGCAAAATTCAACGTCTGTCCGGCCAGCGGGTGATTGCCATCGACCATAACGAAATCCAGGCTGACGTCTGTAACGGTAACCATCATAGGCCCTTCCGGCGAGGAAGCGCGGAACTGCATACCTTTTTCTATGTCTGCATCAGCGGGGAAACGGTCGCGGGGAACCTGCTGAATCAGCGAGTCGTTGCGCAAGCCGTAGCCTTTTTCAGGAGGAATGGCTACTGAAAACTGCTGCCCGGCGGTCTTGCCTTCAAGCGCTTCTTCCAATCCACTGATAATTTGGCCGACCCCTTGCAGAAAGTACAGTGGCTCGCGGCCTTCGGAGGTGTCCAAAACGGTGCCTTGGTCATCCGTTAACGTATAGTCAATGGCAACAACGGTGTGTTGGCTGATTTGCATGGCGTAAAGAGGTTTGGAGGCTGAGCATCGGTTGAAATCGGAGCGAACTTTCCCCCATTCCCCCAAGAGCGCAGACAAGGTGATTTTCCGGAAAAAAGCAAAAGTAAGGCTTTTCGGAGCCATTCCCGGGTCAAAACAGCAATTCTGAAGCAGAAAAGCCCCAAAAAGGGGCTTATCATTGCGGACTTAACCTTTTTAGCTGAAGCCGCAGCGCGCAGCATACTTTTCGAACTGAACCCATGGACATCAGCCAATTTGCCGAAGGCCTCAGCGCCCATGTTGACCGTGTTAAGCCGTTTGGCAAAACCATCAAGTTTGAATTCCCGGAAGGCAGCATTACCATTGATGGCACCGGCGAAAAAACGGTGGTGCACCAAAACGGTGGCGAAGCCGACTGCACCATCATCACCAAGCTCGAGCACATCGACAAGCTTCGCAAAGGCGAGCTGAATCCGATGATGGCCATGATGAGCGGAAAGCTCAAGATCAAAGGCGACATGGGGCTGGCCCTTAAGCTCCAGGAGCTGCTTTAAGATGAACATCGGCTATTGCCGAATCACCCTTCGCTCGGAACACGACTCTCCGGCACACAGCCGCAGCACGTAAGCGCCACTGGTTATATTCATGTCGTTGAATTCGCGGAAGTACGCACCAGGAGCTTGGATGCCCAGGTCTGCCCGATACGCTTCGCGCCCCAACAAGTCAATCAGTTGCAGGGAGACGGGACCCTTTCCCTCTACAGCGTAGTGTACGCCAAAACGCTCGTTAAAAGGCACCGGGTAAACCCCGATCATGACCGGAGCGGGATTGCTCATGCCGGCAAAGCCTTCAACCCCTTCGCGCTCCGCAAAAGCAAGGGTGGTAAAGGCATTCCAGGCCGTGTAGGGCGAAAGCCGGATGCTGTCGCAAGAAGCGGCAACACGCCATTGGTAGTTCCGATTGGGTTTAAAGATGTTAAATGTGCGGCTGGTGCCAGCAACGATACTGGCCTGAACACCTGCTGCTCCTACCTGACGCCCTTCGATGCGATAGCCCACCGCCGAAGGAGTGGCTGTCCAGCTAACGGTAGCGGAATTCGCGGTAATGCCGGTGGTTAAGGGGCTCTGGGGAATCTGGCAGGAATTAACGGGCAACAACGGCGGCCGGGCAGGCCCAGGTCCGGGTCGGCTGGAAGCGGAACCCGCATTGGTCAGGCTGACGGCCCCACTATTGACTCTCCAACTGGCTGCTGCAGAAGCGGCCGGGTTAGGCGTCAAAAGCGTATTGACGAAATAGTGATCACCCTGAGCGCGTTCTGTGTTAAAGTCCATGAGCAAGTAGCCGTGCGCACTCAAGTTGACGTAGCGCACGTGCGGGTTGAACAATTGCACCAGAAACTCGCCGCCAAAATCCAACCCCGGCGAAGTAACGGAAGTGGTAATAAACTCTACCCCGGCGTTCCCACCGGGAGCGGGAATGTTGTTGGACCAGGCGGTATGAATGTCGCCAGTCAACACCACAAAGTTTTGCAGGCTGTTCATCTTCACCGTATCGATCAGGCGCTGCCGTTCAGCGGCATAGCCGTCCCAAGCGTCTGCGTTTACAGCAACCCCAAAAATCTCAAGCGGAGCAAACATGACCTGGTTGACCAGCACTTTCCACTGAGCGGTACTTTGCGTAAGCTGCTCGCTGAGCCAGGCAAACTGCGTGGGGCCAAGCAAACTGTGGTTGATATCGGATGCCGAGCCGAGATCCTGTTCATCGCGTCCTTCAACCCGGGTGTCCACGACAAAAAAGTCCAACAGATCACCGAAAGGCAAGCGGCGGTAAACACTGGTTGGGGTTAGCGGATCGGGCTCGCGAACCGGCATCCACTCCAGCCAGGCCTGGAAAGCCGCACTGCGCCGATCGGACCACAAGCCTTCGCCACCATTGTGGTTCTCAGCACCGCCTGTCCAGGCATCGTTGGCAAATTCGTGGTCATCGTAAATGGCTATGAAGGGATACATCTGGTGCACGGCGCGCGAATCATCGTCCAGTTTGTACCATGAATGGCGAACCCGGTAATCCGAAAGGGTAATGATTTCGTTATCGGGTGAATGGTCCCTGCCCAGACCCGGCTCAAATCCGTATCCGCCGGTTTGGTACTCGTAGATGTAATCGCCCAAATGGAGAATACCATCCAGATCGTTGCGCCCGGCCATGTTGGCGTAGGCATTGAAATACCCGGACTGGTAGTTGGAGCAGGAGGCCACGCCAAAGCGGAGGTTAGCCACCACGCCAACAGCCGCCGTCCTGGTGCGACCGATCACCGAACGGCGCCCCAGGTATTCAAATTCATAGTAATACCAGGTATTGGGGCTCAACCCGTTCACGTCAACTTTCACCGTATAGTCGCGCGATGGACCCGTTGTGAAGGTGCCGTTGCGGACCACATTGGCCATGGCGGTATCCGTAGCCACCCGCCAATTCACCGGCAACATACCGGTGGCGTCCAGCGTCAGGCGGGTCCAGATAACCACGGCATCGGGCAGCGGATCACCGGAGGCAACACCGTGAAAAAACGGGAAAAGCCGGATGTCCGGTGCCGAGCGTTCGCTAAAATCCATCTGTGCAGATGCACAAAGGGTCATTAACGCAAAAAAAAGCGTGAAAACAGACCTGATCATGGGTTTGGGTTGAAGAGAGGGAAAGAGGGGACCCACAATATCCGGCGAAATCGCCGTTGTTCCCAATGAAAAAACACAAGGCCTATTCGGCGTAAGGACCCGTTAAATCAGCCGTTCTGCACACCATAAAACCATCCAACGCATTAGAAAAATTTGGGTCCACATTAAACCCGATAATCCTGGCATTCTGCGCAAAATACTTGCGCAGCAAAACAGGAAGGCGAAAATGAGCCGGCTCCATATCAGAAATTAAGGCATCCAATGTGCGGGTATCGCGGTTGCATTCGGTAAGAAGCACCTCGGCATCTAAACCTCCAAACTGGGGGTTAAAGGCTTTCCTGGGTCGAACCATCGCGGCCAAAACCGGATCAAAATGGTGCGTCTGAATGTAGCGAACCATAACGCTCCGGCTGATTTGGGAATAGGCATTGCTGATGCTAACCGGTCCAATCAAAAAACAATACTGAGGATTCCTGGTCAAAAACATTGTCACCCCTTTCCAGAGCAAAAACAAAGGCAAGCGCTGTTGCTGATAAGCTGGCACAACAAACGACCGGCCAAGTTCCAGGCTCTGGTTCAGGTAGGGCAGGAATTCGTCCTTCAAGTGAAACAGCGTGTGCAGGTAGAAGCCCTTCTTGCCCTGGTTGCGCAAAAGCTCATCGCCAGGACCCAACCGATAGGCTCCTGCAAGGCGGCGATCCTCCTGATCCCAGGCAAAAAGATGGCAGTAATGCGCGTCAAAGGCATCCAGGTCAATCATTTTGCACGTACCCTCGCCTTCTGCCTGGAACGTCAACTCGCGCAACCGGCCAATTTCGTGCAGCAAGTGCGGTATCTGTTCGGCAGTTGCCTGAAAAACCTGGTACTTCCCCTGTTTGAGCAACAAACATTCCGGGGGAAGGGCCTCAATTTCCCGCGTCAGAATAGCAGGATCAAAGGGCGTGTGAATCACGCGCGGCCATTCCGTGGCTGGCACCTGACCTACTTGCGAGGGTACACAACAAAGACTGTGCAAACGGGCACTTAAATAGCGATCCAAACGCTGAATGTCCTTAAACCCGGCCAATTGATGGCCCATTATGGCATGGCCAATGCGAAAGCTTGATTCGGTCAGTTTATTATATTCTAAGTAATCATTTTTATTATCGCTGACACCAGACAACCTCGCCGGCAAAAAGTGAAGCGGAAACACCGGGAAACTACCCGTCTGAAGAAACTTAAGCCACTTTTTCTTCCAGCGGCTGCGGACAGGAATCCACGCAGGCAGCTTCAAGGGTTTCGGCTGTATTTGCGGAAGCAATACGACCAGATTTCCATCCTCTAAGCACTGGGCAACTTCTTTTGGATGACTTGCCACAATCCCTTCTGCGGTCAACATAGGCTCAAACAATCGAAAGGTCCAGGGGCTGGCATCTTCTTGTGCTGCCTCTAAACCTGCCGTGACAACATCGTGACGCCGCTGCTTAAGCCAACCCATTAAAGGCTCCCATTCGGCTGGTTCGGGAATGCGATTGAGCAACAGGATGGCCGGGCCCTTTGCCGGAATACGCTGCAATTCCTTTTCGCTTGAAGCGGCAAGTCTTAGCATAGGCCAGGCGCGGGAGTGAACTTTCTGCAACATAGATTACCCTATTTTATGGAGCGGACTAGAGCACCGTTTAAGCCCATTGCTCCATCAACTGGATTGTTTGCCTCCGATTCAGCATAATCAAAACCATTGTTGAGTTCGCATACTGCTGAAAGGTTCTGTTGTCTTTCCCATACACATTGGAAAAAGCCCGAAAACAACCCCATGAGTTGAATTGCATGAAGCGGTGTTTTCCAGGAATAAGACAAGTCCGCGTGACTAATCAAAGGACTCAACAACAACGTGCAAGGATGATCATACCGGGCCAGCAGTTTTTTAAGGTCCTCTGACTCTCTGGGCAGAATCACATCATCTTGCTGGCCGTGGAGCAAGTACAAGGGTGCTCCCAGCTGCTGCATATGATTAACGGGATTCATTTGTCGCAACCAATCTTTGTTGGCCTGCAGCTGCTGGCAAACTTGTTGCCAGCGCATATCGCGGTAAGTGGTGTCGTAAACAAAGCGCCGAAACAGCGATCGTGTTTGCGGGTTCGCTTGCGCTAACTGCGCGGGCAGATGGGGGTAGCGGCGCTTCCAACCATCATCATCAATGGCCGTTCGGAACAATTGGCCCAACTCTGGCTGTTCGCCAACCACCCATTCGGCAAAATTCAACCAAAGCACAAAACGGCCGTAATCATCGCGGCTGCTCTCCATCACATGCGATACTGCCCGCTTTAAATCGCAGTATGGCCCGATAGCCATTATACCACTAAGGCGCTTCCGCAGCTCGGGTCGTGTGCAGGCAACCAAGCACAATCCCGCTGAAATGGAAGCCGCAAAAACGCCCAATGGCCTTTGCTTGTAGGTTGAAAGGGCCAGCAAAAAGTCTGCAATTTCGTCCACGGCTTTCGGGTGCAGGAGAAGCGCTTCAACCGAATCCAGGATGGGCATGTACACATCAAAGCCTATGTGGGCCAGGTTGGACGCCGCCCGCTGCATTCTGGGATCGCGGTATCCCCGTGCAGCATAACCGTTCAGGGCCACCACTACGGGTGCATCCTTCTTGTTAGAATGGTTGTTGAAACGAAGTGCCTTTAAAGCGTTCCGCGCTCCTGGCAGAAATACCAGCTCCGGTTGGAGATTCGGGGTATTGGTTTGAATGGAAGCCTGGATATACTGCCAGGCAAGCCTTTGAGGGATAAGCATTCCCCGGGAATTAACCACAAATCTCTGCCTCCTGTATTAAGCCAAGGTTACCCCTATAACAAATAATAAGCCGGCCTGAACAAATCAGGCCGGCTTATTAAGCAAGGCAAACTCCGCAACTTGTTAGCGGAAGCTGCCCATTAGCGGGATACCGTAAACTTGCGCGAGAGGCGCTCCTTGCCGTCCGTAAGGTAGAGCAAGTACATGCCTGGTGCGTAGTCCGAAGTTTGGAGGTTCATGACCTGACGACCTGCCGTGCGGAACTGTGTTTCGTTCATCACCATTTTGCCGGTGATGTCGGTTACCACCATCATCCATTCGCCATCCTGCATTAAATCAAACTCGACGTTGAGCTGATCGCTGGTTGGGTTGGGGTACAGATTGAGGCGGTTAACCGAAACTTCCTGCGCCATCAAGTCACCGTCAATTTCAACGATAAAGTCGGCCTGTTCGAAGCCATCGCGGGCGGGGCTGTTGCAGGCTTGGATAACCACATCATCAATGAACACCTGATCATCATCAGCAGAAGCATCGCTCCGGAAGCGGAAACGGCAGGTAGAGCCGAAGGTTCCCGTCAAAATAATGCTGGGGTTGTAGCGGGTGCCGTTGACGAACTCATCCGAGAAATTCCAGGTTACCACTGTGGAGTAAGTTGATCCTCCATTGGTGGACACCTGCAACCAGAAGTCCTCATTGGCATTGTCAAAGCTGTTGGTAATGTAGCTAAAGTCTATTTTAACCCGGTTGTAAGCACTCAGGTTAAGGCTGCTGGTAGAAACAACCGAGGTTGTGGTGTTATCGCGCAGGCGCACACAAAAGACACCATTAGCGAAAGGATCATCTGCGCTGTTGCGACGAGCATCCGTGCCGCCGAGTGTCCAGATTCCCAAGCTGCTTTCAAAGTTGTTGCTGTTGATGGTGGTGTAGGTACAACCCGTCGGGCAGGCCGGGCAGGAACCACCACAGTCAACGCCCGTTTCCGTACCGTTCTGGATACCGTCTGTACAAGTAGGAGCAGGGGTGCTTCCGAGGCAGAAGTTGGTGACCTGTGAAGTAGTGAAGGTTCCGCCTGAAGCCAAGGTACCACTTGGGCCACTCAGGGTGTATGAACCCGAGCCATAAGCACAGCACATACCATCACCGTAAGCGTCGCTCATGGTAAAGGTGTAACAACCGTTAGGCACGCACAGGGGAATGCTCAGCGTGGAACCATCCGGCTGTGAGCCGTAAGTGCCTCCGGAAGCCACCGTACCACCCGTTGAATTCACCAGCGTCCAGCTGGTCTCTTCGGGATAGTTATCAAACGTGATGGATAGTGTCAACGCATTGGTGGTGCAGCCGGTGGGGCAAGGAGGGCAGGTGCCGCCGCAATCCACACCCGTTTCTGTACCATTCTGGACTCCGTCCGAACAAGTTGGGGTTGGAGCGCTTCCGCATCCGGCAGAGCTCAACAAGCTAACGCGGGAACCTCCTGCATCAAACAAAGCGCGCATGCGGGCTTTTTGGCCAGCGGTGTACAAGTTCATGCAAGCGTCATCGGAGTAATCCATGTAATTCTGGACCATGTCCACCGTACCACATGAGATGGTTCCGGTAGCACAACCGTAGTTCGGCGCATCAGAGGTAGGCGTATCCGACACAAAATCATCCACGGTGCAGCCCCCGTCGCCCCAAATGTGGCGCAGGTTGAGCCAATGGCCCACTTCATGCGTCGCGGTGCGGCCGAGGTTGAAAGGTGCCGTAGCCGTTCCTACGGTGCCAAAATATTGGTAATCAATGACCACGCCGTCCGTAGAAGCACTACCGCCGGGGAATTGGGCGTAGCCCAACAAACCCCCGCTCAGGTCACAGACCCAAATGTTGAGGTATGAGCCTGCTGGCCATGCGTCTTTTCCACCCGTGCTGTTGAACTTCATGTTGTTCCCACTGGTGAATGAAGTGGATGTGGTGGATGTGCGGGTAATACCCGATGTCGGGTTACCGCTGGGATCAACCGTGGCCAGGCAAAATTGAATCTCCGAATCAGCAGCCTGAGGCCACAAACTGGTGGCATCTGTATTGGTGCGCCGGAAATCTTTATTCAACACATCAATCTGGGTGTTGATTTGTGCTGTGGAAATGTTTTCAGCAGTGGTGTTATAAACGACGTGAACAACAACCGGAATGGTGATAACGCCGGTAACTGCAGAGCGGGTGGCTCCGGACAGCACCATGTTGGTATGGTCTTCAATAGCATTCAATACTGACTGCCGCATGGGATTGTCCCGGATCTCTTCATCCAGATAATCCATTGTGCTGCACGTGCGCTCTTGCCCGAAAACCGGCTGGAGGAGACCCGGTAGGAGCAAAAGCAGACATACTTGTAAAAATTTTTTCATATACGTTTGTTAAGAGGGTTTTGGTTAAAAGATCGCCGAAACTTGAGGTGGAAGACTGATGTGCGCCCCGATAGCAAAGGCCCTGACTAAATAAGACAACTAACCTAATGATATCCTGCGGTATTGCGAAGAAAAGGGCTCAGAGAATTTTCGCTGTGTTACTAACTTCATGACCTGTTCTCAAGACAGCTTGTTTCGGGCGAAGGGCCTCCGGTGCCTTAGGCAGCCCCGTCAGGGATTTCGGGCGTACCTTTGCGCGCTGGCCGGGAAATGCCTAAAAGCCCTTCCCCGGAACAGCAACGCACCCAACCCAAGAGCATGAGCAGCGAGCAAAGCCCCCCGGAAACCATTGGTTTTAACGATTTAGGCCTTTCCGAAAACACCCAGAAGACCCTTCAGGACGTAGGCTACGAAGCCCCGTCCGCCATCCAGGCCGCCATTATCCCGATTATGCTGGAGGGCAAGGACGTCATTGGCCAGGCCCAAACGGGAACGGGCAAAACGGCGGCCTTTGCCTTGCCCATTTTAGAACAATTGCAGGGAAAAGCCGGAAAACCGGCCTGTTTAGTGCTGGTTCCCACCCGGGAATTGGCCATTCAGGTAGCGGAGGCCTTTAGCCGCTATGCCCACCGCAGCAAGGCTTTCCGCGTTTTACCCGTTTACGGTGGCCAGGAATACGGCAACCAAACCCGCCGTCTGGATAGTGGCGTGCATGTAATCGTAGGCACACCGGGCCGCGTGATGGACCATTTGCGCCGCGGAACGATGGATTTGAGTGAGTTAAAGACCCTGGTGCTGGACGAAGCCGATGAAATGCTCCGGATGGGCTTCATTGATGACGTGGAATGGATCCTGACCCAGACCCCCCCCACCCGCCAGGTGGCGCTGTTCTCTGCCACCATGCCCCCCGCCATCCGCCGGATTGCCAAAAAACACCTGAACGACCCCAAGGAAGTCACCCTGGAGCTCCGAACCCGCACCGCAGCCTCCATCCGCCAGCGCTGGCTGCCCGTTTCGGGCCACCAAAAGCTGGATGCGCTGACCCGCCTGCTCGAAGCCGAAGACTTCGACGCCGCCCTGGTTTTTGCGCGCACCAAACAAGATACCGTAGAGCTGGCCGAGCGCCTCAGCGCCCGCGGCTACAACGTCAGTGCGCTGAACGGCGACATGGCGCAGCGCCAGCGCGAGCGCACCGTTGAGCAGCTCAAAGACGGCCGCATTGACGTGGTCGTCGCCACGGACGTTGCCGCCCGCGGTTTGGACGTTGACCGCATCAGCCACGTCATCAATTTCGACATGCCATACGATGTGGAAGCCTATGTGCACCGCATTGGACGCACCGGCCGTGCAGGGCGCAGCGGGGAGGCCATCCTCATGGTCAAGCCGCGCGAAGAGCACATGCTGCACAGCATTGAGCGCGCCGTCCGCCAGCCGATGGACCTCTATAAGCTGCCGAGTCCCGCCGCCCTTCGCGAAAAGCGCGTTCAGGATTTCCGCCAGCGCATTTCAGACACCTTGGCTGAAGGCGGTCTGGAGTGGCACCAGAAACTGGTCATCAACCTGATCACGGAAAGCGGTTTAGACGCTGTGGATGTGGCTGCTGCGCTGGCTCGAATGGCCATGGGCGAAGACACTGCCGCCGATCACCAGAACGAAGATTACGTTCAGCAGGAGCGCAATGCCCGTCCATCTACTGATCGCGGGGGAAGGGCCGAGCGATCCACAGCAAGAGATCGAAGTGATTCAAGGGATCGCAACGAGCGGCCCGCCCGAGAAGAACGCCCTGCGAGAGCTGCCCGCGAAACGCGCGAAACCAGAGGCGATCGCGATGAACGCCCTGCCCGGCCAGCGCGCGAAGCCCGCGAACCGCGCGCTGACCGCGATGAAGCAGCTCCCGCCCGCAAAGCCAAACCCAAGGACATTCCCAGTTTTGAACCCTACGCGCCTAAAGCAAGCGCTAAAGGCGAGCCCAAAATGTCGCGCTACCGGGTAGATGTAGGCAGCGAGCACGGTGTTCAGGCCGGCAACATCGTCGGCGCCTTAGCCAACGAAGGCGGCATTCCCGCCCGTTACATCGGGCACATTGAAATTCACAACGACTATACGTTGCTCGACTTGCCGGACGAAATTCCCCAGAAACAACTGCGCGTGATCAAGCGCATCTGGGTGTGCGAACGGCCCCTGCGGGTTTCCAAAGTTGGCGGCTAACCCCCGCTCAATCGTTCTTGATGAACGCCGCGGTCCGCTGGCCGGAAACCAGCGTGTACCACCCTGTGGGCAGCGCCGCCACAGAGAACTGCGTCTGCACCAAGCCGCTTTGAACCATCTTGCCGGCCAGGTCAAAAATCTGGTAGGGACTGCCCATTTCTGCGCCCGCAACGGTCAACTCCTGCTGCACCGGATTGGGGGAAAGCATGAACATGTTGGCCAGTAGGTCTGTTTGAGCTTCGCGCGCAACCGGTATGTGAAAGGTATCCACGTAGTTCGAATAGGGGGTTGCTTCGAGCGGCGAAAGGTTGCAGGCACAGCGTACCCGCCAGGTCCAAGTGCTACCGGGACCGGCAACCGCATAGGGCACACTGAAGGAACTGTAAGGATCGGTTACCACGTTTGCGCTTGGGGTCGGGCCCGTTGGCAGCCGTTTGGCTTGCAATTGGCAGCCCACTGCCCCGGCTTGCGGCAACCAGCTAAGGACCGCACGGTTGGCCAACAGCGTATGTTGTTGTTGGGTGGGCGCTTGCGAGTAATCGCAAATGAAACCGCTGCCGCTGAAAACGAATGCGCCTCCGGCATTGGTGAAAAAGCCCAAATCCGTGCGCTCCGCCCCAATGAACATATCCTTAATGCCATCGCCGTCCAGATCGCCGACTTCGCCGGCCAAAGAGGAGCCCAACCAACCATCGGACTCCAGGTAGGGCGACACGAGCGTCTGCAACAAACTGCCATCGACGCCGCTGAATAAATGCGCGCGGCCACTCTGGATATTAAGGCCAGCGTCTTCGCCCTCTTGTGGGGCTCCTACCAGCAGGTCCACTATTCCGTCGCCGTTAGCATCCGTGCCGGGACCGGCCACGGAACTTCCAAACCAGCCTGCCCCATACGGATTTGGCGATTCCAGCGTGAGCAAAGGCGCCCCGTCTGCCCCATTAAACGCATATGCCCGGCCAGCTTGGTTGAGGTCACCAGGAAGGTTCTCCCAAAAAGCGCCGACCAGGACATCGTCGCTTCCATCGCCGTTCAGGTCGCCGCCCGCTCCGGAAACGGAGCGGCCAAAGTACCCGTCCTTTTCTTCATTCGGGCTTACTAACGTAGCAATCAACGCTCCCGTGGCGCCACTGTACACGTGCGCCCTTCCCGCGTTGCTCGGCGCTGTTCCAGGATCCTCCAGGTAGGCGCCAACAATGATATCCGGGAGGCCGTCACTGTCTGCGTCACCGATGGCGCTGGCTGTCCAGCCGAACAAGCTCACGGACTCTTCCATAGGGGAGGCTATGCTGTAAAGGATCAATCCCGTTGCGCCGCTGAACACATGCACCCTTCCAGCTGCATAGGGCGAACCCAGCGGTGAAGCATAGGGCTGGCTGACCAGAAAGTCGGCGATGCCGTCACCGTTCACATCGCCGCGCAAGCCTGCTACCACGGTTCCGAATTGACTGCCGTTTTCTTCTATGGGAGATTGAATCGTATGAATCAACGCGCCATCAGCCCCACTGAAAACATAGGCGCGGCCGGCATCAGTTGGGCTGCTGCCCGGGTCTTCATAAGGTGCTCCCACCAGCACGTCAAAGATTCCATCGCCGTTGACATCACCCCCAATTCCATCCACTGCACTGCCAAAAAAGCCCCAATACTCCGGGTTTGGCGAAGTTAGCGTGCTGATCAGACTGCCCGCTGCACCGCTGTATAGATGGGCTTGGCCACTGTTGATGAACGCCATATCCGGATCTTCTGAGCGAGCTCCTACAATCAGGTCAGGTACCCCATCGGCGTCCACGTCGCCACCAATGGCCCCGACAGCTTCGCCAAATTGACCATCCGCTTCCTCGTCCGGCGACTGTAAAACGTACACGAACAACGGCGGAGTTTGCGCTAAAGCCGGATATACCGGCAATAGGAGGGCGAGGAGGATTGGAAGTTTCATGGTGAAACAAGGTACGGCCCGGACGCTGAACTTTGCAGGCGCTTGGCTTGTTTTTTTAAGTGACAACACTCAACGTACATCCGGGGACTCTCCTAAAGCCCTTTATGTATTTTTCATTTATATTAATTATAATTAAACTATGAAAACCCTTAACGCTATTGGCTTAGACCGCGCACTGAGTGCCCAGTTAGCCACAAAACTCAGCGAGCTCCTCGCGAACTACTCGCTGTTTTACCAGAACACCCGCGGGTACCACTGGAACATCAAAGGGGAGAAATTCTTTGAGCTCCATCTGAAGTTCGAAGAGCTTTACAACGACCTGCTGCTGAAAATCGACGAAGTAGCCGAACGCATTTTAACCTTGGGGCATGCGCCGCAACATCGCTATTCGGAGTACCAATTGGTTTCAAAAATTTCAGAAAGTACTGAAGTTTCGGACGGGATACAAGCCGTTGAAAATATCCTCCATTCTTTTGCTCACATTATTACCTTGCAACGCGAAATCCTGAAGCTAAGTGCAGAGGCTGGTGATGAAGGCACCAACGCACTCATGAGCGACTACATCCGCGCCCAGGAAAAACTGGTTTGGATGTATTCGGCCTTTTTAAATCGATGATTTTGAATACAAAATGTGACCATGTGGCTTAAGCCAAGCGCGAGGAAAAGTGCGCAATGCCTCTGGGTATTCAGTGCGCTGCTCTTGATCTGGTCAGCCAAGCCAATCCTGGCGCAGGGGCTTGACCCATTGTCCGTCGCATCCCCGCATGTCCTGTACCAGCGTTCTTTCGGCAACCCCACCCAACCGGCAGTAATTTACCTCCACGGAGGCCCAGGCTACAATTGCTCGGTGTTTGAAGCCACGGCTGCGCAGGCCTTAGCGGATGAAGGGTTTTTTGTTTTGGTATATGACCGGCGCGGCGAAGGGCGCTCTGGCACGGAAGCGGCTTACACGTTTGAGGAAACCCTTGTAGATCTCAACCTGCTGTTGGAAGAACACAACATCACTCAAGCTACGCTGTTGGGACACAGTTTTGGCGGGGTTGTCGGTTTGCTCTTCGCGGATCGACATCCGGAAAAGGTCAGCGCTTTGGTTCTGGTCGGAGCGCCGATCGCGTTGCAGGAGACCTTTCGAACCATTATAAAAAATGTGCGGACCCGCTACGAAGCAAAAGCCGATAGCGTCAACTTGGCCTACATCCGCCAGTTGGAGCAAATGGACACAACATCGCTTGCTTACAGTTCCTATTGCTTTTTGCACGCCATGCAGGCGGGATTGTATTCGGTAGCAGAGCCCACTGAAGAAGCAAAAATATTATACGAAACCCTTGCCAATGATAGTATCCTGTTTCCCCATGCCCGCGCCATGGGCTATGCAGCACCCCAGGGATTCTGGAAAAACGAAACGTACACGACCCTGAACCTTTGGCCACTGCTGGGAAGCCGATTGGCAGATGGCTTGCGGGTTTACGGCATTTACGGCAAAGAAGACGGATTGTATTCTCGCGCCCAGATCAGGCGTTTGGAACAGCATTTAGGAGAAACCAATTTGGTGAACTTGGACCATTGCTCGCACAATCCTTTCGTGGATCAGCAGCCTGTCTTTTTGGCCTTGATGCGGGGCTGGCTCGCGCAATAGCCTTGGCTCCTGCACTAGCTTTGGCTCCTGCCATACCCTTTGGTCATACCATAGCTTTGGCTCGCGCAATAGCCTAAAGGTGCGCTCAGCAACACCCTCCGCCAGGCTGGCAACAAGCGGAATCAGCCGACAGTGCAGCAAGGCTAACCTTGGGCTTTGTGCTACTCAGTCTAGCTGTTGAAGGCATTTTCTCAGCGGGAACTCCGCAATGGTCTTTGGCCAGGCAGTCCGTTCGTTTGGCAACCAACTGGAACGCATTGCCCGTAAACGCCAGCGTATAGCGCCCTATGGTTTCGGCTTGGTACTCCACCTCTACCTCCAAATCGTCTAACGCACCCAAGGTTCGCTCGGAAAGCTCAATGATGCGCAAAAGTTTTTGCGGCTTGAGTCGATGATCATCATCCTGGGCCACCCAAAGCTGAAAACTGACCAAGCGCTCTTTGCGCTCCGTCCCGCCGCAATCCATAAAATGGCGGGTAATAAGGCCTACCTCCGTCACATGAAAATGTTCGGGCACACGAACGCCGTTGTCTAAGACAAAGGGCAGGTCCAACATGGCCTCCAGGTGTTCTTTTACCGCAGATAGTTTCATAAAAATTGATGTTATAGGATGGGCATTGCGAAGAACCCAACAGCAGAGGGCCTGCAGAATACAACAACCCTTCCAAACTCGCTGCTCAGGCTAAAACGCTACATTGCAATATTACGATGAATTGTGTTGCCACACAACCCTCTGGCCCGTTTCACATCATTTTTCTTACATTTAGGTTTACGCGCACGATTTGTAAATCGAAGCAATTTTTTTAATATCCACAAATCACCTTAATCATGAAATCCACCCTACCCTTTTTAGTCATGCTCCTGGCAGCTGCCAGTTTGAACGCTCAGTTTTGGACCACGGCGGTCTCCACCGCGCCAAACCCCGCAACGGCCTGTGGGCCATTCAACCTGGTCATCGACGGCAATAAACCAGCCACGAACTTATAGCCTCAGCTCAGCAACGGCCTCTGTCGTAGGCAGCACCATTAACGTGACCGTAATTTTTACCGCATCCGGATTTGGCTTGCCAGCAATTACACCCGTCAACTACAGCGTACCGGTTGCCACCATTCCCGCAGGCACATACACCGTCATAGTTGATTACACAGCAGCCGGAAATGTTGAACTCTCTACCTGGACCATCACCGTGGACCCCTGTACCACAACACCTTGCAGCCAGGCACCCACGGGCCTGACCAGCAGCCCAAACCCTAATGGTAGTGTAACGTTAGAATGGCTGCCCGTTAGCGGCTCCGTCGCCTGCCGGGTTCGGGGGCGCATTGCCGGCACTTCAACCTGGGCTACAGCATCACCCATCGCCGTGGTTGAGCCCACCAGCTACACCATTCCCGATGCCGTCCTTACCGACGGAGCCACCTACGAATGGCAGGTTCAGTGCGCCTGCAGCCTGAGCCCGCCGGTAGTCCTTACCGCCTGGTCATCCAGTGCAAGCTTCACCGCCCCTACGCTTCGCCTCGCAGCCGCCACCGACTTGCAGGTTTTCCCCAACCCTGCTACAGACTTCCTGCAAGTGACCACCTCCACCAGCAACGAGCCTTACGCAATCATGGACGTCCTTGGCCGTACCGTAGACTTAGGCTTGATCAATGGCCCTATTTCCGTGCAGGATCTGCCATCAGGTTGGTACACTTTGCGCGTTGGCGAGCAGGCGACCAGCTTATCTTTCTTGAAGAGCGAGTAATTTGCTCAACGCGCAAGCGCATTTAAGACTCAGGCATACCCCCAAAAAAAGCCCGGCTCAATGGCCGGGTTTTTTTTGCTCCCCTCAAAGGTCCATTATCCATAGAAGTCGAAACAAGTCGCTCGTTCAACGTAGTTTCCGGTTTAAGAATGATAATGCGATAGATTCATACAAATTACGCTGTAAACCATTCTTTCAAACCAAATTTGTTTTAGTTAGCTCCCTTAGATTTTATGCGAAAAACAACTATTACCTATTACAATAAAAACTGCGAGTTCACCCGCGATTTGCGGTCAGCTGTTGAGGCCTACTTTGCCAAAACCAAGAAACCTAAAGTAGGTGGATTTGCTCTTTGGGCCGAAGCCGCTGTTGCCTTGCTGCTTTATCTAACCCCCCTTATTTTGCTCTATGCAGGCTTTGTCACCAATATTTATTGGACTTTGGGATTGGCCTTCATGATGGGAATAGGATATCTTATGGTTGGTGCCGACATCATGCACGCAGCTAACCACGGCACCTTTTCCAAAAACAACAAAGTCAACAAAGCCTTTTCCTATAGCATGGAATTGCTTGGTATGTCGTCTAGAAACTGGCGCGTTCAGCACAATGACCTTCACCATATGCATACCAATGTTGTGGGTGAAGGCGGAGATACAGACTTAACAGCCGGAGAGCCGATATTGCGGTATTCGATCTTCTCAAAAATGAAAGGTCGGCTAGTGAAATACCAATATGTCTACGCCTGGTTTGCCTATTCTTTCTCGTTCATCTTGTGGATTTTCAACAAGGATTTTAAAGATCAGGTAGCCCATTACAAGGCCAGGCGTTACCGCTTTAAAAAAGGCCACGAGCGAAGCCTTTCAAGTCTTATGGTGGAAATGGTGCTGTTCAAACTCGCCTATCTATTCCTTTTCATTGGCTTGCCGATCCTCTTAGGAGCGCCCTGGTATTTTGTGGTGATTTTGTGGATGACCAGCACCATGTTGGCCGGTGCCATTATGATGCCAGTTTTTCAAGTCGCGCACGCCGTCCCAGAAGTTCAGCAATTTGAAGCAGGCGCTATCGATGTCTCCTGGTTAGTTCACCAAATCAGAACCAGTGCGGACGTTAGATCCAGCAATCGATTGGTTAACTGGGTGATTACGCATGTAGTAGGCGGGCTGAACTACCAAAAAGTACATCACGCATTTCGGGACATATCGCATGTGCACTATCCCGCTCTGTCCAAGATCATCGATGAATATGTGGCTAAGCACAAAATCGAATCGGTGACCTTCACTTCCGTGCGATCAGCCGTCCACGCCCATTACCGGATGATGCGGCAATTGGGCGCAGAGCCGGTGATGACGATGGGGTGATTGGGAGAGGAGCCATTAAAGCACTCGACATTGCAGTATAAACACGGCATGTTTTTCTACTATCGGGCTGGCCCTGTTAAGCGGAAAGGAGGATGACCTCCAGATACACTTCAATTTCTTACCTTAACTCCATGGTTCTACCAACTCGACTCCTACTTTCGCTGCTCTTTTACAGCGCCGCGCCGCAAGTAATTGCACAAACACAAGTTCAATGGTATACCTCCCTCGGTGAATTCACCCTGGAGGTACGCGAAGACTTGGTTCCTATTACAGGGGGCAATTTCATTGGCTTGGTGGAAAGCAAGTTTTATGATGGCATCATCTTTCACCGCGTGATCGACAACTTCATCATTCAAGGCGGCGATCCGACCGGGACCGGCTCAGGTGGCTCCGGCGTGATCATTCCCGATGAATTCACCGACTCTTTGAGCAACCTGGCCCGCACCATTTCTATGGCCAATAGCGGACCCAATACCGGTACCAGCCAATTCTTCATCAACCTGGTCAACAATACTTTCCTGGATTACGATAAACCGCCCTTGACATCGGCTCATCCCATTTTTGGTGAGGTCATCGACGGGTGGTCCACAGTGCTGGCTATCGCTGATGTTCCGGTCAACATCAGCGATCGACCCCTGACCGACGTGGTTATGGACAGTTTGCGCATCATTAACATGGCCTCCTCCATCAACAGTTTGGCGGCCAATATCCGAGGCTACTCCCTGCGGCCCAATCCGGTGGATGCCAGCAGCTGGTTGGAAATCACGTTAGACGTTCCGGAGCAGCTCAGTCTATCGGTAATTGATGTTGCCGGAAAGACGGTAGGTGATCGCGTTTCCTTTTCGGCTGCCAGAGGTCAAAACCGCCTGGAACTGACCGGTCTTGGCTTATCCGGGCTTCCTCCGGCTTCCTATTTCCTGTTCATTGCCGGGGAACGAGGTGATGTGCGGGCAATTCCATTTGTTCGATAATCTGCTTTTGACCTGATCAGTCTTAGACCCAACGCAACCAATGCCCATTTTCATGGTCCATAGCATGCGAGACGTAAACCCATACATAAATAAAGCCCGACACTGCTGCCGGGCTTTATCTTGAAAGCTGCTCCCCAGGTAGGACTTGAACCTACGACCTACGGATTAACAGTCCGCCGCTCTAACCAACTGAGCTACTGAGGAATACGGAGACCTTGCCTGCGCAAGGGACAGCAAATGTACACCAGCAACGGTTTTTGTGCAACGGGGGCAGGTAAAATTGCGGGCGAAGGGCCAAAGTACCTGGAACAACTGCCGGGCTTAGCCCCCATTTGCCGTAACTTTGCGCCGGCAAACGGGCAGCCCGCCCAAAACCCAAAGCCCTAATAAACCCGCAAGCCTGCATGAAGACTGTTGTTGTCGGTACCGTTGCCTTTGATGCCATTGAAACGCCTTTTGGAAAAACCGACCGCGTGGTCGGTGGATCGGCCACATACATCAGCCTTGCGGCCAGCTATTTCAGCAAGGACATCGGTATTGTGTCGGTGGTTGGTGACGATTTTCCACAGGAAATGATTGCCATTTTTCACCTGCGCGGCATTGATACGGCGGGTATGGAAGTCAAAGCAGGCCAAAAGTCCTTTTTCTGGTCGGGCAAGTACCACATGGACATGAACAGCCGGGACACGCTGGTCACCGACCTGAACGTACTGGCCGATTTCAACCCTGTTTTGCCCGCCAACTACCGCAATGCGGAGTTCCTGATGCTTGGCAACATTGACCCGAACCTCCAAATTCAGGTCATCGAGCAGATGAACAAGCGGCCTAAACTGATTGTCATGGACACCATGAATTTCTGGATGGACATAGCGCGTAAGCCGCTGGACCGGGCCATCAGCATGGTGGATGTGCTGACCATCAACGATGAAGAAGCCCGTCAGCTTTCGGGGGAATATTCGGTGGTCAAGGCAGCCCGGGCCATCCTGAAGCGGGGACCCAAGTACCTCATCATTAAAAAAGGCGAGCACGGTGCGCTCATTTTTCACGGCGACCATGTGTTCTTTGCCCCGGCCCTGCCCTTAGAAGAAGTATTTGACCCCACCGGGGCTGGCGACACCTTTGCCGGCGGTTTCCTGGGCCACTTGGCCCGCTCCGGCGACACGAGCTTCAGCAGCATGAAGCGCGGCATCATCTTCGGATCGGGCATGGCGTCGTTCTGCGTGGAGAAATTCGGGCCTGAGCGGCTATTTGACCTGACCCAGGCCCAGATTGACGACCGCGTCCATGCATTCATTGACCTGGTGCAAGTGGATATTGAGTTGGTGGGTTAAGCCCTGGCCTGGAGACTTGGTGGCCTGGGAGTTATACCCTGGGATCATGAGCCACTTCGCCGTACCTTGAGGCAAAGTCCGCCCTCCGTTGCGCTCGTTTTACCCCCTTTTGCTGCTCCTGGCTCTCGGAGCTACAGCACACCTGCGCGCCCAAACGCTGACGCTGAGCGTGGCGGGCACCCTTCCCCCGGCATTAGCTGAAACTTCGGGTTTGGAAACGGCGGAATCAGCGGATTCAGGCGAAGCCGGCAGCTACTGGACCCACAACGATTCAGGGGGTCAGCCCAAACTTTACCGTATCAACAGCAGCGGTGCCCTGGAGCGCACGGTTCACGTAGCCGGGGCCAACAACACCGACTGGGAGGACCTGGCGCGCGATGCTGCCGGCAACCTGTACATCGGCGACTTTGGCAACAACGCCAACACGCGCGCGGATCTGACCATTTACCGGGTGCCCAACCCTGACGCTGCGCCGCAGGATACCGTGACGGCGGCCACCATAACCTTTTATTATCCCGAACAAACGGCATTTCCGCCGGCACCCTCTCAGCTGCAGTTTGATCTGGAGGCCATGGTGCACCTCAACGGCAACCTGTTTCTGTTTACCAAGAATCGCAGCGAGCCTTTTACCGGATACACCCGTATGTACCGCGTTCCCGACGAACCCGGCAACTACGCCGCGCAGCTGCTCGACTCCTTTTACACCGGGCCCGGACCTGCGCTGACCGACTGGATCACCGCCGCTGACATCAGCCCGGACCGCCAGAAACTGGTTTTGCTCAGCTACAACAAATTATGGCTTTTCCCATGTCGAAATGGCAGGCCACTGTTGAGCGGCGAAGCGGTCAAAGTTCCGTTCAGTGGTGGCAGCACGCAGAAAGAAGGCATCGTCTTTACAGACAACCAGCGCGTTGCCATCAGCGACGAGGCGCTTTCCACCTTTTTACCCCCGCGCCTCTACACCGCCGACCTCGGCCCCTGGATACCTGCCAACTGCTGCGAGCCGCCCGCTGCGTTGCAGGCTCAAGCCTTAAGCAGCAACAAACTCAGGTTCACCTGGCAACCTGCTCCGGGCGCAGACGGTTACCGGATCCGTATTCGCGGCAGTGACGGCAGTTTTGCGCAGCGAACAGGTGTGGATACTACGCAATTGTTTTCCGGGCTCAGCGCTGGACTGACTTACCAGGGCTATGCCCAAGCGCGATGTGGCAATCAGGCATCGGCGCCTTCTGACACCGTATCTATTCCAATGTTACGAAGCAATGCGGGTTTAAGCGATGTCAATGCACCTGCCATCGAAACAACGCTGCATTGCGATGCCTGGCGCTTTTGCAAGCTCCAAGGCGAAACAACCCAGGGCCACCTGATCCTGGTCAGTGCACAAGGAGCTATTGTTTGGCAGCAGCGGACTGAAACGCATCAGCCCTTTTTGCTCAATACCCTTGCATCCGGATGGTACCATTGGCAGTTAAACCCAAACCTGATAAGCCCGCCGACCCAAAACCACAGATTGTTTTATGCTGGCACCATCTGGCTGCCCTAAAAGGACCAAAAGCCGGGTCCGGAAGTTTCTACACCAATATGTTGTTGTGCATAGCGAAGCGCACCAATCCTGCGGTGTTTCTTGAGCCAGTTTTTACCAGCAGATTCTTGCGGTGGGTTTCCACGGTATGCGGAGATAATTGCAGGAATTCAGCGATTTCTTGCGTGGTGTGCTCATTGAGGATCAACTTCAACACTTCGTTTTCCCTGTTGGTCAGTGAAGCCATCCTGCTGTTGCGAGACTCCGGAGCCTTTTCGGAATCATCTTCAATGGGTGGACGGATCACAACATTTTCTTCATAGTATAGCCCACCGTTGTTGACTTGCCCGATAGCCTCAATCAACGTAGAAACATCAATGTCTTTGAGTAAATATCCGTTTACTCCAATGCGCATCAATCTAGGCACGATACCAGAATTGTTGGAATCATCCAGAATGAGCAACGGTAAACGCGGGTACATTTTCCTAATGTCGGAGACCATTTGAAACCCCAATTCAAAGTCTTGATCAAAGTCAATCAACAGCAAATCAGCACCATAGCGAACTATACGCTCCAAACACTGTGCACTATTGCTTGCTGTGAATGCTACTTCAATGTTGGATTTATTGCTTAAAAGGGCTTTCATCCCATTTTGCACCAATCGGTGTTTGTCAACTAATCCAATTCGAATAGTTTCCGTAATAATTTTCATGTTTATAAGCTTTAACGTAATAACGGGTATGATAAACCTAAAAACATTTATGCAATAATGGACACTGATCTAAATTTAAATACCATTAACTACTCAACTAATCGTTGAGCCATAAGCGTTTAGAGAAAACACAAAAAGTTAATTAATATAATTAATTAATCAAGAACAATCGCTTTTTTGTGTTTCTCCCAAGAAATAGTTCGCTGAAAACAACTACTCCTCTTCGTTCAACCGCCCTACAACCGGCAGACGGGAAAAGACCAGTTCGTTGTGGGGAGCGTCTTCCAGTTCTTTGGTCAAATCTTGCCCAGCCCAATGCAACCCGTAATGCAGCCCGCCGCGCCACAAGCGGCTGCCACTGGCATCGTAAACAATTCCCCGGAAAGCGACCCAAACTTCGGGCCGATCACTGCCATTGCGCAAGGAGAGCGCAGTTCGGGAAATGATCGGCAGCGCATCCGGCCGTAAAGGTTCATCCATACCCCCGGTCCGTTAGCACCAAAAGTGATAAATCCAATCTTCGCGCTCCATTTTGTAACCCATGGCTTCGTAAAACGCACAGGCACCGGTGTTCTCAGCCTGTGTGGTAACTTGTGCTTCGCGGTAATCTCGGTTGATGGCCCAAACCAGCGAAGCCCGAACTAGATCGCCAGCCATTCCGCGGCCCCGGTAGGCAGCATCAGTAGCCACAAGCCCAATGTCCGGACGCCCCATATGTAAACCTATAGTAAGCAGCGCTCTTTTAATTCCAAAATCTTCTATAAATAAAACTTCTTCTGCAAAAGATCGGTTCACCGAGTTGCGAATCCAGGTCAAATACAACCGCTTGAAGGCTTCCGGACCAAAACGGGGGTCGCGTCGAAAGCGGGAATGTTCCCCTGCGGCCAACGCCAGCGCTTCCATATCCGCGTCCGGCATCGGTTTTCGGTAACTTTCAATAAACCAATTGACGATGAGGTCCGTTGCATGAATGCCCTCCAGATCGTGCACATATACCCGTTTGCGATCCATTAACTCCCCGCCGGCGCTTGCGGCAGCCGCAGCATTTTCCGGTTCCGGTTTGGCAGCCCAATACAAAAGCCGATAGCCTTCGCTGCGGGCCTGCTCCAACGCCTGACCTAAGTCTGCGGCCTGCATGCGGCCTGGCAAAATTTTACCAACGGGAAAACCAAAAAACCGGCTGTCCCAATCCAGCGAACTGTACGGATTCTCCATGGTTGCGACGAAGATAAGCGTGCTTTTAACAGTACAGACAGTGAACGTTCTATCTTTGGCCCGTGCTTCAAGTAACGCAACTAACCAAAGCCTACGGACCCATCCAGGCAGTGGACGGAATATCGCTTTCTATAGATCGCGGAGCGTGCTATGCCTTGCTTGGTCCAAATGGTGCCGGCAAAACCACCACAATCAATCTGCTCAGCGGTTTACTGCAGCCTGATTCCGGCCAGGTGAGCATTAACGGCTTTAACCCGGCCACCGACCCCCTTAAGGTTAAAGCCTCCATTGGCGTCATACCGCAGGAAATTGCATTGTACGATGAGCTGACCGCCCGCCAAAACCTGCACTTTTGGGCCGGGCTCTACGGCATTTCCCCCGTAGAAATCAGGCGAAGGGCTGACGCTGCACTGGAGCGAATTGGCCTCAAAGACCGGGCAGACCAGCCGCTCCAAACCTTTTCAGGCGGCATGAAACGCCGCATCAACATCGCAGCGGCCATCCTGCATAAGCCGGCCATTCTCTTTATGGATGAACCCACCGTTGGAATCGATCCGCAGAGCAGGAATCATATATACGAGTTGATCCAGGAGTTGCACCGCGAAGGCATGACCATCCTCTACACTACCCATTACATGGAAGAGGCCGAAAAGCTCTGCGACCGCATCGGCATTGTGGACCGGGGCAGGCTTGTGGCCGAAGGCACCCTTCGGCAATTGCGCGACCGTCTGCCCAACCAAACGCGAATTCACTTGGAAACCCGCGGCCTGACCCCGGAAGTGGGGGTTCAATTGCAAGCCCAATACGGCGACCGAATTGCCATTGGCGAAGAACAGGTTTGGCTAAGCCCAAACCTGGTGCATCAGGATATTGCCGAACTGGTGCGAAGCTGCGGGGAATTGCATGTGGACATCCAACATCTGGAAGTCAAAGAAGCCGACCTGGAAGCGGTCTTTTTGGAACTCACCGGTCGGGCCCTGCGCGACTAAAGCCCCTGAACCTTGATGCTGAACACCATCTTTCACCTGGCCAAAAAAGATCTGCTGCTCTTTGTTGCGGACAAACGGGCTATTGCCCTGACCTTTCTGTTGCCAGTGGCGATGATCACGATTTTCTACTTCGCCTTTGGAGGCTCGCCTCAAGACGGAAACAATCCCGTGGTAGCGCTCATTATGAGCGACCTGGACTCCACCGAAGCAAGCCAGCGGTTTATCGGCGAATTGGACTCACTGAAAGGACTGCGCCTGGACCAGGCCACCAGCGAAGCCGGCAGCCGCAATGCTGTTGCCGAAGGCAAGCGCGCCGCCGCGCTCATCATTCATCCGGGCTTTGGCGACTCGCTGGCACTGGGCAGCAGCCTGCCGCTGGAGGTCCTTTACGACAGCGGCCGCCCCATGGAATTCGGCATCATTTCGCAGTTGCTCTACGCTGCCGTGGGCAATTTTGCCGGCGAAAGCCAGGGCAAGGCACGCGCCAAAAAGCAAATGATGGAGACCTTTGGCATGGACGAAGTCACGGTGGAAGGGCTTATGGCGCAAATGAGCGGCAGTGGCGGGGATGCCCAACCTGCGCCGCCGTTTAGCGTGCGAGAGGTCGTCGGCGAGCGCGACAACGACTTTTCGCTGATCCAGGCCGTGGCTGGAACGGCGGTCATGCTGTTGTTGTTCAGCGTCGCCGGTATGGGATCCGGCTTGTTGATGGAACGGGAAGCCGGCACGCTGAAGAAGCTCTTGTACGCACCCATTTCTCCGATTTCCATTTTGGGAGGAAAATTTGCCTCCACCCTGTTGCTTTCTGTGGCGCAACTGGTGCTCATGTTTGTGTTTGCCGCGCTGGCCTTTGGGCTTGACCTCAGCCGCAACCTCCCGGCACTGGGGCTGATGATTGTGGCAACGGCCGCCGTCTGTGCCAGCCTGGGCATGCTGCTGGCATCCGTTTCACGCACTCGCAAACAGCTCGATGGCTTTTCCACCATTTTGATTTTGACCATGTCTGCCATCGGCGGCAGCATGATGCCCGTGGTGTTCATGCCCGTGCTCTTTCAAAAACTGGCGGTAGGCACCGTCAATCATTGGTCCATCCAGGGCTTTTACGACATCTACTGGCGCAACCTGCCCATCTCGGCCGTGCTGGACAACGCGGGTGTGCTCTTTGGCTTAGCCGCGCTGATGATGGCCATTTCGGCTTACTTCTTCAAGCGCAACCTGGTCAGGTTGTTGTAGGTCGAAGGGCTTAATCAGCCTTTACAAAGGGGTAGCGATTGGCTCCGGCGCTGACCACGTACCAACCCGGTGCCAGGTGCTGCACGTCTATTGATCCGGAGTACAGGCCCTGCGCCACCACAGCACCTTGGGCATTCAACACCGTGAAGGGCGATTGATCCGTCAGGCCGTTCAGTTGAACCTGGGCAGTGGCTGGATTGGGGGTGAGGACGATGTGATTTACAGCCGCTGCGCTCAAGCGAGGGCTTGGTGCTACAAAAGCCCCGGTTGCGGAAAAGGGCGTCAGCACCAGCGGAGACAGGCTACAGGCACAAAGCACTTGCCATTCGTAGCTGGCCCCAGGGGTCAACAGCGGGGCGGGAATGTTGGTGCCCGTTGGTTCCGGCGCAACGATGGGAGGGGCAAACCTCCATGTTGGAGTGCCCGCAATGCGGCCGCGCACCCGACAGGCTACTGATCCTGGAACCGGATCCCAGGAGAGGCTGACGCTTCCATTGGCATTGCCAACGGCGCTTTGTCCTTCAGGTGCAGCTGAACAAAGAGGGCTAAGGACTTCCAGGCAGAAGTTGTCCAGATAAACCGTTTCCGATCCCTGAATGAATTCCACTTCCAGCCGCACTTCAGTGACTAAGTCCAGCAAATCGCTCCAGGTACCGCTTTGAAGGGTCCAGAACGTGTCCACAATTGGCATCAGAAAGTTTTTCCAATCCACCCGGGCCGCCAGGTAATCTGCTGACGGTGCCTGGTAGGTGGCTACGCCACCCGGACCGGAAAGGCGAACGAGGTAGTTTTTTGCAGTCAGTGTACCACTGCTGGAGAAGATCCGCAAGTCAAGGGAAAGCTGTGCATTTCCGTCAAGTGCCGCCCAGGAACCGAGGTACTTGGGTGGGGCAACAGCGTTTGAAAGGATCCCTGATTTGTCGCCAATCCGCGCGGATCCAGGAGGAAGTCCAAGCACTGTATCCACTGCCGCACCGGCTACAAATTGAAAACTCCAGCCCTCCAAATTGCCTGGGGTGCTCCAATCGGTGCACTGCGTTTCTGAAATGATCTCTCGAATCGGACTAAAGGACAATTGAATATTATCCAGTTTTGTTTCCTCACTGCCATCGACATATTCTGAGCGGATCTTCAGCACCTCCACGTTTTCCATCAGCGCTTGCCAGTTTCCGGAAACCATGGTCCATGCGGTTGAGTCCAGAGGGAAAGCAATGGTCTCCCAACTCAGCAGAATGGGCACAAATCCTGTGGCAATCGTCGCGGTTCCACCCGGACCGGACAGCGTTACGAGCGGAAGTCCAAAGCCATCTACCGGAACAAATCCGGATATTCGGCGAGCGTACAGATCAAAGCGCAGGGAGTCTGATGCACCGGCAGCTGACCAGTCTCCGGTAAAGGGAAAGGGTGCAACTAACTGATTCACAGAACCCAAGGCCTGATCGTCTATCAGCAGGCAATTCCCCGGATTTCCTAATGCATTGAGCAACGCAATGCCATCGAGTTCAACAACCCATCCATCAATGGAACCATCTTCAAAATCGTAAAGCACCTGAGCGCTTGCAGGTTGCGGTAAGGAACCCATAATTACTGCGAAGAGCAGGCCGGGTAAGAGTGTTTTCATGGCTGAGTTGATTTTAGGCGGGGGTACAATCGCCCATCAAGGCCAGCCTGGCAAACATTAATGTAGCTCTATTTAGGCTTCAGAACTGCGCAGTGGAGACTTAATGCCCTGATAAACAAACTAATACAACAAAATACAACGGTGAAAATTGCCGCAAATTTTTTTAGGAAGCAGGAGTCGTTTTCTCCTTTGACGGCCTGGTTTTGGGCGAATAATCCCGCGCATCGTAGCGAGGCAGCGCAAACAAAAACCCGAAAGCCTCCGCATCGTCTTTGCCCAGCGACTTGTGGTGCACCTTGTGCGCCCGAATAATGCGCTTCATGTATCGGCTACCCGGCTTGAAATTGACCTTGATTCTGCGGTGCACGATGACATCGTGAAAAACCATGTAGGCAATGCCGTAACCGGTAATGCCCGCACCCAGCCAAAACCAAAAAGTTGAAGGGCCACCGCCAAAAACCATTAACAACGCGGCCGGGCTGGCAAAAAAGAAGGCGAAAAGATCATTGCGCTCCAGCGGATGATCGTGGGGCTGATGATGGTCGCGGTGCAGCGACCAAAGCGGGCCGTGCATGATGTACTTGTGGGTGAGCCAGGCTACCCCTTCCATGCCAATCAAGCCAATCAGAAAAGCAGCGATTGCTGTAAGAACCATCATGGAGCAAGAACAGGTTTTGCGGCACGGGCCCGCATCCATTCGAACAAAGTTACCGGCAATAACAGCATGGTCAGGCTGTAAAACGCGTCTTCAAAAGGAATGGTGCCCATGCGGATGCCGAGGTTGTGCGCATCGCTGTACCACACCACGGGCTCGGGGGTAAAACTGCCGGTGAGTGCGCTGTTGACCAGGAAAAACGGGATTAACTGAACCAGAAAAAAGAGCCCAAAGTAACCCATCCAGGAAACGCGCATGGCGCGCACAACAGCCAGTAATACGGCGGCAAAACCAAAGGCGCTGAAGGTGTACCAGCGGTCCATGTGGCGGGCGGCTACCGTTGAAAAAACGACCATTAAGACAGCCAGGAGCCACCAGAGCCATTCGCCCGTTGGAATCTTAGGCGCGTACACTTTCAGCGTTTCATACAGGAACAAACAAGCGTAGGGAATGGCTACGAAAAACAGAATTTCTTCTATGGGCAGGCCTAAAAGGCGCGGCCCGAGCAGGTAGCGGTCATTGAAGCCCCAGACGCCGTGCGCATTGAACAAGGCATCCTGCGCCAGAAACAACACCGCATTGACGACAATGGCCGGCCATACAAAACGCCATTGCCGGTAAAAGGCCACTTTGCGGTCAAAACTGAGCGCTAAGGGAAAGGCGATTACGGCCAGGTCCAAAAGAAGGTAAAAGGCGTTCACAGCAACCCGACCGCGTTGGTCACGTAAGAGCGCGCCAGCAGCAAGGCCTTGCGGGGGTTGGAAACGCGGATGCGCTCTTCGCGAATCCGGTTGGCGGGCACTGTGCGAATTTTTGCGAAGAGTTTGCGGTAATACATGTAGGCCAGGTACACCCCGAAGCGCGCGCCATCGGGCAGCTGCACAATACCGCGATAGGCATCAGCAAAGTCCTGCTCAATTTCGCTTTCAATTCGGGCTTTCTCCGCATCGCTGAATCGCCCGAAATCAACACCGGGAAAATACACGCGACCGAGATGCTCGAAATCAGCCTGCATGTCGCGAAGGAAATTCACCTTTTGAAAGGCTGCACCCAAATTGCGGGCCGGGGCGCGCAGTTTTTGGAAACAACCGTCATCGCCTTCGCAAAAGACGCGCAGGCACATCAGGCCCACCACTTCGGCTGAGCCGTAGATGTACTCTTCGTAACCGCTGCGCTCATAGCGATCCTCGTGAAGATCCTTTTCCATCGAGTCCAGGAAGGCCTCAATGAGCGGCCGTTCAATGCCGTAGCGGTTCACCACGTCAGCAAAGGCGTGCAGTACCGGGTTGGTGCTCAGGCCATCGGCCAGCGCGGTCCAGGTGTCCTGGCGAAGGCGCTGCAAAAGCAGGGCCTGATCATGGCCATGGAAGGTATCGACGATCTCGTCAGCCAAGCGAACATAGCCGTATATCCCATAAATAGGATCGCGAAAGCGGGCATTCAGGGATCGGATACCGAGGCTAAACGACGTGCTGTATCGCTGCGTAATGACTTTGCTGCAAGCAAAGGACGTGCTGCGGTAAAGGGCTTTTCCTGAATTCACTTCGGTCGACATACGGCCTTAAAACAAAAGGAGTTAAAAAAGGTTCAGACCGAGAGTGGGGAAAGCGGGCCTTTGAGCGCTCAAAAGTAGGCTTTTCGGGCGAAAGGGTAAGTTGGCCGGTAGCGACCCTTTACCCCCAACGCAAGTCTTTCAGCGCTTCGCCGGCAACCACTTTGCCGGAAATCAGCGATGGCGGGACCCCGGGTCCGGGCACGGTTAACTGCCCGGCGTAAAAGAGGTTGTCCAACTTGGGGTTTTTGAGCGAAGGCTTAAAAACAGCGGTCTGCATCAGGGTATTGGCCAGGCCATAGGCATTGCCCTTGAACGCGTGGTAGCGGCTTTCAAAATCGCGGTGGGCAAAGCTGCGTTTGTAAATGACGTGATCGCGGATAGGCTCTCCTACCAGCGTCTCGATCCGGGCCATAACTTTCTGGAATTGCGCTTCGCGGGCTTCTTCGGTGTCTTGCAGCGCCGGGGCCACGGGAATCAGGATGTACAGGTTCTCGCAGCCTTCCGGGGCAGTGGAAGGGTCGGTTCGCGACGTGACGTTCACGTAAAACAGCGGCTCGCTGGGCCATTGGGGCTCATCGTAGATTTCGCGGGCAAATTCGCTGAACGGCTGATCAAAGAAAAGGTTGTGGTGCAGCAGGTTCTTGACCCGCTTGTTGAGCCCGATGTAGAAAATCAGCGATGACGGCGCCATGACCCGTTTGTCCCAATAATCGGGGGTGTAGCGCCGATACTGTGGCTGCAAAATTTGCTGCTCCACATGGTGGTAATCGGCTCCAGCCACGACAGCATCGGCGGGGTGGTGCTGGCCATCGGTTGTGTGAAGACCGGTTACTTTTCGCCCGGAAACAGCAACCTGTTGCACTTCCTGGTGGTAGTGGAAAGTGACGCCCTGCTCTTCGGCCACGCGCACCATGCCTTTGATGATTTCGTGCATGCCGCCCATGGGGTACCAGGTTCCAAGGGCCAAATCCGCGTAACTCATCAGGCTGTAGAGTGCCGGAGTGTTCTGCGGAATGCCACCGAGAAAGTACACGGGAAATTCCAAAATCTGCTTAACGCGGGTATTCTGGAACAAACTGTCCACGTGTTTGCGGTAGCTCTTAAACAGGTCCAGTTTGAACAGGCCCGTGAGCAGTTTCAGGTCCAAAAACTCCGTCACCGAACGCGATGGGCGGTACACCAGATCGTGAATACCCGCCTGGTACTTGTGCGCTGCTTCTTTCAGAAAGCGGTCCAGGTTGGCGCTGCAGCCCGGTTCAAAACTTTCAAAAAGTTCGAAAAGTTCTTTGCGCTGTGCGGGGACATCGGTAAAATCCTGCTTACCCCACCAGACCCGGTAGCTCGGGTCCATGCGCTCCAAATGGTAGAAGTCCGCTGGCTTGTGCCCGAAATCGCCGAACCAGCGTTCAAAAACATCGGGCATCCAGTACCAACTCGGGCCCATGTCAAAGGTGAAACCGTCCGCGGAGTACACGGAGGCCCGGCCTCCCGGGCCTTCGTTCTTCTCCAGAACATGCACCTCAAACCCAGCTTTCGCCAGGTATGCTGCCGCGCTGATGCCGGCGAATCCCGAACCAATGACCACTACCTTCTTGGACATAATAACATGTGCGGGACAGTTGCCCACGCCTGCGTAATTACAAACAAAGTGGGAGAAGGTTCGGGGCTTGGC
>WGOA01000048.1 GCA_016124275.1 Bacteroidota bacterium
GAGCCCGGAATCTGGGGAGGCGTCTGGCTGGCGGCACTGGTCTTTTTGGGCAGTGTTATGGCGCTTAGTCTGTGGCGGATTCACGCCAGTTTGGTGGCGTCGTCGCGGTAGACGCTGTTCGCCCCGGCGCGCTTTCCGGGCAGTGAAGCCGCACCTCCTTTACACCTCCCGAAACAGCCTTTCGAGTTCCTCTTTCAGAAAATTCAGGAGTGTTTGCACGTATTCGCGGCTAAAGTCAAAACGGATGCCGGCAGCTTCATACGTTTCGGCGATGGTGCGGGTGTAACCCAGCGACAACGCGTATTTGTAGGCCTCCAGCGTTGATCTTGGATCGCGCTGGTAGTTGCGCCAGAGTGCTACGGCGCCCAACTGTGCAATCGCGTATTCCACGTAATAAAACGGCACCTTGAACAGGTGAAGTTGCGTCTGCCACAGGGCGCTCCGGTAGTGATCCAATCCACTCCAATCCGTCTCCGGACTGGAAAAGCGCTCCTGCAGGGCCGTCCAATACGCCTCCCGTTCAGCAATGCTGTGCCGGGGGTTTGTGTACACCCATTGCTGAAAGCCGTCAATGCTGGCCACCCAGGGGAAGAGGTTAATAACCCGCTCCAAATGCTCTATGCGCGCCAGGCGGAGCTGGTTCGCGTCGGGGTAAAACACTTCCCAATGATCGTAGCTAAAAAACTCCATGGCCATGGAGGCCAACTCGGCAATTTCTGACGGCGTTTGCTTGAGCCCGGTAAACGGAAGCCGATGAGCCAGAAAAGCGTGCACCGCATGCCCGCCCTCGTGCATGATGGTTTTGATGTCGCGGGTTGACCCGGAAGCATTCATGAAAATGAAAGGGACCCCGCTTTCCGGCATCGGGCAATTGTACCCGCCTGGTGCCTTGCCAATGCGGGAATCCAAATCCAGAAAATTTTGCTCCCGCATAGACGCCAGACAATCGCCGAAGAAGGGATCAATGCGGTAGAACACCTGAATCCCCTTTTCCAGCAACTCGTCAGAATCGCGAAATGGCGCAGCAACGCTCTGGCCGGTGGACCCCATTTTCAAATCCCAGGGCCGGAGGGTTTCTACATCCAGCATCGTGGCCTTGCGCAAATCCAGGTAGCGGACGATGGGCATGGCCTCTTGCGCAATGGATTCGTGAAACTCCAGGCAGTCCTCCGGGCTGTAATCAAAACGGCCCAGGTTGGCAAACTGAAAATCGCGGAAATTGGCGTAGCCCGCATTGCGCGCTATTTGCTGGCGAATGGCCACCAATTCATCAAACAACTCATCGACGGCAATTTTGTCCTCCAGCCTTCGGTTGGCCAAACGCAGGTAAACCGTTTCGCGCAAAGCCCGATCCTCTTCGCTCAAGGCAACGCCGGCCTGGTTCAAGGTCAGCTCGCGCCCGTTCAATTCCACGGTCATTTTGCCGCAGATTTCTTCGTACCGCTTTTGCAGCAGTTCGTGGCGGGTTTGCAAGTCCACGTTCTCCTCGCGGAACAGCGACATGCGGGACCGAAGACGGCGCAGGTAGGGAAAAAAGCGGCCCTTATCCAGGTGCTTGACGTAGGGACAGTTCAAAAACTTATGGTCCAGTTCCTGCTCCTGCCGGGCGATGTGCGGCTTGATGGCCGTGGTAAAATGGCGAAAAGCCTGCTGGTACTCCGGATTGCGGGTATCGCGGGTAGAATGAATGAAGCGCCATCGGGCATCTTCCTGCGTCACGGCTTCCAACTCGCTTCGATCGGCCAGCCAGGCCTCCAGGTCGGCGGAGGACGCTATTCTGCGCTCCTGCAGATTCCGGTAGTAAGGCTCCAAAGCAGCCCAATCTGTTACCCGAAAATCTCCGGGTAAAAAGCTGCGCGGTATCGGCATGGCGATCGGAGCTGTGGGCATAGGCGGCAGGGCAGGCGATTAGTCGGTTTTGTTCCGGCTTTTGCCTGCGCGGGGTACGGAAGCGGTTTTGACCCCCGTCATCGCTCCACCGCCTTTAGCGGAACTTGTGCGCTGGTCGGCGGCTTTGCTACCGGACGATTTAGCGGCTGCCTGCTTGACGGCCGGCTTGGTCTCCGCAACAGGCTCACCTTCGGCCTTTTCACCGGTCTCGGCAGCTTTGACTTCCTCTTCAATGACCCCGTGCTCATCCAGAATCTCGTACCAGCGCACCAGTTTCTTCATGTCACTCACGTAAACTTTCTCCCGATCGTACTCGGGCAGAATGGTTTCCATGTAGGCCTTAAAGGCATCGGCACTGGCTTTTGCCGCAGGCATAGGCGTTTTGCCTTTTACCTTGCGCATGGTCAACAGCACCTCCGAAAGCGGCACGGTGTCCGTATCCGTATAAATGGCTATGTTTTCCAGCGGCGTAAAGCCGTGCGTGCGGCTGGGAATGAACTTGGTCCACTTTTCCGTAAGCGACGTGACAATCATCCCATCGGCTCGCTGGACTTCCATTTTGAACAGGCCACTGAGGCCCGTGATGGATGTAATCTCTCTTAAACGCATGAATCGAACGTAATTAAGCCGTAAAATTAGCACAAAAGGGCCGTCCGGGCTGTTTTTCAGGGCATTCCGGAACAACTCCTTTCCGGCTAACTTTACGAACGCCGCCTTTTAGCCTGCTGTTGCCCGGCCAGCGATCCCCCTTCCCCATGGATTTTCAACTCAGTTCCCGTTTTGAACCCACCGGCGATCAGCCTCAAGCCATCAAAGAGTTGGTCGAAGGGCTCAATCGCGGCGAGCCCCATCAGGTCTTGCTTGGGGTGACCGGCTCCGGCAAGACCTTCACCATGGCCAATGTGATCCAGCAGGTGCAGCGGCCCACGCTGGTGCTGAGCCACAACAAGACGCTGGTGGCCCAGCTTTACGGTGAATTCAAACAGTTCTTTCCCGAGAACTCGGTCAACTACTTTGTGTCCTATTACGATTATTATCAGCCAGAAGCGTATCTGCCTTCTTCTGATTTGTATATCGAAAAGGACCTGAGCATCAACGACGAAGTAGAAAAACTCCGGCTGGCTACCTCATCCTCCCTGCTCAGCGGGCGGCGGGACATCATCGTGGTGGCTTCGGTGAGCTGCATCTACGGCATGGGCAACCCGTCTGACTACAAAAACAGCATCATTCGCCTGAGCGCGGGCGACAAAATCAGCCGAAACACGCTGCTTTACGCCCTGGTGGACGGGCTTTACGCCCGCACGGAGCGCGATTTTACCCGAGGCACTTTCCGGGTACGGGGCGATACCGTGGACGTGTTTCTGGCGTACGCCGACCACGCCATCCGGATTACGTTTTTTGGCGATGAAGTGGAGGAATTGGAGCGTTTTGACCCGGAAAACGGCAAAAGGATCGAAAAACTGGGCGATGTGGCCATTTTCCCGGCCAATATTTACGTGTCCCCCAAGGATCAGTTGGTGCGCGTGCTCCATGAAATTCAGGACGAGTTGCGCGAACAGGTTACCTATTACCAGCAAAGCGGCAAGCTGATTGAAGCGAAGCGGCTCGAGGAACGGGTCAATTTCGACCTGGAAATGATCCGGGAACTGGGCTACTGTTCGGGCATTGAGAATTACTCGCGCTTTCTGGACCGGCGCAGACCTGGCGACCGGCCTTTTTGCCTGCTCGACTATTTCCCGGACGATTTTCTGCTGGTGGTGGACGAAAGCCACGTGACCATTCCCCAGGTGGCCGGCATGTACGGCGGCGACCGGGCTCGCAAACGCAACCTGGTGGACTACGGCTTCCGGCTGCCTTCAGCAATGGACAACCGCCCGCTCAACTTTCAAGAGTTTCAGGAACTTGTGGGCCAGTCCATCTACGTGAGCGCCACCCCGGGTGATTACGAGATGGAGCAGACGCTTGGGGCATTTACCGAACAAGTGGTGCGGCCCACAGGGCTGCTGGACCCGCCGATCCAAATTCGCCCGTCAAAAAATCAGATTGACGACCTGATGGAGGAAATTGACGAGCGCATTAAACGCAACGAACGGGTGCTCGTGACTACGCTGACTAAGCGTATGGCGGAGGAATTGGCGCGCTATTTTACCCGCGTGGACATCCGGGTGCGCTACATCCATTCGGAGGTGGACACGCTGGAGCGCGTCGAGATTCTGCGCGATCTGCGACTGGGCGAGTTTGATGTGCTGGTCGGTGTGAACCTGCTGCGCGAAGGACTGGATTTGCCGGAGGTCTCGCTGGTGGCCATCATCGACGCGGACAAGGAGGGTTTTTTGCGCAACGAGCGCTCGCTGACGCAGACGGCCGGGCGCGCTGCGCGTAACGTCAATGGCTTGGTGATCATGTACGCCGATCAAATGACGGAGTCTATGCGCCGCACCATCGAGGAAACCGAGCGGCGGCGCGCCAAACAAATGGCTTACAATGAGGCCAACGGCATTACGCCACAAACCGTGAGCAAAACGCGAGCAGAAATTTTTGAGCAGAGCGCCGTGCTGGAAATTCGGGGCGGCAAATCAAAGGCTTACGTGGAACCGGAAAGGCTCAGCGCCGTTGCCGACCCCGTGGTGCAAACCATGGATCAAAAACAGTTGGACAAAGCCCTGGAACAAACCAAAAAAGCCATGCTTAAGGCCGCCAAAGACATGGACTTTCTGGAAGCTGCCCGCCTGCGCGACGAAATGTTTGACCTGGAAAAACTGCGGGAGGCAAAGTTTGGTTAATGTGCCTCCTGCGCTCCCCGCGTCAGCGGTGCAATGCTTATTTTAGGGCATCTTAACCCGCTTTCTGCTGCCATGGACCGCAAGTTTACTCTGTTCCCGCTTTGCGTTTTAACGCTTTTTGCGCTGCCCCTCTTGGCGCAACCTTCGCGCGTGGTCATTGAACCTGTGGCTTCAGTCCGGGTGGATCCCCGGCATGTGGGGCCTGATTTTCAGCCGGTAATGACCTCGCTCGAAGCGCCAGTTCCGGGCTCAGGAAGCTACCGGGCCATGCTGCAGGAGCGCAAGGCAGCCCGTGCCGCTGCCTTTGTTCCCGACAACCGCGACCGTTTTGAGCGCCGTGCCGACATCCCTTCGCCAGCTTTGGGTGCCAATTTTCAGGGCAACCCCTACAATTTTTCCATTCCCAACGACAACCATGTGGCGGTGTCCAACGACGGCTGGGTCATCTCCGTGATCAATTCCACCGTTTACGCCTACGACACGTTGGGCAACCAGGTCATGGGCATGGGGCTTGGCGCATTTGCAGACACGCTGGGCATCAGCGCAGGCAAATTCGACCCTAAGGTTTTCTATGATCCGCAGGAGGATCGCTTTGTACTGGTCTTTTTGGCGGGATTTGGCCCGACGGACACGCACATCATCGTCTGCTTTTCCACCAGCAGTGACCCCTTGCAACCCTGGAATTTTTACCGCCTACCTGGCAATCCGTTCGAAAACACCACCTGGACCGATTACCCGATGGTGGCCCTCACAGACGACGAAGTGTTCATCACCATCAACCTGCTGCGCGAAGGGGAGCCCTGGCAAACCGGCTTTGAACAAACCCTGGTCTGGCAGATGGACAAAATGGAAGGCTTTGCCGGCGACTCGCTGCGGGGCGGTTTTTGGCAAGGCATTGAATTCGGGGGAAAACCCCTTCGCAACCTGCGACCCATTCAAGGGGGCTCCACGCTGTACGGCCCTGATCTGTGGCTGGTCAGCAACCGCAATTTTGCCTTGAGCAAGGACACTATTTTTCTGGTGCACATCTCGGATCGCTTTGACGAGCCCGATGCGGAATTGACCGTGCAATTCCTTCGCGCCGACGAGCCATACGGCCTTCCCCCGGTAGCCCGCCAGCCCAGCAACCAGACCTTTGACACCAACGACGGCCGCATTCTCGGTGCGTTTTACGAAGGCGACCGGATTCAGTTTGTATCCGCTACCCTGGATCCTGCAACGGGGCTTACCGGCATCTACCACGGCATGATCCACGACGTGTCCACGAGCCCAGTGCTGGAAGCCAACATTCTCGGCGACCGCTCCAGCGACTCCCTGGACCTGGGCTATCCAAACATCGCCTTTACCGGCAACGATCCGTCGGAGATTCAGTCCATCATCGTGTTTGACTACAGTTCCAAAACGCGCTTCCCCAGTTTTGGCGCGGTGTACAGCAATTACTTTGCTTACTCGGACATCACGACCATCAAAGAAGGGGAAACGTTTGTGAACATTGCTGGTGGCCCTTACGAGCGTTGGGGCGACTACACGGGTGTGCAACGGGTGTACAACCAGCCGGGCACGGTATGGGCCAGCGGCAACATAGGAAAAGTTCGGCCCAACCTGCCGCCATTCGGTATTGACTGCAACTGCAACGCCACTTGGGTGGGGCAGCTTCGGGCCACCGAAGTGGTCAGCGTTGGGGTTGAGGAGCCCGGCACGCCCGAAATGCAGGCATTGCAGGGCTTGAAAACATGGCCCAATCCCAGCAGCACAGAACTTTCTGTGGTCTTTACGCTGGCAGAACGCAGCGACTTGGTGGTGCAGGTTCTGGATGCCCAGGGCCGGTTGGTGGAGGAAATTTGGCGCGGACCAGGCTTGACGGGTGAAAATCTGTTCCGGATGAGCACGGCTCCGCTGGCAGCGGGTATCTATACGCTGGCCATTGTCCAGGAGTCCTTGGCAGGCGGCAACCCAGGAGCCAGCGGCGGCGCGGGAACTGGCAGCGCAGCGGCAAGCGGCGCGGGCGCGGGCAACAGCGCAAGCGGCGCAGGCGTGGGCAACAGCGTCCACACCAGCCGGTTTGTGGTAGCGCGATAAGACAACCCCTAAACATAACATATATTATGTTATGCATAAAATAAATTATGTTACGGAAAAAATTACAAAGCGCCCTTAGCGCCGGAACCCTCGCAGGGCTTTTAACCATTGCTGGCAGCGTTCAGGCGCAGGAGGCAAAAATTACCCGCATTGATCCGCCCAACTGGTGGACAGGCATGGAGCATGACACCGTGCAATTATTGGTTTATGGCGAAAACCTTGCAGGGTTAGAACCTTTATTCGATCCGCCGGGACCAACAATTTTAAAAACACAGCTCGGCGCAAGCCCGAATTACCTCTTCATCGATGTGCACATTAAGCCAGGCGTGAAAGCCGACAACTACCGCTTGGTTTTGCGCGCGTTGCGCAATGAAGTCAGCACCTTTTTCCCGATCATGGACCGCGCGCCGCGTGAAGGCCGGCACCAGGGCTTCAACCAGGACGATGTCATTTACCTCATCGTGCCCGATCGCTTCGCGGACGGCAACCGCGCCAACAACAACGTCAACGATGCCAAGCTCTACCAGGAATACGACCGCAGCGTTCCCGGCGCCTGGCATGGCGGGGACATTCAGGGCGTCATGGATCACTTGAGTTACTTGGACGAATTGGGCGTAACCACGCTGTGGCTGACCCCGGTTTTGGAGAACGCCGGAAAAGGAAGTTACCACGGGTACGCCGCCACCGACTACTACCGCATTGATCCGCGCTTTGGCTCCAATTCGCTTTATGCAGAGTTTGTGGAAAGTGCCCATTCCCTCGGACTTAAAGTCATTTTTGATCACGTCAACAACCATTGCGGCGTGGACCACGTTTGGGTAAAAAATCCGCCGACCCAGACCTGGTTCAACGGCTCGCTTGAGAAGCATGACACGGACGGCCACAACCTCCCCGCGGTGCATGACCCGTATGCCGCACCCGGCGAATTGGAAAAAATGCGGCGCTTCTGGTTTGTGGACCAGATGCCCGACTTGAACCAGGAAGACCGATACGTGGCGCGCTACCTGATTCAACAGACCCTGTGGTGGATAGAGCACAGCGGTATAGACGGCATTCGCGAAGACACCTATCCCTACTCCGACGAGGAATTCGGCGTGCAATGGGTGCGGGCCATTTTGCGGGAATACCCCGCGTTCAACGTTACCGGTGAGTCCTGGGGAGCTACCGCGTTCACCGCACTTTTTCAGAAAGGCTGCCGCCTGCCCCGAAGCTTCAACTCGGAACTGCCCAGCGTCATTGACTTTGGCTTCATGATGGCCATGGAGCGCTACCTCAAAGGCCAGGAAGGCCTGCTCGCCATTTACCAGCGGCTCAGCGAAGATTACTTTTTCGGCAACCCGAATAACCTGGTGAGCCTGCTCGGCAACCACGACACGCCGCGGCCAATTTTTATTGCGGAAGGGAACACAGGCCGCTACCGCGTAGCCCTGCACATTTTGCTCACCACACGCGGCATCCCGCAGCTGTTTTACGGCGAAGAACTCGGCATGATGGGCGGTGAAAGCCATGTGCTCTTGCGCCAGGACTTTCCCGGAGGATTCCCGGACGACAGCCGCTCAGCGTTCAACGCCTCAGGCCGCACCGAAGCCGAAAACGCCATGTTCACCTACATGCAGGACCTGCTCCGCCTTCGTGCCCGGCACGCCGCCTTGCGCCACGGTGAACTGCGCCACGTTCGCCCGGATTGGGACGGCGGCTACTACGCCTACGGCCGTTACCACGAAAGCGGCAACATCCTAAGCGTGGTCAACGGCAGTGAAAAGGCCCAACAGGTTCCGTTCCGCTTCCTTGTCCCCTTGTTGGGCAATGCAGAATCCCGGGGGAAGGGCGATGCGGTCATGTTGCGAAACCTTCGCACCGGCCAAAGCTTGCCGTTTGCCCCCGGCGACGTGTTGCCGCTGGACGCCTACCAGGCCGAACTCTACGAGATTCTTCGCTAACGCGCGGGGAGCCCTTCCCCCGATTCCTGGCCGACCACTTTACCCTCCAACAGGAAGGCAAAAATGGCGGGCAGGCGCGTGCGCCAATCCGACTCGTGGTGGGTGGTGTTTTCGTAAACCCGCGACTCAAAATCCACGCCGCGGGTCCAGCCTTTGGCAAGCAAAATGGCATCAGCCTGCAGTTGGTAAGGGGCATAGGTAGAATCCAGGCCTTCTGTACCGTGGTCCATCCACAAACGGGAACCCAGGCTGGGCGAAGGCTTTCCGAGCGCGAGGTACTCCAGGAATGGGCCATCCAGCGCGGGAAGGTGCGTGCTCAGGCAGCCGGCTGCACCAAAGACGCCGGGATATTCGCCCAGCGCATAGGCCGAAATCAGGCCACCCATGCTGGAACCCATGATGAACGTGTGATCCCGGTCCGGGGAGGTGGCGTAGCGTTTGTCCACCCAAGGCTTGAGTTCCTCGACAATAAAGCGGAGGTAGGCATCCGACTGCAAGGCCCCTCGGGAGGTCTTAAAGCGGTTGCTGTCCGAGACCCAGGCAATTTCCAGAGCTGGCTGAACCGCTGCTTCCGGCTTCTGCGGCATGTATTCCTGGTAGCGAAACTCCGTGTTGTGAATGCCCACAACGATCAGGTCATAGCCGAGGGAATCCAGCGCCTCATCCACACCCCATTCCACATTGTTAAAGGTGCGCTTGGAGTCAAAGAGGTTCTGCCCATCGTGCATGTAGCAGACTGCATAGGTTTTTGTACTGTCGTAACCCGGCGGCAGATAAATTTCTATGTTTCGCGCTTTCACGTAGGCTGAGGGAAAGGCTTCATGGATCTCGATGCGGGAGGGGGCGGGAAGCTGCTCGGCTGTTTCAGAACCGGGTGAACTGCAACCGCTAAAGGAAACGGTCCAAAACATCCCTGCGCCTACCATTACAAAACGCAAAAAAATATTTTCTATGCTGGCATGTTCCATGGTTACGAATCAACTTTTTTGTAGCCTTGAATAAGAATAGGAATCCAACCGAGCACCGGAATAAAGTAAGCCCAGGTTGGTGGGTTCATGGCCAACGCTTTCAATAAAGAAAACGGACCTGTTCGAAGTTTAAACGCCCTTCCCCCGGATTTGCGGTAAAGACGCTCGTGCTCCGCAAACAGCAGCGGCCAGCCCGGCGAGTGGAAAAACGCGAGTTCCTTCCAGTTGCGTAAATTGAGTTGGAGCAGGCGCCAACCCTGGTAGGGTTCCTTGCCGTACTCAGCCACAGCTTTATCCAGGTCTTGTTGAAATTGAGCGCGTACCCGTTCCGTAAGTTCTTCTATGTCCTGACGGGTCAGTTGGTCGAAGGGCTTGTCTGTCCATTGCCAGGGGCTCATGCGTGTGCCGCGCACAAACGTGAGGCGGGCCGGAAAGGCAAAGTAGAACAACCAGGGAAAAATGGGCAGGAACACCAGCAACCACGTGATGGGCAGAAAGGGAATGCCAATTTTTGACGAGAGGCGGTTGACCCATTCAAAATTGTACGAATAGGGATTGATGTATTCGCCGTTGACCGTGCAAATGGGAATGATGTCTGTTTTGTACTTGAGGCTCATGCGCACAAAACTGGTGGCGAAGCGCTGCACCTGGTAGCGATGGTTGAAGCCTTTACCAATGCCGCCGATGCCTTCCGGGTAGATCAACAGGTTGGATCCCCGGTAGTGCATCATGGTTTCGAAGTTGAGCGAAGTGGCATCGATGCCCCCGCAGCGCCGCCAGAAATCGCGGATCAGGAAGGCGTTCATGAGCCGGATCTTGTTCAATTGCGGGGCCACCAGCGGACGCCAGAAATCTTCAAAACGGTAGCCAACCCGCTTGAGCATGCCCGAAGACAACATCACAGCGTCCCAGGGAAAGGTCATGCCGCTGTGGTTGCCAAAATAGATGAGCGGGTGGGCCGGATTGTTGCGCTTGGGCATTTCGTCAAAGCCTACCCATTTCAAACGGAAATAGTTCTTATCCAGCCCCTCGCCCAGATTTTTTTGCACCGAATACGCGTAATCGGGCTCGAACCAGCGGTCGTAGATGCCTTTGTTCTGCTCAACGGCAGCCTGCAATTCGCTTTCTGTTAACGCTGTTGTTGTTGCCCGCTCTTCGCGCATGGGTTGAAAATCGGGTTAATTCGGCAATTCCCGAGGGCCTTTGGGAACATTCTGGTCAGCTGTGGGGTTGATTCGAGTACGTCACCATTTTGTTAAAATCTGCCTTCGCTTAGGAGAATGCGGCCATTTCCCCCGAACTTAAACGCTTTAACAACCTTTTCATGAACACGATCTACCCCAAATCATTAATCACTGCCCCGTCTTTGCTGTTGCTTGTGCTCATATTGGCGCTGAGCAGCCCGGCGCTGGATGCGCAATCCGTTGCTCGTGTAGCCCTGGTGGAACAGGTAACCAGTGCTTCCTGCGGCCCATGCGCTTCGCAAAATCCTGCTTTCAGAACCCTGCTGAACGCCAACACGGACAACTTAGCCATCATCAAGTACCAACGCGGTGGCGGGGGCTACCTGGACCCGATGTGGGCCTTTAACCCTACGCAGGTAGACAGCCGCATCGGCGGTTTTTACGGCGTCTATTCGTTTCCGCAGGTTTGGATCAACGGTGAATATTACGGCACCCCTGGTACCATCAACCAGAGCAAAATTGACGACGAACTTTCCGAGCCCGCCTGGTGGAGCCTGGACATCAGCCAGGAACTGAACGAAACACAGGACCAGCTGAGTGTCTCCGTCAGTTTTGAAGCCTTGCGCGACTTTCAGGAGTCATCCGACAACTTTCTGCGCGCGCACGTGGTGGTCATTGAAGAGGAAGTGAACTACACCAGCCCTCCCGGCTACAACAGCGAGCGCGACTTTTACTGGGTCATGCGCAACATGCTGACGGGATCCAGCGGATCCATTTTGGGCAAGCAGTTCGAAGGGGACATCACTACCCTCGACTACACCTACGACATCGACCTGAGCGAAATCGATCCTACCAGACTGAAAGTGGTGGCTTTTGTGCAATCGATGACCACCAAAGAAGTGCACCAAGCCGGCCTGTACCGCGAAGCTGCCCCATCCGGTTTGGACCAGAGCAGTGCGCTCGGTTCGCTGGAGCTCAGCCCGACGCTGGTTGACCGAACGCTGAGCCTGGCATTTAGTCTGGAGCAGCCCGAAACGCTGGCCCTGCAGGTTTATGACCTGAACGGACGGCTGGTAGAAACGCTCAACAACGCCTGGTACACCGCAGGTACACACCAGCAGACTTACGTGCTGGGCGACTATGCTCCGGGCGTTTACTTTGCCGTCATTCGCAGCAGCAACGACAGCCGCACGGAGCGCTTTGTTGTAGCCAGAGATTGATCGTAGCGCAACTTCCGCGCAAGAAGAAGAGCAAATTTGGGGCGTGGTCTAAGGCCATGCCCATAAAACAAAACCGGGCACCTCCCAGGAGCCCGGTTTTTTTGTGAAACGTTGAGAACAACGTCCTCCCTACATCCCACCTCGTTTGCTCACCTAAAAGACCAAGGCCCTTCAGGCTTTCCTATCATCCCTTATCTTTTCTGCCAGGCTGCGCTCAGGCGATGACCTGCAGGGTTAGACTCAGTAAAGTGATGGCGGCACAGGCGATCCAGTAACCCGCTTTCATGCGTTAAAAAGTTTGCTAATACGAATGTAAGGGCAAGGGCTGGACGAGCACCTAACAGCTGGCGCACTTATGTGACAGGCAAATACTCTGCGAGATGCGCCCTGAACTGCGATTAAAGCCCTGCTCCAGCCGCAAGAGCCCGGCTCGAGCTGCAGTAGCCCGGCTGCAGCCGCAAGAGCTCGGCTCAGCCACAAGAGCTCGGCTCAGCCGCAAGAGCCCGGTCCAGCCGCAAGAGCCCGGCTCAATACAAAACCCGGCTGCGAATGGTGTGCGCCACTTCTTTGAGCTGTTCACACGCTTTTCTGGAGTTGCGCTGGTCCACGTCCAGCACGACGTAGCCAATTTTGGCATTCGTGCTCAGGTATTGGCCCACAATGTTGATGTTGTGCTCGGAAAGCCGCGCGTTGATAGCCGACAACACCCCGGGCTTATTCCAGTGAATATGCAGGATTCTGTGACTGTTTTCGTGCGAAGGCAGGCTCAGTTCCGGTACCGATTGGGAGTTAATGGTGGTGCCGCTTTCTAGGAAAGAAAGCAGTTTACCGGCCACATCCAAGCCGATCTGTTGCTGGGCCTCCTGCGTACTTCCCCCGATATGCGGCGTGAGGATCACATTGGGCAAACCCTGGAGCGGGCTGACAAACAAGTCATCGTTGGCCTTGGGTTCTACGGGGTGCACATCTACGGAGGCCCCGCCGATCTGGCCGCTTTCCAGCGCCGATTTCAGCGCGGCCGTGTCCACCACGGTGCCTCGCGCCAGGTTGAGCAGGATGGCCCCCTTTTTCATGATGCGGAGGTTGCGGGCGTTGATCAGGTTGTCGGTTCCCTGCCCACCGGGTACGTGCAAAGTGACCACATCGGAAACTTTGAGCAGCTCGGCCAGGCTGCGCAGCGGGCGGGCATTGCCCAGCGGCAAGACCGGGGCTACGTCGTGGAAAACCACCTGAAAGCCCAGCGATTCCGCGAGTACCGATACTTGCGATCCAATATGGCCGTAGCCGACAATTCCCATCACTTTTCCGCGGCTTTCATACGAACCCCGCGCATCTTTTAACCAGCGCCCGGCGTGCGCCGCTTCGCTCCGCGCCGGAATGCGCCGCAACAGCATGATCGCTTCTGCGAGTACCAACTCAGCAACAGAACGCGTGTTGGAATAGGGCGAATTGAACACAGGAATGCCCTTCTCCGTGGCGCGCTCCAGATCAACCTGGTTGGTTCCGATGCAAAAACAGCCCACGGCCAGCAGTTTGCCCGCCTGGTCCAACACCGCCGGGGTCAAATGCGTCTTGGAGCGAATGCCCAAAATATGTGCATCGCGCACAATCGCCTCCAATTCCGCTCCCGATGCCGAGCGCTTCAGCTTGGTAATGTCCGTGTATCCCGCCTTGCGAAAAGCGGTTGCCGCCGCCGTGTGGATGTCCTCCAGCAGCACAACTTTGATTCTGTCTTTAGGGTAAGATGTGGAAAGAATGGCCATGGTTCAACCGTTTTTCTGCAAGCACCGCATTGCCTAAAGGGCAGGCAGGCGTTCAGGAAGCTGCAAAGTTCGCCAAAGCGCAGACTTGCGCCTTCTTTTTCGGGCGAAGGGCTTATGATTCTGCGCGCAACGACCGCACAAAATGCCCAGCTGCGCCAACCGGGTCTGCCGATTGGCCGATGTGCCGCAAAAAAGCGGACCCGACGATAGCGCCCCTGGCATGGCGGCAAGCCGCCAAAAAACTCGGACGGTCGTGGATGCCAAAGCCTGCAATCAGCGGATTGCGCAAGCCCATGGCGGCTACCCGGGACAAATACTGCTCCTGCAGCGATCCAATGCCGGTATTGCTGCCAGTCAAGGTACTCGAAGCCACCAAATAGACAAAGCCCTCCGAACAATCATCAATCAGCCGGATTCGGTGTTCCGGGGTTTGGGGGGTGACTAAAAAAACGGGCTTCAGTCCATGCCGCACAAACAAAGGCTGAAAATCGCGGCGATACACTTCAGGGGGCAAATCCGGCAGAATCAGCGCCTCAAAACCGCTGGCAGCACAGCGCTCCGCAAAACGCTCCGGACCGTACTGAAGCATGGCATTGAAATAGCCCATCCAAACCAGGGGTATCTGAAGGCGAGGGCGCACTTCAGCTACCTGGTCAAAGAGCCGATCAAGGGTCATGCCAGCAGCCAGTGCCTGCGCGCCGCTCTGTTGAATCACGGGACCGTCCGCTAAAGGATCGGAATAGGGCATGCCCACCTCCACCAGGTCTGCGCCTGCTTCCTGCACCGCTTCTAACAAGGCGCCCGTGGCGTCCAAAGTCGGATATCCAGCGGTCAGGTAAATGCTCAGCAGATGATCGCGACCGCTTTGAAAAAGGTCCTTTAGCTGATTGCCGGCCTTTGGTTGAAAAACTTCTTTGGATAACATTTTATTACTTATGTATAATATAAGTTACGTTACTTTTGCAAGGCTTCCTGACGGTTCAAGAAAGCACTGTAGGTATCCATGTCTTTGTCGCCGCGGCCACTCAGACTCACCACCACCGTGGCGCCCTTGGGCAGATCCAGTCTGTCCAGTGCCGCCAATGCATGCGCAGTCTCCAGCGCGGGAATGATGCCTTCGGTTTGCGCGAGCGATTGCGCCGCTGTAAGCGCTTCGTCGTCGGTAACAGCCAGTGC
>WGOA01000051.1 GCA_016124275.1 Bacteroidota bacterium
GCTTCAGCCCCAAGGCACCTCATCCCTTTCTCTTTCGGGCGAAGGGCTTATCGGCATGGGGCACCGCGACCGCGCTGCTTTCAAGTACATCGCTTTTGGCAACGACGTGGACTCTGTGCGGCTGCGGGTGCTTTCGCCGGAAGCCAAAGCCACCGTGCTCTTGCGGCTTGACCAGCCCTGGGGGGCGGTGATTGCGCGGGTGGAGGTGCCGGCTTCAACGAACTGGCTGACCGTGCGGGGGGCAGTAACGGGCGTGGCCGGCACGGAACCCCGCGCGCTTTGGGTGCAAGTGCTTGTGCCTGAAGACCCCGAGGCCACACTCGCGTTGGACTGGCTGGAGTTCTGGTGAGGGTTTTGATAAAGCTCGATGAGCGACACTCCAGACCCTCAACGGCAAAAGCCTACCAGGTCAAAAACCACTGAACCGCCGTCCATAATGTTTGTTCTGTTGCGCCATTGACAAAACTGTTGATCCGGTAGTCCAATCCGAGCTCTACTTTGTTGTTGTCGTTGAAGGCATAGCCCAGCGTTGGAATGGCGCGAATTTCCAGGTCTGCGCTGGTGGCCTGCCATGCTTGCAGGTATTCGTTGCCGAGTTTAAGGTAAGGCTCGCGTGGGTCCAGCTCCTGTCCGGAAAGCGGCCACTCCGCAACAAGACGGTAGCGCAGCCGGAAAACCGGGGGCTCCTGTTCCGAAAAAGTCTGGTCTGTTGAAATCCTGTGCGCCAGGCGAACCCCAGTTAAGGGTTGCACAAACGTAAACTGCTGCACGGACCGATGTGCATTGTCGCCCGGCCGCCAGCGGAAAACATAGCCGGCAGCCACGCTGTGAGCAAGGCCCACCTTTCGGGAACCCAGTAGGATAAAATCGGTTAACACATAATCTGGATCCCAGATGTTTTCCTGGTCCACTGCCGGCTGCCGAAGCATGGCCCGCGATTCCACCTTCATATTCAAACTCCAACCCTGATCAAACTTGCGGTTGATGTTGACCGCCGGCAATACTCCCAGCTCAAAACTGCCTTGCGCCATTGCCGGTTGCCAATGGCCCAATAAGGTGAACAATCCAAGAAAGAACCAATACTTAATAAACAAGATTGTCCGTATTTCTTAGGAGGATAGTTGCGGTTTGCAGCATTTGCCCCTGTTCATCAAAAAGCACTTCATGCAGGGCCGCACCTTCTGCAGTGCGCACTTGAACAACCACTTCGTAGCGCAGCAAGACTTTATTAATCGTGTTCGAAGCGCGCACGGCGCTGTTCGCACCTTCGTCGGCACCATCAGACTTGGTTTCGGACCGCCGTTCCCAATGCTCCTGAATGGCCGATAAACTGCCGCTGAGTTGCTCTTGCACTTTGCGCAAACGATGCTTCAGGTAGGCACTGTCAAAGTGGGCTTCCATGGCTTTCGCCGCCGACAGGGGAACTTCCTTCCACTTGAGCTCAATTTCAACATCTTCCAACTCGCCTTCGTGATTGAATTCTACACTGTATCGCCTGCCATTCAACGTGTACTTCGCTTCATAGGAAATGCCGTCCAAACGCTGTTCCTGGTACCACTTAATTCGCGAACCCGTAGAAATTTCATTAACTACCTTTTGCGCAGTATCCGGTACCACCTGCTGAGCAATTTTGCGCTCCTGCTCAAATTTAACTTGTGCCCTGAGTGGGACTAAAAAGAGTAGAAAATAAATATATAGAACAATTTGTTTCATGATATACCTTATGTTATTCAAATACTTTTGTCCATCCTCAATGAACTTAATTCGATCACCCTTGCTACTGATTGGATGATCGCCCCATCCGGAAGCTCACTTCCTCGTCAAGATTGCTGAACAAAACTTCATGATTTGCTTCAATATTCGCGTGAAAGCTTTCTGGCAATCGCGTCCAATCAAAAAGTTCAACCACAATTGGAATGCTGCTTTCTTGTATTTTATCTTGCAAAATCACATAAACATCAATGGGAAATTTCTGTAAGTCCTTTGTCCGGATAACTAGGTCCAGATCACTGCCTTCATGTGCTTCGCCAGAGACCCGGCTACCGTATGCCCATACTTCAAAGGGTAGGTTAACCGCTGAAAATATTGCCAATAACCGCTCCCTATCTTTACTCCTCAATTGCATGATTCTGGAGGTTTATGGCATCAATAAAGAGACGTGCATCTCGGATAAAAGCTGGTAAAAGGACTAAAGTTTCCCGCGCAAAGTTAACACCGTAATCGTGGGCGGTGTTGTTCCGATTGTCTCTATACTCCATAAAACGCTCACAAAGTTCTGGGGTAATAATCGTTCTCAACACAGCTTGTCTAAATATATCTTTAAAGTGAAGTTTGTCTACTGCCCTTGAAGAATGCAAATATGGCTTCAACGCCCTTTTCATCAACTTACCGCTCTGCTCCAAAATTATTTCAAACTCCTTGACGCAGGCTGAACGATACATGTCGTAGTGAATTTCCTCTGGATTAGCTTTCAGCAGCAACCCATACGCCATATCCAAGGTATTCACGCAACGCTCGTAATAGGTTGTGTCAATTTTCATCTTTTTGTCCTCACCCTGTTTTCCTGATAAATTCCATGCTTAAATGACCCTACTAAACGCATGACCAATAACTGGTATAAAGCTAAGGCCAAACTACCGATCGTGAAACAGCTTTACTGTGCATTAATAAACTCACAAGAATCCTATGAATGATCTATCCTGCGTTGCGCGCAAACATAACCGTACCCATTTATAGCAGTATATTCTTGCTGCAACATTTGGGCAAAACTTAGCGATAGGATCGCTCGTGTTGCCCCCAATTCATTCTACCTTTCCACAACTTACCATTGCGCCTTCTGAGCCATCCCAATGCGTCAACTCCTCTTCATCCCCGTCTTCCTTTTATGCATTTCTGCGGTGCATCCCCAATCCCTCCCCCCCCAGCTCTACCCTGACTCCAAGCACGCCCCCTTTTCACAAGGCATAGCCTCCGGCGATCCGATGACTGACCGAGTCATGCTTTGGACGCGCGTGGATGGGTTGGGACCAGACGAGCGTGCTGAGCTAATCTGGCAAGTTGCCGCTGATTCCATGTTTGTGCAATTGATCGCAACAGGCAATACCGTGGCAAAACCAAACCGCGATCATTGCGTTCACGTTGATGCGGTTGGCCTGGAGCCTGACTTCGAATACTACTACCGCTTTGGCACTTCAGCGGGCATCTTTTCTGCCGTGGGCCGGGTACGAACACTGCCGGAAGAAACGGATCACGTAAAACTAGCCGTGTTCTCCTGTGCCAGCATCTGGGCAGGCTACTTCAATGCCTACCGAATGGCAGCATCTAACCATAACATAGATTTTATTGTCCATTTGGGGGACTATGTTTATGATTACCCCGACGAAAGGCAGCTCAACCGAATGCCGCCATTCGAACAAAACGATGTGACCAATTTGGAGGAATGGCGGGAACGGCACCGCTACTACCTGCTCGATGCAGATTTGCGCATTGCCCGACAAAACAAGACTTGGATCGCCATGTGGGACAACCACGACATCGATGTGCCGGATAAAAGCCGAACGGGTGAAGCCATCCAGGCTTTCTACGAATACTTGCCTATCCGCATGCCGGATTCGCTGCATCCCGAGCGGCTTTACCGGAGTTTTGCGTTCGGCAAACTGGCAACCTTGCACATGCTGGACATGTTCTACTTCCGGGGCCAGGAAACCCATCCTGACGGCGATCTGTCGGTGCTGGGCTTGCAACAGGAAGCCTGGCTTGATCAACAATTGCGTCAGTCAAGCGCCACCTGGCAATTGCTGGGTAACCAAGAAATCATGAGCGACTGGCTGAGCCAAGGCACCCCTAAATTCATCCGGAACCGCCGCGGCAACGGCAAGGTATTCGACCCCGGAAACTGGAACGGTTTTCCCCAGGCCCGCGAGCGCCTGTTCCAGACGTTGGAAGAACTTAGCCTGCGCAACACCATTGTCCTGAGCGGCGACATGCACATGACCTTCTTTATGGAGTTGACCAGTTGGCCTAATTGCAAGGAGCTGTATCACCCGCGCCGCGCACCGGGCAGCCTCGGCGTAGAAATTGCCGGACCCAGCGTAAGCCGGGTCAACATGCGCGAGGCCGGTGTACCAGTCGTGCTGCTTCCAATAATCAAGGGAATCAGCAACCGCGCCAATCCCCACCACAGTTGGGTCAACTTTGGCCGGCACGGCTACTTTACTGTAGATCTGACCGCGGAAAAAGCCGAGGTGGACGTCTGGTTTGTGCCCATTGATCGCATGACCGACCAAGAAAAATTGGGCAAGCGCATGACTGTGCTAACAGGCGAAGGGCATTGGCAGCGTTAAACAGCGCATTCGAAAAGCAGCGACAAGCATAGCAGCATCAAGCCAAAATCCGGCCATCCTCCATGCGAATAATCCGGTCTGTCTTTCGCGCAAAATCGTCGTCATGCGTGACAATGAGCAGCGAAAGGTTGCGCTCCTTGCCGAGCTGCTTGAAAATCGTAAACACATTGTCCGCATTATGGCTGTCCAAATTGCCAGTGGGTTCATCGCCCATGATAATCATGGGATCATTGATCAACGCCCTGACAATGGCCACCCGTTGCTTTTGACCACCAGAAATCCTGTTGGCGAGCTTGTTCGCCTGGTCGGCAATATCCAACAAGGCCAGTTTCTCCAGGGCATCAATCCGAATCTGCCCGGTGGTTTTACGACCTAACTTTTGCGCAGGCAACATCACGTTTTCCAGGATCGTGAATTCAGGCAGCAAAAAATGAAACTGAAACACAAAGCCAATGTGCTCGTTTTGCACCTTCGACAGTTCAGCAGGCGACTGGCCAGTGAGTTTTCGGCCCTCCAAAAACAAATTGCCGGTATAATCGCGGTCCATCGTGGATAATATGTACAACAGCGTTGACTTGCCGCAACCCGACTTGCCCATAATGGTCACGAACTCCCCCTTCTCCACCTGGAAATTGATGTCCTTCAACACGTGAAAATTCACCGGATCGGTGAACGACTTATTAATGTCCTGAGCCACTAAAACTGGTTCCATCCTATTGCCCGCGTAAAATTTCAACCGGGTCTATTCGCTCTGCGCGCAAGGCGGGCAGGTAGCCGGCAAAAAAGGTGGAAATCATGGCAAACACCATTCCGATGACATAGTACACCGGATTGAAGTTTACCGGAAAGGTCTTAATCGTGGGAAGGGCATCTGTTTCAAAAGGCGAGTGATCGATTAAAACAGAAAAGAAATACCCGGCAACCAACCCTATCACTCCCCCGACAAAACCAATAGCCACAGCCTGCAAAATGAAGATCCATTTTACATCCCTTCCCGAAAACCCCGTGGCCTTTAAAATAGCGATGTCATTCATCTTTTCGTAAATGACCATGTTCAGAATGTTGTAGATACCAAATCCCGCCACAACAAGCAATGTTATGGATACGGCGTAGGTGATCAGGTTGCGGATAGAAGTTCCGGTTTCAAACTGTGCATTGGCACTTTTAATGTCGATGGCCCGGATGTTAAACTGCCGCTGCAGGCGAGCGGCCATCGGAGCCGCAAGCTCAATATCGTACAGTTTTACATTGATGTCGGTGATGTAATCGCGGGACTCTCCCAAAATGCGCTGGGCCGTTACCAGGTTGACATAACTTTGCTTATCATCTATTTCTGCCAAGCCGCTCTGGTAAATGCCCACAATCTGCAAGGGGAAAATACCGCCGCCCACCGTACTGATTTGAATCTTGTCGCCCACTTTGACAGCCATTTTAGCGGCTATTCCCGCCCCGAGCAAAATCCCGTTCTGGTTGTTTTTCAAGGCGCGGGCGCTGCCTTGAACAATATAGTCGCTCATGTTAAACAAGCGCTCTTCGTCCAGAATATTGACCCCGTAAACCACGCCATTCAACTCAATGGATCCGGATATGTAGAAAACCTAGGCCATCACTTGGGGCGTCACACCTTTTACCTCTGGCATTTCTTGCAGGTAACTGATGATGGGAAGGGCGTTGTGCACCCGCTTCAGGCTCTGCTTGGGCTTGATGGAGTGCACGATATTGATTCCATCTTTGTATTCCTCTGCCAAATCAACCGGCTGTTGCTCGCTGGGCCTGATTTCATTAAACAGGTGAATGTGCGGTGTCCGGTTCAGAATGAGTCCGTCCAACAGACCGTTGAGGCCGGTCATGAAACTGACCAGGATAATGAAGGTGCCAATGCCAAAGGTGACCCCAAGCGCAGCAACACTGGTTTGCCTTTTTCGGGCAAGCAAGTGCTTTTTAGCAATGCGCAAAAGGATGGTCCAGTTCAACCTAATCGGGTTTAGTTAAGACTGCCGCTGCGTCAATTCCCGACAGTATTTCCACCTTCTCCATGCTGCGGATTCCGGTAGTCACTGAAACGGTGTCGCCATGGGCAATAACCCGATTTCCCTCCAGCAAATAAACCAGCGGAATGGTCAGGGCGGATTGCTTTTCGGTGATCAAAATATTGGCCTCTCCCGCTAAACCGTAATAAAGTTTCTGCGGCGCTGTTTCAAACACAGCTTCCGCTTTAAAGGTCTGAGTGCGCTCATCCTTTTTTTGATATACTTTGGTTAAACGGGCATTAAACACTTCTGAACCGTAGGCATCCAGATTGACCAAAATCTTCTGGCCCTCGGCAATGCGGGTAATGTCCACCTCGTCTAAGCGAAGGTTGAGCAAGTAGTCCTCGCTGCTGCCGATGGTTGCCAAAGCGGTTTGCGGCGTGACTAACTCGCCCATTTCCACAAACACGTCATAGACGGCACCGTCAAGCCTGCTTGTTACAGCAAACTCACCGGCATTGGATTGCGCCAGTTTATAATTGTTCTCTGCCTGCTCCAGTTGCGTCTGCAAGTCATTGCGCGTGCGAGCGACCTGGTTTTGCAAACGGCGCAGGGTGTTGCGCGAGGCCTCTAAGGCCAGTGCGCGCTGCTCCAAATCACTTTTTGAGCCAATCTTCTGCTCCCATAGGTTCCGCTGCCGGGCGTAATTCAGTGAATCGTTGTGAACCACGGATCGGGCATTCGAAAGTTGGGTGCGCAAATCATCCAACACCGTTTGATTGCCGCGCAGGTTTGCCCTGGCCAGTTCAAGAGAGGCCAGCGCATTGCTCGCATTCAGCGACGGATTTTCATTTCGAATCCGGAACAGCAGTTGACCCGCTGCAACGGAATCGCCTTCCTGCACCAACAGTGCCTCCAAAATTCCGGTTGCGTTGGCATTGGCCTGGTAGAGAAACGCCGGCTCCACCAAGACAGCCGCATAGACGGACTCCGTCAGTGGACCCATGGTAGGCGTTATCGTTTCCGGCTTGTCCTGACATGAAAGGATCAGGGAAAGGGCAATACCCAGGCCTGCCCAGCCGGTATAAATCATCAGCGAACGCTTCACATCATTGGCCTTGAATGGCTCACCAAACTAAGCCTTTTCAGGCAATACAAAATATAGGAATCCTTAAGAACAGCTTGATATTCCACACCAATGCGGAACTTTATTGCGATTATGCCACCGTCTCACCAAACCCTGTGCAAGGACGACGTTGCCGAAGCCGCTTCCCTGCTTCGCCGGGGTGAGCTTGTGGCCATCCCCACGGAGACGGTCTATGGCCTGGCCGGACTGGCCCTGAATGAAGCCGCCGTTGCCCGCATATTCGCAGTAAAAAACCGACCGCATTTTGACCCGCTGATCGCACACCTGGCCGATGCATCCTGGTTAGATCGCTATGTGCGGCATGTGCCCGAACCTGCGCTCGCATTGGCCCGCCGCTTCTGGCCCGGACCGCTGACGCTGGTCTTGCCCAGGCAGGAAAACATCCCCGACCTGGTCACAAGCGGTTTGGATACGGTCGCCGTCCGCGTGCCCGATCATCCGCTGACGCTTCAGCTGCTCCGCGAACTTGATGCACCCCTTGCGGCCCCTTCGGCCAATCCCTTCGGCTACATCAGCCCCACCACGCCCCAGCATGTGCTGGACCAGCTGGGCGGGCGCATCGCCATGGTGCTGGATGGCGGACCCTGCCGCGTGGGGCTGGAAAGCAGCATCATTGGTTTTGACGGCGATAAACCGCTGCTGTACCGACTCGGTGGCCTGTCGCGGGAGCAGATTGAAGCCGTGGCAGGTCCGGTGGAAATGTCCCTGCACCAGAGCAGCGATCCGCGCGCACCCGGCCAGCTCCTCAACCACTACGCGCCCCGCACGCCCTTGCTGCTCGGCGACCCGGCCTTGCTCGCCTGGGAGCACCCTGGTCGTCGGCTGGGGTATCTGGCGTTTCAAGCGCCCCCTGACGGACCGTGGATGACCGGACGCGTCCTTTCTGCCAGCGCTGACCCCGAAGAAGCGGCGCGCAACCTGTTTCGCATGCTCCGCGAACTCGATGCGCAACCGCTGGACTACATCCTCGCAGAACGGCTGCCAGACCAAGGCCTGGGCCTCGCCATCAACGACCGGCTGGAACGGGCGGCACAGCGCTGAGGACAGAAAACCTCCAGTGCGCCAGGCGGCGCGCCCTACCGCACTCCGTCGCTTATAGCCAAAAAAACACGCAGACCCATCGCTTACGGCCAACAAAACCCCGCAAGCCCGGCTTCCGTATCTTACAGGCATGAAGGCAACTTTCGTCCTTTCCGTCCTGCTCGGGGTGCTTACAACTGCCGCCAACGCCCAGCTAACCCTGACCAGCGCCGATTTCCCGGCCACCGGCCAAACCTACCGGATCAGCCTGGCCGATACCCTCCTTGCCATTGACCCCGCACCCACCGGCGAGGACTTTACCTGGGACTTTTCCTTTCTGGAGCCGGTTTCGCAAAGCGAAGAAGGTTGGGTAACTCCGTTTGAAACAAATATTCTTTACTTTTTCCTGTTTGGAACCTCCAACATGGCGCAGGAATTATCCCTGCCTGTAATACCCGGGTTGGAACTGACAGACGCCTTCAATTTTTACCAGCGCAACAGTGGAGCATTTTCGCAGACCGGGCTGGCCGGCCTGTTTACCGGCATTCCGATCGTGATCGCGTTTGAAGACGCCGACCGCATTGCGGCTTTTCCCCTGACCTACGGCAGCATTGACAGCGATGCCTCTGCGTTTGAATTTGAGGTGCCTACCCTTGCCGCTTTGCGCGAGGAACGGCAGCGCGAAAGCCTGGTGGACGGTTGGGGCACCCTGATTACTCCTTACGGAACTTTTGATGTGTTGCGGCAGATTGCCATCCTGAACATTCGCGATTCGCTGAGCGGTTCACTCGGCGAATTTGTGCTGGAGCGCCAAACCATTGAATACCGCTGGCTCGGTGCCGGTACCGGCGTGCCCCTGCTGCAAATTGACGTGCAGGTGCTGGGCGAAACGGCGGTCATCAGCCGCATCGCGTACCAGGACAGCTTGCGCAGCGTGGAGCCGCCTGTTGGTCTGACCACTCCGCTGTTGAGCAACGCGCAGCTCTTCCCCAATCCGGCGCAGAATCAGGTATGGCTGCAGGGCACGACCTCCCGACCCACCGAAATGTCACTGCAACTCCTTGATGCGCTTGGGCGCACGGTGCGCACATGGCCCCCACAACAGTTGCCCGCAGGCAACTTCTCCCTTCCCCTGAATCTGAACGGATGTTCAGCTGGGCTGTACTGGCTGCATGCCTGGTCAGGGGCTGCACGTTCGGGCGAAGGGATTCCGCACTTCGTGCAACCGCTTCTGATAGAGTAAGCTCGCCGCTCCGCACTTCGTCAGGTTTTCGTCATCTCCTGCAGGGTGCATAACTGCTGGGAGCGCTGTGCCGTTTTATGTACGTCGCAACGATTATTGCCCATTTCCCATTTTCCACGCGCACTTTTTTCCGTTGCGCGTTATGGAAAACAGGTGGGGCACGCATCGTACGCTTAGGCTTGTCCCTCGTCACCGCCAAAACAGCACACCATGTCGTTCAAAAAATCAAGCGCGAACCAAAAACACGACCAGCAAAAGCGCCGCCATTGGAGCCAGCTGTTCCATACTTCCAGCAACAGTCCCCGCGCTGCCATAGCACCCGAACAGCTTGACCGATTGTCCAAAGAGCGCTCAAACTCGCACCTGTATTTTCTGGTGGGCTTAGTGTTCAGTATTCTGGTGGTGCAAAGTGCATTCAGCTGGAAACCTTCAGCAACACCCCATACGCCCCTCCCGCGACCGGACGAAGTCAGCATTGAACTGGTGGAAATGATGGATCCGGTTAAAGTCATCGAAGAAGAGAAGAGTGCAGCAGAGCCTCAACCCAACACGCCCCCCCTGATCATCGACCTCAGCGTTATTACGGTAAGCAAAAAACCCTTGCTCGACACCAAACCCGAACCGCCGCCTTCCATTGACCGGGCCCAGGCGTTTCGCCGCGATGATGAAGAAGTTGACGACCCGTTTGTCACGGGCAACATTATCACCGACCGCGCGGATGTAAACCCCATGTTTCCCGGGGGTCAGGAAGCGTTCGATGCCTTTCTGAAAAAACACATCCGCTATTCATCCGCAGCATTGTCCTACGGAATCGAAGGCGCCGTGGAGGTCAGTTTCGTCGTGGACACGGCCGGCAACCTGTCTGATTTCAAGGTTTTGAAAGGCATGCCTTATGGCATGGACAAAGAAGTGTTGCGGGTTATGGCCCAAAGCCCGCGCTGGATTCCCGGCAGCATCAAAGGTCACGCCGTTGCCGTGCGCTACAAAAAGAGCGTGCGGTTTGAGATCAAGAATTGAGGCGTAACGCAGTATATGGGGTTTTTAGAGGTACCCTCTACTTATATCCGGCCTGTTGCAGCAAATACCGCGCTCGGTCAGGGTCAAACGTGAAGCCCTTGACCTCCTTGTGCGGGTACTGCGGGTATGAGGGAGGAACGATGCCGTAGTAGGCCGGAGCCGCATTTCCCTTGAGCACAAAGTCGCAAATTTTGTCGCGGTCAATGGCGTAGTTGAAGGCCTGGCGCACCAGCGGATTGCTGAAAATGCCATCGGGGTCCGGGTGCAGAAAGCCGTAGTACTCCACCATCATGTTCTGCACATACTGGAGCTGATACTTGCTGTACTCCGGCGTAAACTTGCGCTCCGTGCCGCTCCGGTCCACGATTTGGTCGTACATGTCCAGAGGCAAGCGAAACTTCAGATCGAATTCCCCTTTCTGGAAGGACAACATCTCGGACTTCTCCTCGGAGATAAAGCGCACATTGATGCCGTCCAGGTAAGGCAGTTGGTTGCCGTGCGCATCGCGGCCCCAATAGTTATCGTTGCGCACCATGACCACGTTGTCGTTGTCTTTGACTTTGCGCATCAGAAAAGGACCGGTGCCCACTGCCTTGGCGCGCATTTCGGTGCCGTACTTTTCATAGGCTTCCTGCGGCCATACCGCACAAAAAGGCATGCTGAGCATGCTTAAAAAAGCGGCGAAAGGATCGTTCAATTCAATTTGAAACGTGTAGTCATCCAGTGCGCGGACGCCCGCAATGGCCGGGGCATCGGGGTTCTTAGCGCCGTTGGCATCGTAATAGGCCCGCGCCCCTTTGATGCGATCCACGAAGAAGCTGAAGCCTTTGTTGGCGCCATCCGGCGTGCAGAGCTGGTTGAAACAATAGACGAAATCCTGCGCGGTGACGCCGCGGCCCTTTCCCCCTGCAAAAGAAGGGTCATCGTGAAAACGGACATCCCGGCGAAGCTTAAACGTATAGACGCGGGCGTCATCCGAAATTTGCCAGCTTTCGGCTATGCAGGGCTCAACTGCCAGTGTCGTGTGGTCCAAGGTGATTAACCCTTCGTACACCTGGTTGACGATGCGGTGGCCTACCACTTCGCTGACATTGAGCGGGAACATGGAGCGCAGGTACTGGGTTTCGTTGTAGCGGAACACGCCGCCGCGCTTCACTCCGCCTGGCAATGGCTTGATGTCGGCATTGTAGGGGTTGTCGGGGTGGTTGTCCATCCAGACTTCGGTGAACAGGCGGTACTCCATCGGGTTCTGCGGGCAGTTGCGCACATAGGGCTGGAGCAAACGGTGGTCAATGTTGTAGTACAGGGGAAGCATGGCTGCGTCCTGCACCAGCAGCTGATCCGCCTGACGGTAGAGGTCCATGCGGGCGGTTTCATCCACGGTGCGCAGCGCGCGGACAAACAGCGTATCAAAGGCGGCACTCTGGTAGCGCACCGAATTGATGTACGAATTGGTGCTGAGTTCAGGCGGCACGTGCGCGCCGTACATCAGGTTCAAAAAGTTCTCCGGGTCGGGATAGTCGGCCACCCAACCGGCGCGCCAAAAACGGGCCTTTCCCGATTCCAGGTTTTCGTAGTGCTGTGCAAACTCCACCTGCTGAATCTGCACGGTGATGCCCAAATTTTCCTGCAACATTTTCTGCACCGCTTCCGCTACCTGAGCGTTGCGGCCGCCGCCTGCGTTAATCTGCAAAGTCACCACGGGAAAATCCTTGGCCTGGCCGGAGTCCGAGCCGGAATCAGCACCGGAGCCGCAGGAAGGGGCCAGAAAACCGAGGGCCGCAAACACTGCGGCCATAACATAATTTTTAATGTGCATAACTAATAAAATGTTGTGTTACAGAAATTAAATGCTTGTTCTTTACCAACCCGGCAGATCCAAATCTACGGTAATGGGGCAATGATCGCTGTGATGTGCATCTGGCAAAATAGCCGCACTTTTCATGCTTGCAGCCAACGGCTGCGACACCGCGTGGTAATCAATGCGCCATCCTTTGTTGTTATTGCGGGCATTGGCCCGAAAGCTCCACCAGGTGTATTGGTGCGGTAATTCCGGGTGAAAATGCCGGAAACTGTCCACCATGCCCGTGGCAAAATACTGCTCCATCCACTCCCGTTCTTCGGGTAAAAATCCCGAAGAATTCTTGTTGCTCACCGGATCGTGGATGTCAATGACGCGGTGGCAAATGTTGTAGTCGCCGCAGATGACCACCTTGGGCCGGGTTGCGCGCAAAGCCTTTTGGTAGGCCATGAAGTCTTCCAGAAACTGCATTTTCACCACCTGCCTGTGGTCGCCGGATGAGCCGGAGGGCAGGTAAGCAGACACCACGGTCAGCTCGCCAAAATCGGCGCGGATTACCCGTCCTTCTGCGTCGTGAGCCGGCACCCCCATTCCCTCGATAACCTGATCAGGCTTGCGGCGGCTCAGAACAGCTACCCCGGAATACCCCTTTTTCTGCGCCGGATGCCAAAAGCAGGCGTAACCCATCTGCTCAAAAAGGCTGGTATCAAACTGCTCCGGATTGGCCTTGATTTCCTGAAAACAGACTACGTCCGCGTTGGCAGTAGCCAGGAAATCGAGCAACCCGCGGTTCATGGCGGCGCGAATACCGTTTACATTGTAGCAGAGAATGCGCATGCTTTGTTTCTCCTTACTGATGGTGGCCTTACTGATGGTGGCCTTGCTGATGGAGGCCTTGCTGATGGTAGCCTTGCCGAAGGAGGCTGGCATTACCCCAAACGCTCACTCATTGTCCAGGACGCGCACCTTCATTTTGACATCCTTAGCAGGGCGGTCGCCTGCTCCGGTTTGCACTGCTGCAATTTTGTCAATCACGTCCAGCCCGTCAATGACCTCACCAAAAACGGTGTAGCCGCCGTCCAGTTGGGGCGTGCCGCCAACGGAAAAGTAGGTTTCCTTCTGCGCTCCGGTATAGCCGTTTTGCGCTTCCATTGGGCCCAGGCTTTGTGGCGTGTGGAGCGTTCCCTGCACAATGTAAAACTGCGAGCCGGAAGAGGCCCGCTCGGGATTGATCTGATCGCCCATGCGAGCCGCCGCCAGCGCACCTTTTTTATGCACATACTCCGGACGGATTTCGGCGGGAATCTTGTACTCCGGGCCACCCTGGCCCAGTTGAACAGACGGCGCAGCTCCGCGCGAATCCGGGTCACCGCCCTGAATCATGAAACCGGCAATGACGCGGTGAAACAACAAATCATCGTAGTACCCTTTACTGGCCAGCTTAATGAAATTTTCGCGGTGTTTGGGCGTGCCGTTGTAGAGCTTGGCGGTCATGGTGCCATAGTCCGTGGTAATTTCCACCAGCGTTTCCGGGCCTTCGGGTATCGGGGGAAGGGCCGGTTTGGGTACCTCTGCCGTAGCGCCGCTGCCATAGAGGCCGCTCGTTCCCGTACCCGATTCCCCCGAGTCTGCGGCGGAATCCGCGCCGCTGCCGCAACCGGCAAGGCCCGTCATCAGCAGCCCGGCAACCAGCAGGCACAGTCTGGAATGGGTGGTCAGGCCCCGAAGGCCGCGAAGGGTAGGAACGTTTGCAAACATGGTGTGGTGAGTTTGGCTATGGATTGAGGCTTAAGAAGAAGCTTAACGATAGCAGGCCAACAGGCGCGCCACAAAGCTTCCCGAAGCGGAGCGGAGCACAAATTTAGGCGAAGCGCGGCAACTGGCGGCTTATCGGTAAACCAAATACGCATCGCGGACCGAACCGTAGCGAAGCGCCAGTGTATCGCGCAGGTAATTCTGGTACACTTTCCAGGGCTTGCGGCTACCCTGGCGCGGCAAGACATCCAATGCGCGCTTGATGTACCCGGCATCAAAGTCCAGCAAGGGTTCAGAACCAAACTGCGCCTGGTCGTACTGCGGCGTGCAAACCCGGTAGCCTTTGCGGTCCATGTGGTTGAGCAGCCGCGCCACAAACAGGCAGTTCAGGTCGCATTTTAAGGTCCAGGAAGCATTGGTATAGCCGATGGCCACCGCAAAATTGGGCACACCGCCAAACAGCACGCCTTTGTAACAGTGCATGTTGCCGGAGTCCAGAAGCTCGCCATTGACGCGAACCGCCATTCCCCCGAGCAACTGGATCTTGAGCCCGGTAGCCGTCACGATCAGGTCGGCCTCCAACTCCTGCCCGGAGCTCAGCTGAATTCCGCGTTCCGTAAATGTTCGTATGGTATCGGTGACCACCTGGGCCTTGCCGCTTTTAAGCGCGTGGAACAAATCACCGTCGGGAACCAGGCAGAGGCGCTGATCCCAGGGGTCGTAGGCCGGGTCGAAGTGCCGCTGTTCGTAGCTCGACCCCAGTTCTTTTTGAATGCCCTTTTGGATGAAGCGGCGAATGGTTTGCGGCCAGCGCTTGGAGACTTTGTAGAACGCCAGGTTCAACAGGATGTTCTTCCAGCGAACCAGGTTGTGCGCCGTCTGGTCTGGCAATACCTGCTTGAGAAAATTGGCCACCCGGTCTTCGCTGGGCAGGGTCATGATGTAGGTGGGCGAACGCTGCAACATGGTAACCTGCTGTGCCTTTTTGGCTAGCTCTGGCACCAGGGTTACCGCCGTTGCACCGCTGCCAATGACCACCACTTTCTTGCCTTCGTAGGCCACATCGTCGGTCCAGTGTTGCGGGTGCAGCATGCGCCCGGCAAAGGTTTCGCTGCCGGGAAACACCGGTTGATACGCTTCCTGGTAGTGGTAATAGCCGCTGCACATAAACAGAAAACCCGCGCTGATGCGGCGCTCCGGCATGTCGCCCTGGGCGGCCAGGGTCAGGGTCCAGCGGGCGTCTGCATCGCTCCACGCCGCTTCCGCTACCCGGGTATTGTAGTGAATATGCTGGTCCAGCCCAAACTTGCTGGCCGTGTCTTTGATGTAGCACAAAATGGAAGGACCGTCGGCAATGGTTTTGGGGTTCGGCCAGGGGTTGAACGAAAACCCTAGCGTGTACATGTCCGAATCCGAGCGAATGCCGGGGTAGCGAAACAAGTCCCAGGTGCCGCCCATGGCTGCGCGTCCTTCCAAAACGGCGAAGGTCTTGCCCGGGCATTTGTCCTGGATGTGGTATGCCGCAGCAATGCCCGACAAGCCCGCCCCCACGATCACGACATCCAGGTGATCGGGCAGTTTCTGATGTTCCATGTTCTTCATTCCTTCCAGCCAGCGGCCACTTCGCGTCGCGTCTTGTCCAGGATCTTGTTGACGAGCCTTGTGCCAAAAACAGGGGCCAGCCGAACCACAAAATCAAGCCGATGGGCGTCAGCCCCGATCAAAATGCGCGCTTTCTTGTTGCGGATGCCCCTGATGATGACATCGGCGGCGTACTCCGGACTCAGCTTGAGGAAGCGCTTGTGGAACAAGTCAAACTTGGGCTGGTAGTCAATAGCGTTGCGCGTGATGTTGGTGTTAATTCCCCCGGGATGAACGCTGTGTACCCGCAGGCTGCTGTCGCGAAATTCCTGTATGAGGCACTGGTTCAACCCGTTGACCGCAAACTTGGAGGCGCAGTAGGCGGTTCCCTCGGCAATTCCAGCCAACCCGTACACGCTGGAAACATTGACCAGCGCGGCTTCCGGCTGCTTGAGCAAGTGGGGCACAAAAGCCCGGCTGCCATACAAAACGCCGTAGAAATTGACCTGCATGATTCGCTCAAAATGCTCCAGGTCAAACTCCGCAAAGGGGTAATTGCCCAAACCCAAGCCGGCGTTGTTGACCACCACGTCCACTTGTCCGAAGTGGCCAAACACCTGGTCTGCGAAGGCAAAGACGGCATCTTTATCGGACACGTCAAACGCAGACGAAAGCATGGAAACGCCGTTTTGCTGCAAGCGGGTGGCTGTCTCGGCCAAAGCCTGCGTGTCCCGATCGTTGATCGCCAGCCGTGCACCTTCCTTGCCTAAGGCAAACGCAAGCGCCTGCCCAATGCCTGAACCAGCACCCGTAACAACTACCACTTTAGACTGGAAGTTTTTCATAGGGATGCTTTGAAGGAGAAAAACAACGACTCCCGCCTTGCAGGGACCTTACCCAAGGCCCACTCCGCGCGCCACCAAGGTAGCCAGCAGCGGCATGATGAACACAATCAACAGTTCCATGCGGAGAAACATGACAATGCGCTTGGGGACCGCCACAACTTCTTCGGCATTGCCTTTGCGCTGCTTCAGAAAAAAGACCGTCGGCCAGATGGACAAAATGCCCATGATGACAAACAAGGTCACTTTGGTGTGGAAGATCGGGTTCTGCGTGTAGTAATCGGCATTCTTAAAACCGCCCAACCACATGCCCAGACCACAACCGAGCACCAGCAGTGCACCGGCCCCATAGATGCCGTCAAGGGTGGCCAGCCTGGAAATCTCCTTGCGCGTCAGGCTCGGTTTGATCAACAAGTGTTCAGCCACCAACGAGGAGGCAATGGCCAGAATGCCCAGAAAATGACCGTAGCGAATCAGAATTTCTGCATTCATAAAGACAGCTCCTTCATGAGCTTTTCCAACTTCTCCGCTTTGAGCAGCGTCATGGTCATCTTAACGTCCTCCACGGGTCGGTCGCGCGAATCGGTGGATGTTGCCGCAATCTGATCAATCACTTCCAGCCCTTTGATGACCTGGCCAAAAACCGTGTACTGGCCATCCAGTTGCGGGGTGCCGCCAACGGTGGCATAAGCGGCCTTCTGCTCTTCGGTGTACTCGCGACCGGTGCGGGCCGCTAAACCGGTAAGGTTCTCCGGGGCATACGTCTGGCCCTGGACAATGTAAAATTGAGAGCCGGAGCTGGCGCGTTGCGGGTTGACGTTGTCGCCGGTGCGGGCTGCAGCCAGCGCACCTTTTTTGTGAATCAAGGCATTGTTAAACTCTCCAGGTACGGTGTAACCCGGACCGCCGGAACCCAGCGATGCCCCTGCTTCAGCACCTTTTGAAGCGGGATCGCCGCCCTGCACCATGAATTGCTTGATGACGCGGTGAAAAATCAGGTCGTTGTAAAAACCTTCCTGAACCAGGCGGACAAAGTTGTCGCGGTGTTGCGGGGTTTCGTTGTACAGCAGGATGGTCATGCTGCCGAATTTGGTGCTGAGTTCTACAAGTTGCACGATCTCTTTGCTTTTTTTGGCCTTCTTCGACGGTTTTGGCGCTGGGCTGGCCGCCGCATTGCTTTCCTGGCTGCCTGTTTGAGCCTGGACCGAAGACGCGAAGGGGGTTAGGGTAAAAATCAGGCCGAGAATCAAGGCCTGGGCGCGAAATGGGCTTTGGAAAAAGCGCATAGGATTATGTTGGGTAATTGGGGTGAAGGCCGCTAAAGATCGGCAAAATAGCGAATTACCTGCCTTTTCAGCATCCGCTCCTGCTCGTCCACCGAAAGTTGGGGCAACGCAGCGGTGGCTTCGTAATGGGGCCAGCCTTCGTCATCGCGGCCGATGTAGCGGTACAGTTTTTGCTCGCTGAGCAAGCGGCAGACGGCAATGTGCATGAGGTCCTGTTTCTGCTCTTTGCTCACTTTTTCCAGCACCTGGCCGAGCTCTTGCAGCCCAATGAGAAACAGCAAGGCCTGCAAATCGGGCTTTTTGCCAAAGCGCTCCTGCACCTTTTTCAGCACGGCGATCCACTCCGGGTCGAAGTCGATCAATTCGTCGGGCAACGGCGCCGAATCCTTTCCCCCGATGTATTCAAAATCTTGCATAACGCGCTAAAGCCCCAAAGATAACCGGTTAAGGCCATGGGTTTTGGTATTCCGGGCGAAGGGCCAACGAGTCATCGCTCAAACTCAACAGAAACAGCTCCAGTTTGTCTTTTTCGTCCTCGGTCAGCAGCGCCCCGCCTTGAAAAGCGAACTCCATCAGCTGATCGGTGAAAGGGGTATGCTGCACGCCTTCGCTGTAAAAATCGATGACCTCGCGCAACGTGGCGAAGCGCCCGTCGTGCATGTAGGGCGCGGTGTACTTGAGGTTGCGCAGGCTGGGAACCTTGAACTTGCCGTAATCTGCGGTGTCGCCGGTGACGGCTCCAAGTCCGCGATCGGGAAAATCGGCTGCCCGGGTGTAAGGGTCCAGCCCGTTGCTGCGGTAGGTAAAATCGGTAAACAATCCGCCGGAGCCGTGGCAATGGAAGCAATCGCCGCCAAAGAGGTCCAGGTAGAGCTCGTAGCCGTCAAAGACGTCGTCGTCCCAGAAAATCTGGCCGCTGAGCATGCGGTCGAAGGGCGTATTGCCGGACACAATGCTGCGCTCAAACTGCGCGATGGCCTGGCCGATGCGCTCGGGGGTGATGACGCTGTCGCCGAATGCGTAGAAGAAGTCAAGCGGATAACTGGGGTGGCGCTGCAGGCTGAGCACGGCCTGGGGCAGGGTATTGTGCATTTCAATCGGGTCCGTGATGGGCACCAGGGCCTGCTGCTCCAGGTTGGGCGAGCGGCTGTCCCAGAACAGTCCGCCGCGTGGTCGCCCTTCGGGGGTGATGCTGAACGCTGGCGAATAGGCCAGGTTAAAAAGCGGCATGCTGTTGCGGGTGCCCGCGATACCGTCAATGCCAATGCTGACGGCGTTCGCATCGTCCACCAGGCCGGAGGAAGGGTTGTGGCAACCGGCGCAACTTAGCGTGGAGTCCGCAGAAAGGATGGGGTCAAAGAAGAGCTTGCGACCCAACAACACCCCTTCGACCGTCATGGGATTTGCCAGATTGTCTTCAAGCGGCGGGAGCCCCAACGGGCGATTGATGGTCAGCGGCGTCGGGTCAAAAATCGGTCCATCCGGCTCAGGTCCGGGATCGGGCCTGCAAGCCGCCAGGGCAAACAGCACAGCAACGAGGGGGAATAGGGCTGTAATCCGGGTATGACGCATTAGGAAATGTCGTTCCAGGGCTAGGGGGGTTGCTTTGAACCTGGCGCTGTTAGTAGTGGGCATGCACGGAAAAACACCCGCGCACCCTTGTGTTGGCATCAGGGAACCAACGAGAACGCAGCGGGTATATTGGCTTTTACCTGCATGGCCATGGGCAGGTTGTCCATGGTATGCGTGGTGTTGACAGTGGGGAAGTCAATACTCGTGAACAACGCCAAAGGGTCATAGTTCAGGGTCAGGGTCAGCGTTTCTGCGTCATCACCGCCAAACGAGCCGGGTATGCTCAGTGTACTGAGAAAGTTGTCTGCGCCTAAATGCACTTCAAACCCGCTTCCGGATTCCGGCGTGCCGTCTCCATCGCCGTCGTAGATGCCGTCAATTCGCAGAAAAATATAGCCCGACGTCCAGCTCCAATGCATGTTCGGCGACTGGGGTGCCAACGGGTTGCTGGAAGCGTATTGCGTCGGGTCCAGGTGGTTGGTGGCCGAATCAATGCCTACGTTGAAGTTGAAGGCGGTGTAAGCCTGTGGCGGAACATTTCCCAGGGAGTAAGCGTCATCGTTGGGTTGGGCCAGCACGTAGGCATTTGTGCTGACGGTATTGCCGGCAATATCTTCTAACTGAATGCCGCTTAGGTAAAAGCGAAGCGTGTTAAACTGCACAGCAGTGCCGTTAATGGTGTAAATCGTGGCTGGGTTAAAAAGTGCTCCGCCAGGGGTAAAACGCACTTGAAGTTCTACCGGGGTATCGTCGGTTTCTTCGTCGCAGGAGGGAAACAGACTAAGCACCGCAATCAGGCCTCCAAGCAGCCCAAATCGCTGCGCAGCAGGCAAAAAAGAACGGGTCATGAGAAACGGGTTTTTGAGGAACCCTAAAGATACGCCGCACTGGTTTTGGTTAGGACGCGTATGCAGCCGGATCCTTTCCAACAATGGCAGTAATTCAATATAGGGCCGTCCTATAATCGCGGATTTGTAAGCAGTTATGCTTTCTTCAGGGCTACTCTAAAAAACCCTTCAACTAAATGCGGGAAATAGCGTATCTTCGGGATTAATGCGCTCGTTTACCGCCCAAATCAGTACCCTTTTCACCCTTGTGGCCTTTCTGGTGACCACAAGCGGTTGGGTGTTGCACCGGCATTACTGCCCGGAGAGTGAGCAACAAATTATTTCTCTGCTGGACGTTAGGCATTGTAGCGAGCCTGTGGCTGAGCTGCCTGCTTCTTGTTGCGAGAAGCCCGTATCCCTCCCCGAGCCCGCTTGTGGCGCCGATGATGGCTGCTGCAAAGACCAGGTGATTTTGCTGGAATTGCCCAGCCCCTATTCGCTTCCGGTTTATCAGCATGGATCTGTTTTAAGTGATGCCGCTGTTGTTGCACCTTTCCGTACCGAGATCGTCCTTTGGGTGAACCTCCCGGAGGCTGCGGTGCCCATGCATCCCATTCCCCCGCCCCCCCTGCGCTGCCTGGATCGGCTCAACGAGCTCCAGGTTTACCGAACCTGATTCTTTTTTCGGACTGTGCCTGCCCCCCAACAACGTTGGGAGGCCTTAGCCTTTATGTACCCCGAAAAGAATTGGAATGATCTCTTTATCCTTTTACGTCCGGATTGTGCCCCTTGCGGCGCTGCTCTATGCGCTGCCGGCACGCGGACAATCGCCCCGGCATGACATCCAGGGCCGCATTACCGATGCCGAAACAGGGCTGCCCCTGCCCGGAGCCAGCGTCTATTGGTTGGGAAGCGCCACCGGAACCAGCTCGGACCCCGATGGCTATTTTGCCCTCGGTTTACCCGGCCAAGCCCCGGCCGCTGGCCAAGCGCCAGCAGCTGGCCAAGCCCCGGCTGCAAGCCAAGCGCCAGCTGGAGACCAAGCTCCGGCTGCAGGCCAAACGCCAACCCAACTGGTCATCAGCCAGGTCGGCTACCAGAGCGATACGCTGCTCGTGCAGGATCAGGATGACCTGGTGGTTACACTCGTACCCGGTCAGGTGCTGGACGAAGTTTCCATTGAGGGTCGTCAGGACGCTGCCAGCCTGCTTTCGCCCATCAACCAGGTCACTATCTCCGAGCACGAACTGACCCGCGGTGCCTGTTGCAATCTTTCAGAAAGTTTTGAAACCACCACCGACGTGGATGTCGAGTTCACGGACGGCATCAGCGGCGCGCGGCAAGTGCGCATGCTTGGCCTGGACGGCCGCTACGTGCAAATGCTCACAGAGAACCGCCCTGGAGCGCGGGGACTTGCCTTGCCCTACGGCCTGACCTTTGTGCCCGGCACCTGGATGTCATCCATTCAGGTAACCAAAGGGCCAGGTTCCGTGATCAACGGCTATGAAGCCATGAGCGGGCAGCTCAATGTGGAATACCACAAGCCCGAAGCCATGGACAAGCTCTTTCTCAATGCCTACGGCAGTGTTATGGGCCGGCTGGAAGCCAATGCGCACGGCAGCGCAAAGGTCAGCGACCTCACCAGCATGGGTTGGTTCGGACACGGGGCATGGGTGGGCCGCCAAAATGACCACAACGATGACGGCTTTCTGGATCTTCCGGAATCCCAATCGTTTGTGCTCATGAACCGCTGGTCGTTTACAGGTCGAAGGGCTGTGCACGGTCAGGCAGGAGCAGAATATGTGCACCAGGATTTGTTCGGCGGCCAACTGGACAGCCGAAATGCCGACATTGGCGACTTGTACAGCAATCCGGTCAGCACGCGCCGCGCACAAGCCTGGAGCAAAATTGGCTGGATTCACCCGGACAAAGCGCGCCGCAGCAGCGGTCTGGTGTTGCAAGGCACCTGGCACCAGCAAGAAAGCCGCTACGGCAACCGCTACGCGTATGCGGGAGAATCCAAAACGCTGCACGCCAACCTGATCAACGACGTGCCCATTGGTTCGGGCACGGAACACATGTTCCGCACCGGTGCTTCGCTGCTGCTGGACGATGTTTCCGAAACACTGAGCGACCCGACGGCCAGCAACGAAACCTTCAACGGTCAACTTGGCGAGCGCATGGAAACAGTTCCGGGCGTTTTTGCCGAGTACTCGCTTGATTTGCGCGACTGGTCTTTGGTGGCCGGTGTCCGGGCCGATTACCACAACACGCTCGGCTGGCAGGGGGCACCGCGCGTGCACGTCCGCAAGTGCTGGAACGAAAAGTCCACGCTGCGGGTGTCGGGGGGGCGGGGCTGGCGCACGGTCAACCCCATCCTTGAGTTTAGCAACTGGTTGAACAGCGCCCGCGTGTTCAGCGCCGATGAAGGCCTGTTGTGGGAATCATCCTGGAACACCGGCGGCGGTTTTCAACAATTGGTAACGTTGGGGCAACGCGCGTGGTCCCTTCGCCTCGATTACTTCTACACGGGCTTTGACCAGCGCGTGGTTGTGGATTTGGACACCGATGCGGACGCGGTACTGGTGCAACAGTCGCCGAGCTATTCGCGCTCGCACGCTGGCCAAATTGAACTGGACGGTGAAGTGTGGAACGGGCTAACGATGCGCCTGGCCTGGAAGTACGAAGACGTGCGGGCCGAAACGGCCGGGGAACTTCGCCGCGAAACGTTCGTGCCGCAATGGCGCAGTCTGGCCAGTGTCGGCTACGAAACACCCAACGATCGCTGGCAGGCCGATGCCACGCTTCAGTTGGTTGGCCCTTCGCGCCTGCCGCTGAGTTTTGAAGATACCGAGTCGCCGGTTTACCCGCAATTGCTGGCCCAGGTGACCCGGCATTTTGAGGCCTGGAGCCTGTACGTGGGCTCTGAAAACATCACCGGATTTCACCAGCACGACGCCATTCGCGGCGCGGCAAACCCTTTTGGATCAAACTTTGATGCAGCGGGGCTCTGGGGACCGGTCATGGGCCGAAACGTTTACGCAGGCGTGCGCTTCACCTTAAATTGAATCGTGTTTATCGCGAACCAACGCCAGGGCATCGCTTAAAACCCCATAGCCTGCGTTACGCTCCAAAGGGGGCTTGGTAAGCGACCCATACTGCCTTGCAAACAACCTTAAAAAACACAACAAAAGTTATCTTATGAAATTTCAAATGAGTTCCTTCCTGATGGTATTTTTCCTCAGCGCCCTGGCTTACTCCTGCTCCACTGCACAAGCAGGCGGCAGCGAGACGCAATCCATTGAAATTCAAACTTCGGCAGTTTGCGGCACCTGCAAACAAACCCTGGAAAAAGCTATGGCAAATGCGGATGGGGTCAGCTCCAGCCGATTGGACTTGGGCAACAAGGTATTGACCGTGGAGTTTGACCCGGATAAAACCAATGCCGAGGCCCTTCGCAAACTGGTTACGGAAACCGGCTACGATGCCGATGGCCAACCCGCCAATCAAACCTCGCACGACAACCTTCCGGCTTGTTGCCAGAAAGACAGCGGTCTGCATTAAGGGCACGGGCAAACCAGCATAGCCATCCTTATGAAATTCAAGACCAACATCAACTGTGCCAATTGCATCCGCGCCGTTTCGGGCATGCTCAACCAGGAAAAACGCATTGCATCCTGGTCGGTGGACACCGAAAATCCGGATAAGATTCTGACCGTTCAGGGGCAGCTGAGCCCTGAAGAGGTGGTGCAAACAGTTTACCAGACCGGCTTTGATGCCGTGTGGTTGCCGGAGGCAGAAGCTGCATCTACAGCGGATTCTCCAACAGCACAAAACCGTTGATAAACGCCTCCACATCTGCCGGCTGGGGATACTTGCCATCGCGCAGGACCCCGAGCTGGTAGAGGCGGTTGTTGACCAGAATCAGTTCGTACACGGCGTGGAAATGGGCGTCGCGGGCGCGAAAGCGCTGGCTTGGGTATTGCTGTCGCACGGAGTCAAAAATCACTTCGAACTGCGTGCCCTTGCCAAGGCCTTCTACCACCGATTCGCGGGCTTCCTGCAAAATCTGCCGCGCCGGGCGGCTGTAAATCACCGCTGTGGGATAATCGGAGTAACTGGCCCAATACGCTTTGGTGATGCTGTAGTCGTAGGCAATGGTGATCAATTCAATTTGCCCCTGCGGCGAGGGTATCATGGCCGAACTGACCTTGGGAGGACCGGGAAAGCGCAGTTGAAAATCCTCGCCGCTGCTTTGATACAAGTAAGATAACGGGGGAAGGCGATCCGGCGCTAAGCGAACGTCTTCCAGCGTTGGGACACTGTCGGGTTCCAGCACCAGCACGTTGCTGACACCGTTCGTGCTGCGCGGGCGATGCTCGCACGAGCTTGCACCGAGCAGCTGGATGAACCCCAGCATGGCCAGCCATCCGGCCCTTATGAAAGTTTTTTGCCACATGTCCCAAGGGCGAATATAGGAATCCGCGTGTGGGCTAGTGCATTTTTGGCAAAGCCAGTGCGCGATCGGGGTAATCGGTGATCAAACCATCCACCCCCATTTCCCGCATGCGGAGCATATCGGCGGGCTCGTTCACCGTCCAGGGAATGACGCGAATGCCGCGCTTGTGGGCTGATTTGACCATAGCCGGTGTAACCAGTTTAAACCAGGGGCTGTACACGGCAGGTTCAAAACCCAGCCGCTTTAGCTCCAGGGCCATGACCGGATTTTCTTCCACCAACTGCACCAGCGGCAGCGAAGGCTCCAGCGCGCGGGCAAGCCGGAGCACCCGGTAGTCAAAACTCTGCAGGTGCCAGCGCGTCCAGACGCCGCTTTCTTTCATTACCGCAAGCAAGAGCGGCAGCGCTGTTTCCGGGCCGGGTTGCTCCAACCCGTCCCATTCCGGCCTGGATTTAAGTTCGATGTTGTAAGCAACCGGCTGGCCCGTTTCTCGCGCGCGCGCTTCCGTTTGCAGCAGCAGGTCGCGCAAGAGCGGTTTGACGGTGGGCTGGGTTTTTTGCCCGGGAAATCGCGGATGGGGTTGGCTGCCGCAATCGTATCGGACAATGTCCGCGTAGGTCAGCACCCCAAAGTGCAGCGCCTTGCCCCGTTCAGAATCTTCAGCCTGAAGTTCCGTTGCGCCGGTTGGCTCTTGTGCCACTGGGCCCGAGCCGATCCGGCATATTTCCGGATTGATCCAGGGCTCGTGCGAAACCACCACTTGCCCATCCGCACTGATGACCACGTCCAGTTCCAATACGGTGATGCCCAGTTCCATGGCGTGCAAAAATGCAGGCAGCGTGTTCTCCGGCATCAGGCCCCGGCATCCGCGGTGGCCCTGAATTTCAAAGGCGATGCTTTCGGGCGAAGGGCTTCCGTTGCGGTTCACGGCATGGTGTTGAGCATGGCGGGTTTGGGCGCTGGAAGCTGGGGAGGAGCGTGCACAAGCGGCCAGCGTAAACATCACCACCGTCAAAATCAGGAGCGCGGCAACAACACGCGTTGACGCGCTGGTCCATACGCTGCGGTGCTGCTGCACCTCAGCCATGCAGCACAAAGGAATCCCGGTCATTCAAAAAGGGAAAACGCGCGCGGGTTTCCGACACCGTGGCTGCGGGGAGCACAAAGCTGTAAACGCCTTCCTGATCGCCGGCGTGCAGCACCGGTTGGCCAAGAGGATCGTGCAAGACACTGTCCCCTTGGTAAACTTCGCCATTTCCATCGCTGCCTACGCGGTTCAAGCCCGCTACCCAACATACGTTTTCGATGGCGCGCGCCTGCAGCAGAACTTTCCAGGGCAGGGCCCGCCGCTGGGGCCAACTGGCCACGTACAGCAACAGATCAACCGCATCGGTGTTGCGGCTCCAAACCGGGAAACGCAAGTCGTAACAAACCAATGGCTGAATTTTCCAGCCCCGCCATTGCACCAGCAATCGGGAGCCGCCCGCCTGGTACACTTCGTGCTCGCCAGCCAGACTGAACAAGTGGCGTTTGTCGTAGTGCAGGACACGGCCTTCCGGCTCTACCCAAAACAGCCGATTGAAATACTTGCCCCCTTCGCCCGCAATGATGCTGCCGCAAACGGCTGCCTGATGTTTGTTAGCCAATTCGGCCATCCAACTGACCGTAGGTCCATCCGACGACTCGGCCAGCCGGGCGGCCTGCATCGAAAATCCGGTGCTGAACATTTCCGGCAGCAAAATGAGATCGGTGGCCGGCAAACCCTCCAGAGCAGCGGCCAAACGCTCGCAGTTGGCCTGGGGATTTTCCCAAACCAGGTCTTGTTGAACCAGGGCGAGGGTTAAATCGCGCATAGTTTGGCGGCCGCTTTTTCCAGCGTTTCATCCGACTTGGCAAAGCAAAAACGAAGCACCTTGTTGTCTTCCTTGCTGCGGTAAAACACGCTGACGGGAATGGCGGCAACGCCGTAATCGCCAGTCATGCGCACGGCAAAGGCGTCGTCGGCCTCGTCGGTGATGTCGCGGAAGCCCAGCAGCTGAAAGTAGGTGCCTGAGCAAGGCAGGAGCGTAAACCGGCTGCCGCTGACCAGATCGCTAAAGCGATCGCGCTTGGCTTCATAGAACGCCGCCAGCTCCAGGTAGGCCTCCTTTCGAACCATAAAATCAGAAAGGGCCAGCTGAATGGGGTGGTTTACCGCAAAAACCTGGTACTGGTGCACAAGCCTGAACTGCTTCATCAGGTTTTCGGGGGCCAAGCAATACCCGACCTTCCAACCGGTATTGTGGTACGTTTTGCCAAACGAAAACACGGCAAAACTGCGCTCGGCCAGGCGCGGATAGCGCAACACGCTTTGGTGGGGCTCCTGGTTGAAAATGATGTGCTCGTAAACTTCGTCGCTGAGCAGGATCACATCCGTGCCGTCGGTGAGCTTGATGAGCTGCTGCATGTCCTCCTCGCGCAAAATGGCCCCGGTGGGGTTGTGCGGGCTGTTGAGGATGATCATGCGCGTCCGGTTGGAAATGCGCTGCTTGACCGATTCCCAGTGGTAGCGGTAATCCGGGTACTGCAGGGGAATGTGAATGGGCATTCCCCCGGCCAGCTTGATGGCGGGCACGTAACTGTCGTAGGCCGGGTCAAACACAATGACCTCGTCCCCTTCACGCACCACCGATTGAATGGCGGTGAATAGGGCTTGCGTACCGCCTGCAGTAACGGTTATTTCCTGCTCGGGCGAAAACACGGCCCCGTAAACGGACTCGGTTTTTTCGGCAATGGCCTCGCGCAGGCCCATCACACCCGGCATTGGGGCGTATTGGTTAAAGCCTTTGCGCATGTATCCCGCCACCGCGTTGATGAGCTCTTTGTGGGGAGGGAAATCCGGGAAGCCCTGCGACAGGTTAATGGCCCCGGTTTCATTGGCCAACGCCGTCATCTTGCTAAAGATGGACGTACCGGTGTTGGGCAGTTTGCTAATGAGGGAGGAAGGGAAAACGGGCATATTCGGGCGGGATCGTCACTGCGTTACCAGAAGGAAACCTTATAGGAAGCGGTCACCTTTCTTTCGTTTTACGTCGCTGGCAATTTCTCGGATGAATTGTTCCTTTTCTTTTTGGCAGATCAACAGGGCATCCGGAGTGTCGATGACGATGAAGTCATCCAAGCCCTGTAAAACCACAAGCTTATCATCCGGTGCCATGATCATGCAATTGGTGGCGTCGTAGATCATCACGTTGTTTCCCTGTGCAGCATTGCCCAGGTAGTCCCGGTGGTATTTCTCGTACAAAGAACCCCAAGTGCCCAGGTCGGACCAACCAAAACTGGCCGGGATGACCATGACGTTGTCTGCCTTTTCCAATACGCCATAGTCGATAGAAATGTTCGTGACCACGGAGTATGCTTTTCGAACAAATTCCTTCTCCTCGGCTTTGCCAAAATGCGGGCGCAAATCGCGGAAAGCATCGCCGATTTCCGGCAGGTGCTGTTGAAACGCTTGAAGAATGGTTTGGACCCGCCAGACGAAAATGCCGGAATTCCACAGGAAATCGCCGGAACGCATAAAGGTCTTGGCCAGTTCAAGGTTGGGTTTCTCGGTAAAGGTTTTTACCGGGAACACGTTTTGGTGACCCTCTTCAACAAACTGGATGTACCCATACCCGGTATCGGGCCGCGTTGGGCGAATTCCCAGGGTAATCAGGTCATCATGGGTGCCTGCATAGGCGACTGCCTGCTCAATAACTGACTGGAAATCAGCATCATTGAGAATCAGGTGGTCTGACGGGGCAATGACCATGCGCGCCTCCGGATCGCGCTCGGCGATCACATTAGCTGCAAGAGCTATGCAAGGCGCGGTGTTTCGCCGCATGGGCTCAGCCAAAACCTGGCTTTCGTGCAGGTCTGGCAATTGGCTGCGGACTAATTCCACATAGTCTTCGTTGGTGACCACGAAGATGTTTTCCTTGGGGCAAATGGGCAAAAAACGGTCGTAAGTAGCCTGTAACAGTGATTTGCCGGTGCCCAGCACATCAATAAACTGTTTGGGCCTGGCGATGCGGCTCATCGGCCAGAATCGGCTGCCGATTCCGCCTGCCATAATGGCAACGTAGGTATTCCTCATAACCCCAATTTGGGTGCAAACTTAGCCTTATTTGATGACGGGTGAAGGGCTGCCGGGTACTTGCAGTTTTCGGTACAGAAAAGCTTGCCTAAATGGTACTTTTGCAGGCGTTTTTGTTAAATTGAGACTGATTAGCGGATTGCAACCTTTTACCCCCCGTTTGTGCTGTTTTTAGCCAGAGTGCGGGATTCGTGGTGGATTGTTTCGCCGGTCATTATCACTTGATCGAGGTTTTTTTTAATTTTTTTCAGGGTTCTGATGGAAGTTCAAGACATGCAACTGCAGGAAGCCCTGCAGGCCAACTTTGGCTTTGATTCCTTTAAGGGGAATCAGGAGGCCATTATCAAAAGTGTGCTGGAGGGCAAGGACACTTTTGTTATCATGCCAACAGGAGGGGGCAAGTCGCTTTGCTACCAGTTGCCCGCTATGATCAGCGAAGGCACGGCCATCATCATTTCACCGCTGATTGCCCTGATGAAAAACCAGGTGGATCAGGTGCGCGGATACAGCAACCAGGACAACATTGCGCACTTCCTCAATTCATCGCTGAACAAAAACCAGATCAGGCAGGTCAAGGATGACATCACGGAGCGAAAAACCAAATTGCTCTATGTGGCTCCGGAAACACTGAAAAAAGAAGAGAACATCGCTTTTTTCCAGCAAATCCAGATCTCGTTCGTAGCCATTGATGAAGCGCATTGCATTTCCGAATGGGGCCATGACTTCCGTCCGGAATACCGCCACATCAAAACCATGATCAATGCTATTGGCGAGCACATTCCGCTGGTAGCGCTCACAGCCACAGCAACACCCAAGGTTCAGTCTGACATTATCAAGAACCTGAACATGACTGAGCCGGAGGTCTTCATGTCCTCCTTCAATCGGGATAACTTGTATTATGAAGTGCGCCCCAAGCCGGACAAGGCTGAAATTCAGCGCGAAATCACGCGCTTTATCAAGGAGCGCGGCAGCAAATCGGGCATCATTTACTGCCTGAACCGCAAAACCACGGAGGAGATTGCCGCATTGCTGAACGTTAACGGCATCAAGGCTGCTCCTTACCATGCCGGGCTGGAAGCTGCGCGCCGGGCCAATATTCAGGACGATTTCCTCATGGAGGAAATTGATGTGATTTGCGCTACCATAGCTTTTGGTATGGGAATTGACAAGCCGGACGTCCGTTTTGTCATTCACTACGACATTCCAAAAAGCATTGAAAATTACTACCAGGAAACAGGTCGCGCCGGTCGCGATGGACTGGAAGGCGACTGTGTGGCGTTTTACAGCCACAAAGACATCCTGAAGCTGGAAAAATTCATGCGCGACAAGCCGGTGGCCGAGCGCGAAATGGGCTCGCAGTTGTTGATGGAAATGGTGGCCTACTCGGAAACCGGTACTTGCCGGCGCAAATTTTTGCTCCACTATTTCGGCGAACAATACGACGAAGGCCAATGCACCGGGCGCTGCGATAACTGCCGCCATCCCAAAGAATCGCTGGAGGTCACCGCCGAGCTCAAAATGGCGATGAAAAGCATCCTCGAAATTGGGGAGAACCAGGGCATTCCGCACATCGTTGATGTGCTGACAGGCAAAGTGTCCCGCAGTGTCATGGGTGCCGGACACGAATCGCTTTCCGCTTTTGGCTCGGGCAAAGAAAAGGACGAGCGTTTCTGGAACAGCGTTATTCGCCAGGGCCTGATGTTGGGACTGCTGCACAAAGGCATTGAAAACTATGGCCTGATCCGCCTCAATCCGGAGGGGCACAGCTTTCTGAAAAAGAGTTTCCCGGTCAAGATTTCGCTGAACCACGACTTTAAGTCCATGGCTGCCCAGGCGGAAACGGATCGCGCCGAAGAGAAGAATGTGGTCGATCCGGTATTGCTGGATCTGCTGGGCAATTTGCGCCGAAAAGTTGCGCGGGAGATAAAACTTCCCCCGTACATCATTTTTCAGGACACTTCTCTGGAAGATATGGCCACGCAGTACCCCATCACGATGGAGGAACTGACCAACATTACCGGAGTCAGCCAGGGCAAGGCCAGCCGCTACGGCAAGCCGTTCGTGGAACTGATTGCCGATTATGTAGAAGAAAACGACATAGACCGTCCCAACGATTTTGTCATGAAGTCGGTGGCTAAAAAGGGCGGGAATAAGATATACATTATTCAGAACATTGATAAGAAAATTTCGCTTGAAGACATCGCCCAATCCAAGGGCATGACCATGCCGGAGCTTATCGATGAATTGGATTCCATTGTTTCGTCAGGCACCCGCATCAACCTGGACTACTACCTGGATTCCATATTAGACGAGTACCAACAGGAGGACGCGCTGGAATTCTTTCGGACCATGGAAATGGACGACATCGAAGCGGCCTACGACGAGCTTAAAGAAGAGGGCATGACCCTGGAAGAGGTCAAACTGATGCGCATCAAGTTCTTCAGCGAGATGGGCAATTAATCCAGCCTGCGGCCCTCGCTGCAAAATATTTTTTTATACTTCATAGAACGCCTGGCAATCCCCTGATTGTCAGGCGTTTTCTTTTGGTCGGCTCAGACGCAATTGGGAGTCTTTTGCACAAAAGTTGCAAAAACTTAGTGCTTCCTGTGAACCGCCATGCCCTTTCGATGTTTTACCCGCTCAGAGGAAATGATTTCCACACTCAAAACATCCATTCGTACCATGAAAAACTTGATCCTTGTTGCCCTGGTGTTAGTCACAGGAGCCTTATCTGCCCAAACAGCCCGTCTGCAGGTCATTCACAACTCCCCGGAGCCCACCGTTGACGTGTACGCCAACGGCGGCCTTTTGCTGAACGACTTTGTCTTCCGCACGGCTACCCCGTTCATTGATGTTGCCGCTGGTGTGCCAATCACCCTGGATGTGGCACCCGCTACCTCCACTTCGGCAGCCGAAGCCATTTACAGCGTTACCGTAACGTTCAACGCTGGCGAAACTTACGTGGCCATTGCCAGTGGTGTCGTTGGTGACCCCCTCACCCCCTTTAACATTTGGGTACAAAGCGGTATTCGCGAAGCAGCGCTTGCTGCCGGTACCGTTGATTTCATTGGCATTCACGGCTCACCTGATGCGCCCACCGTGGACATCATTGCCCGCGACGTAGCCATTTTGCTTGACGACGTTTCTTACGGCGCCATTAGCGGTTACCTGACGGTTCCCGCTGGTGCCTATGTGCTTGACGTTACCCCAGGTGCCGACAACTACAACATCGTAGCCAGCTTTGCCGCTGACCTGAGCGGTTTGGGTGGTGGTTCCGCTGTTGTTTTTGCTTCAGGCTTCCTGAGCTCGACGCCTGGTTTTGGCCTTTTTGCTGCATTGGCTGACGGAACAGTAGTTGCTTTCCCGGTTGAGGCACCCGTTTTTACTAACCTTCAGGTTATTCACAACAGCCCGGAGCCTACGGTTGACATTTATGTAAACAACACCTTGTTGTTGGACGATTTCAACTTCCGCACCGCCACTCCTTTTGTGCCCGTGCAGGCTTTGGTTCCTGTTAAAATTGACGTAGCTCCAGCTACATCGACCAGTGTTTCCGAATCCATTTACACCATCACTGGCCGTTTCCGCAACCCATCCAACGATTACGTAGCCATCGCTACCGGCGTGGTTGGTGATCCGACAACTCCTTTCAATATCATTCTTCAGGGCAACATTCGCCAAAGCAACTCGGTTGGTCAGGTACAATTGGTTGCCTCACACGGTGCACCCGATGCCCCAACCGTTGACGTTGTTGCCGATGGTGCGTTGACCCTTTTCGACAACCTCGAGTACAACACCATCAGCCGCTACATTAGCGTACCACCAGCTTCGTACGTCATTGACATTCGCACCGAAGATGGGTTGAGCACCGTCGTGAGCTACGATGCTGACCTGAGCGGTTTGGCCGGTGGAAACGCTGTGGTCTTCGCTTCAGGCTTCCTGGGTTCTTCACCCGCCTTTGGTCTCTACGCTGCACTGCCCGACGGTACGGTTATTGCCTTCCCGGTTGCCGCGCCCCGTTTATCTGGCGAAGTTTCCTTTGAAGGGTTGTTCCCCACCGTAGCTGATGAGCAAATCACCCTGACATTGACCGGCACCACCACCGATCAGGTAGGAGTTACCGTGTTCAACGCTTCCGGTCAAATGGTCATCGCAGAAGTTGCCAACGTGGACAACGGCCGCATCACCCACAACATGAACGTTTCTAACCTGGCTCCAGGTCAGTACTTCGTAACGGTTTACACCCAGGAAGGCCCCCGCACTGAGCGTTTTGTGATTGCTCAATAAGTCCCTTCTTTTTTAGTTTTCCCTCCCCGTTTCCTCTGCAAAGGCCGTCCCAATTGGGGCGGCCTTTCTTTTTGAAGCCAAGGCAACCGGGCGAAGGGCTGCCGCGCGCCTGGCAACGGTTTTACCAGGGTACTCAAGCACGAACCAGCGCCCTTCGCCGTTCCTTAACAGGTTATCCACAACGCAACACAGCCCTTGCAAGAAACGGTGCAGGGGGCCCTCAGCGGGTTATCTTTGAACTTCTGCCCGACCATGATCGAAACCTCCACGTACGAAATCAAGTTGCCCCAGTTCGAAGGCCCCTTCGACCTGCTGTTGTTTTTTATTGAACGGGACGAACTGGATATCTACGACATCCCAATTGCCCGCATCACCAGCGATTTCCTGGGGTACCTGCATGAAATGAAGGCGCTGAACATTGATCTGGCGTCGGAGTTTATTTTGGTGGCGGCTACCCTGATGCGCATTAAGGCCAAAATGTTGCTGCCGCGCAAGGAAATTGACGAGCAGGGCAACGAGATTGACCCGCGCCAGGATTTGGTGCAAGCGCTGCTGGAGTACAAGCGCTACAAAGAAGTGGTGGAGCAAATGCAGGATCTGGAAACGCAGCGGAGGCTCATGCATCCGCGCGGGTTGGATGCCAAAGAACTGCGCAGCATGGCCGAATCCGGAGAGCAGGATACGGATTTAGGCGATCTGACGTTGTACAAGCTCATGCGCGTGTTTCAGCGCGTGCTCGGCCGCCTGGAAGAACGGCGTGAAACCCTGGCCCACCAGGTCGTGCCCTATCCTTTTACGGTGGATAGCTGCAAAGAAGAATTGCTCGATCGCCTGAAGGCGCATCCCCGTATGGATTTTGCGGTAGCCTTTGAGGGGGTACGCGAAAAAGTGCATGCCGTTTTCTTGTTGCTGGCTATTCTTGACCTGGTGCAATCCGGGTTGATGCGCATTCAGGTTGGCCTGGGGTTCAACAATTTCTGGTTGGACGCTGCCGTACCGGAAGCTGCCTGAGGCCGGTGGGTTCCCAATGCCTTTCCGTATTGCGTAACTTGCGCTAACGGGCCAGTCAATTGCCCGCTATGCCATGCAACACCTCTTCACTTCTACCTGGCGCCCTGCGCTGGTCCTTTTTGTTTTAACCCTCGGGCTCAATGCACGCGGGAGCGCCCAAACCCTGGATGCTTTTCTAAGCCATTTGGCCGGTTTGCCCAGCCCGGCCGCGCGCGAAACGGCCATTGACAGTTTTTGGGCGCAGTTACCCGCTGTGCCCTGGATTGATGGCGACACCGCTCATTTTTTGTACCGCGGTACAGCCACGAGCATGGCTGTTGCCGGCGATTTCAATGGGTGGAACCCAGCGGGCAGCAGCTTAACCCAAGCCTCTGCAAGTACCCTTTGGCATCGGTCGCTGGTATTTGAACCCGAGGCACGCCTGGACTATAAATTGGTGCGCAACGGTTCGGAATGGATTTTGGACCCGGCAAACCCCAACACGGTTTCCGGCGGCTTTGGCCCCAACTCGGAATTGGCCATGCCGGCATACGTTCAACCCTGGGAAATTGAAACCTATGCCGGTGTACCAGCAGGAACAGTAAGCACAACAACCCTTGCCAGCACAGAAACCGGCAAGACTTATTCGCTTCAGATTTACCTGCCGCCGGGTTACGACGAAGAACGCGCCGAGGGTTACCCGGTAGCCTATTTTCAGGATGGCCATGAATACGTAGCCCTGGCCAACGCCGCCCGCATCTTTGACAATCTTTTGGACAGCGGCCTGATTGAGCCTGTCATCGGGGTATTCGTGCGGCCTACCAACCGCAATGACGAATACGCCGGCGCTTTGCGCAACGCCTATGCCGATTTCTTTGGCTTGGAATTGATTCCCTACATCGACGAAACATACCATACGGTATCTTCTCCGTTGCGCCGCGCCGTCATCGGCGCTTCGTTTGGCGGCAACATTTCGGCCATTATTACGCTGGCTTATCCCGACTTGTTCAGCAATTGCGGGCTGCACTCCGGTGCGTTTTGGCCCAACGCCTACGACACATACAACGACTGGCTCGCCAGCACGCCAGCTCCGGATTTACGCGTTGCAGCGGCCTGGGGCACCTACGAAGGCAGCCTGGTCGGCAACATGAACGATTTTGTGGGTGTCTTAGAAGCGGAAGGCACCGAGCATGTTTGGCAAGAGCGTCCCGAAGGCCACAGCTGGGGGTTGTGGCGCTCCACACTGGATGACATGCTCGTTTTGTTCTTCCCACCCGAAGGCCGGCCCGTGGGCATCACGAGTCCAAGCTCGCCCGAAGCACTGTCGCTTTTCCCCAATCCGGCATCAAACCGCGTATGGGTGGCTACGCCAGCGGCGCATGCAACCACCATTCAGCTCGTTGATGCCGGGGGAAGGGTGATCCAACGCGCAGCAACCGCACCGGGCTCTTCCAGCACCGAGCTCAACCTGAACGGTTTGGCTCCCGGCCTTTACCAGGTGTTGCAGCAATCCGCCGCCGGCGTTTCCGTGGGCAGGCTGGTTGTCCTCCCTTGAGGATGTTTTAGCGGCGGGCGGCAGCAGGAACGGAGCCTGCAGCAGCAACGGTGGTAGAAGCTGCACCAGGAACGGAGGCTGCAGCAGGAACGAAAAACGGTTCGACCAGACCTGGCCAGACCTGCAAAACCCTGCGCTGCGTTCTACCCATAAACCAAACGCAGATTTCTGTTGTTTTGGCCTTCATGAAGAACCTGACCAAAGACAGACCCGTGCTGGTTACCGGCGCAGCCGGCTACATTGCCAGTTGGCTGGTGCGCTATCTGCTGGAAGCGGGCTATAGCGTTCGCGGCAGCGTGCGAAGCCTGAAAGACCAAAGCAAAACGGAACACCTGCTTCGGCTTTCGGACCAGTTCCCCGGAAAGCTGACGCTGCACGAAGCTGATCTGTTGAAAGAAGGCAGTTTTGATCAGGCAGCTCAAGGATGCTCGGTGGTTTACCATACAGCCTCGCCGTTTATCATTGGCAAAATCAAGGACCCGCAGCGCACCCTGGTGGACCCGGCTGTCCGCGGTACGCGAAACGTGTTGGATGCGGCTACTAAAAGCGGTACCGTGCAACGGGTGGTGTTGACCTCCAGCATCGCCAGCGTTTACGGCGACCCGGCAGACATCCGCCAAACTGCCAATGGCGTCTTCACGGAAGTGGATTGGAACACGTCCAGCAGCCTGACGCACGAACCCTATGCCTATTCAAAAGTGATGGCGGAGAAGGAGGCCTGGAGCTGCTGGAGCAAGCAGGCCAGCTGGGACTTGGTGACGGTTAACCCGGGCTTTGTTTTGGGTCCTTCGCTCAGCAAGCGCGTTGACGGGGCGAGCATGGGTTTGTTGTTGGACAACCTGAAAGGCAAATACAAAGGCGGAACCATTGCCCTGTACATGAGCCATGTGGATGTGCGCGATGTGGCGAATACCCACCTTTTTGCAGGAACCCGACCGGAAGCCAAGGGCCGCTACCTGTGCTGTTCTGAAAACATCAATCTTCTGGAAATGGCCCAGCGCATAGAACGGGAGTTCCCCGGAAAATTTGCGCTGCCTAAGCAACTGGTGCCTAAACCGTTGCTTTACCTCGCTGCTCCATTTCTTGGCCGCACCTGGAAGTTCGTTACCCGTGCCATCGGCATTCCCGCACCGGTAGACGGCACCCGCTGTACCAAAGAATTCGGGTTCACTTACCGACCTTTGTCGGAAACCTACCGGGATCATGTCCTTCAACTGAAGGCCGATGGGTTAGTGTCCTTCTAAAAACGCGCATATGCTTACCGAGCCCCAAGTCATCGCAGACATTTTTCACAACACCCGCGGTTTAACCCGCTGGTACCTGAAAAAAATGAGCGACGAGCAGTTGATGGTGCGGCCGTTGCATGATGGCAAACCTTTAAATTCTGCCTACTGGATACAAGCCCACCTGGCCTGGGCAGAGGCCTTTTTGCTCATTCGCGCTTCCGGAGGCGAGGTTCCCCCCATCGGATGGTTATCACAATTTGGCATTGGCTCCAACCCGGAGGCTGCCAAGGACGGGCCCGATCTGGAAACCCTGCGCAGCGACTTTGCCGCCATCCACGAGCTGGCCATGAACCATGTGCGCCAGCTTGACCCCGAATCGCTGGGCGAAGCCAGCGGTGTGCCCATGTTCCCAACACGGCGCATCGCGCTATACCACGCCATTCGCCACGAAGCCACCCACACCGGACACTTGGGCTGGTTGTGCAAAATGCACGGCGTGGCAACGGTTTAGGGAGCTACCTTCAAATCATGCCCCGGGCTTTTAGCTCCAGGTACTTGTTGACGGTCTGGATGGTCAATTCCTCCGGTTTGGTTAAAATGGTTTGAATGCCCGCGCGGCTGGCGCGCAACGCCATTTGCTTTTTCTGGTGCAGGAAGCCTGCGGCGATGGTTCGCCGGTAAATGCCGGAAATGTCTTCAGCGGGCTCTGAGGCCGCCGCTGTTAACTCCGTGTTTTCAAACAAGACCAACAGCAACACATGACGCCGCTGCAAACGCTGCAGTACGGGCATTGCCCGTTGAAGGGCGTAATCGCTCTCAAAATTGCTGAACAGCACCAACAGGCTTCGCGCGGGATTGAGGCGCGCAAACGCGCGGTAAAACAAATCGAAATCGGCTTCCAGGCCATTTTCCTCCAGGCGGTACAAAGCCTCCAGCAAACGCGGCAACTGCGTGCGCTTTCGCTCGGCTAACACCGCCGTGTGCACCGTTTTGTCAAAGCAAACCAAGCCTGCCCGATCGTGTTTGCGCAACGCCACATTGCTCAACACTAAACTGGCATTGACCGCATAATCCATGAGGCTCATGCCCGCAAAAGGCAATTTCATGGAACGGCCCGTATCAATAGCGCAGTAAATCTGCTGGCTGCGCTCGTCTTCATACTGATTAACCATCAGGCTGCTGCGCTTGCTGGTAGCCTTCCAGTTGATGGCGCGGCGGTCGTCTCCGGCAACATATGTTTTTATCTGTTCGAATTCATAGCTGTGCCCGATGCGGCGAATTTTTCGCAAGCCTTGCCCCCGGCTCACGTTGGCCAGCGCCAGCAATTCAAAACGCTTCATCTGAAGCACAGACGGATAAACGAGCACTTCCTGTGCGATGCCCGAAGACACGCGCCGTTCGGCCAGCCCAATGGCCGTGCGCAGAAAAACGTGCAACTGCCCAAAGCGGTAAACCCCGCGCCGCAGCGGCTTGATGGGGTAACCCAGTGCTACCGTAGCCCCGGGTTCCAACAGCCCTTCCCTTAAAAAATTGCGCACCTGCAACTGGTACGGCAGCTCGTCAATCAGTTGAAAACGCCAGGCCCTGCGGGTGTTGTTTTGCAGCGTCAGGCGAAGGGCATTGTCCTCTCCGAGCGACAGCAGGCGCGGAACCTCGCGCTGCACCGTGCAAGGCTTCACCCCCCCAAACAGCAACGCTAAATCCAAAATGAGAAACCCACACAACCCCGCGAGCGACACGTGCGCCACCACCATCAGCGGAAGCCAGGCAAACGAAACCGCATACAACACCACCAGCACGCCCAGCCCGTAAAACAAGCGGTTGCGCAGGTACACAGCAGCCCAGCCTGCGCGGAACGCAGCCAGGCCAGCGCCTCTTCTGGTACTGGCGGCTTCGCTCATCGCGGCACTTCAAGCGTTTCCAGAATCTCGCGAATGACGTGCTCGGGTTCAACCCCTTCCAACTCGCGATCGCTCGTGAGCATGATGCGGTGGTTGAGCACCGGATAGGCCATGGCCTGAATGTCTTCGGGGGCCACGAACGAGCGTCCTCCAATCATAGCAAAGGTTTTGGAAGCGCGCAACAAAGCCAGCGACGCGCGCGGCGATGCCCCCAGGTAAATGCCCGGATTGTTGCGGGTGGCGGCAACAATGGCCGCCACATAATCACAGAGCGAATCGGTGATGTGCACCTGCTCGGCCAGCGCCTGTCCTTCCAGAATTTGTTGTGCGCTCAAGACAGGCTCCGCTTGCTCGCCGCGCAAACCGGCGTAATTGTCGCGAAAACGCCGCAGCAACTGCTGCTCCTCTTCCACCGATGGGTAACCCATGCGCACGCGGAACAAAAAGCGATCCAGTTGTGCTTCGGGCAGCCGGTAGGTGCCCTCCTGCTCAATCGGATTCTGGGTGGCCACCACAAAAAAGGGCGGCGCAAAGGGATAGGTCACCCCGTCGTAGGTGATCTGGCGCTCTTCCATGACTTCAAACAGTGCAGACTGCGTCTTTGCCGGTGCCCGGTTGATCTCGTCAATCAACACCACTTGCGCAAAAACAGGGCCTCGCTGAAACTGGAAACGGCTCTGCGCCAGGTCGTAAACGGACGTTCCGATCACATCTGACGGCATCAGGTCAGGTGTAAACTGAATGCGCGAATAGTCCAGTTGCAGGCTACGCGAGAGCAATTTGGCCATCAGGGTTTTGGCAATGCCCGGCACCCCTTCCACCAACACATGCCCGCCGCACAGCAAGCCGGTGAGCATGTGTTCCAGCACTTGTTGCTGCCCGAGCACTACCTGGTTAATCTGATCGCGCACGCGGTCCAGGTTTTGGCCAAAGCGGTCAAGGGCATCCTGCGAAGGGCCTTTCTGGGCCTCGCGAGCGGGTTGCAGCTCGGAAGGATCGGCGTGCCTCGCCGAAGGTTCGGGTTGCAGCTCGGAAGGATCTTGATCATCCATCATGGGTCAGGTACATTTTTGGTAAAACTGTTGCAATTCACGGTGCAGACGAAGCAGGGAATAGTCTTGAAACTCATAGCCTGCATCCAGTTCGCGCAGCCGGCTGAACAGCGATCGCACCGATTCGGCATCCAGTCCGCTCAGGCTGCTCAGCCGCAGCGCAGTTTCTTCGGTCAGACCCGGCTGCCGCAAGTGAAAACGCTCGCGAAGAAAGCCCATAAATTGTTCCCGCATCATCTCGCCGATGGCGCGGTGGTCGCTGCGCTGCTGGTAGTACAACTTGGCCACGGTGTTGAGGTACTCCAGGCTCTGGTTGGTTTTGGGGTTCAACAGGGGAATTGCCGCCTGCCTCCTGCGGCTGCGGAACACTAAATACAACAGCGGAATAAGCAACAACAGGTACCAGGCCATGCGCAGCGCGGGGTGGTTCAACACAAAACGGAGCGGGCTTTCAGCGGGTTGGTATGGCGTCGTGGTTTTGCGGGTTCCGGCATCCCAAAGCAAGTCGCCGGGAGCGAGGTGGGAGAGTACCCGCTCCGCATAATCGCGACCGTCAGGCTGCACAAGGTAAAAATTGGAGAGCGCCATGGGTGTGGTAAAGAGCAGGATTCGCCCGCGGCCAACTGGCAATTCCACCAGATTAGCCCCCTGGATTTTTTGCTGGTCCGCTGCCCGACCTTCGGCTAAACCCAGCGCTCGGACTTGAGGGAACACAACGCGCAGACTGTCCGGCTGAATCAGCGACCACAAAAAAGGCTGGTCTTTGTTGTACACCCGGAAAACCAGTTTGTGGTCTTCTGTTGTTTTAAACGGTGGCTGGGAAAAATTCAACCGCAGCGCGAGCAGCTCTTCTTCCAAGTGCCAGTCGGGTTGTTCCTGGATAGGTTCTACCAAGTAAAACGGGTCCGTCAAGCTGTCTTCGCCAGAAGGTTGCTCGTTGTGGGCTTTGATGCTGTCCCAGTTGTTGCTGTGGGCTGTGATGCTGTCCGGGCTTGCGCTGGATGCAGTGCTGCTGTCGGCAAGAGGGGCCTGCACGCTGCCCATAGAGAACGGCACTTGACTGGTGTCCATGCCCGGTAAATACTCCGGTAGCGTTTCGTGCGCCAAAAAAACAGTATTGCCCAGCGCGGCCCAGGCCGCCAGGCTGTCCATATCTTCGCGGCTCAGGCCAGCGTTGTGTCCGATTGAAAAAAAAGTGCCCGAATACGCGCGCAAATCCAGTTCGGCCGGTGCTTGCGTGACCATGCGCCGCTCGCCGGCATTGTAGGCTGGAAGCAGGTCATAGAGCACGGACATACCATATGGATTGTTGTCTTCGTGCGCATAACTCAAATACCAGCTCCAGTTTTTTCCCGAGCCGCGCAACCCAATGACGAGCGCGGCAATCAGCAGAACAGCTCCGCCAATAAGAAGCAGCCTTTGCATGGAACTCAGGCCGCTCAAGGTTGCTGCGTTGGGTTGGTTGAAGAAAATCGGGAAGCCGGTTGCCCGAGTCTTTCAAGAAACGCGTTGAACTCAGGACTCCATTGCTCGGCATCCTGCCGGCTAACGGCGGCATCCCCGTAGCGCGACCATTCAAAAACACCACTTAGCCGCCGGAAATTCACGCGCAACCCGGCTTGCGCACCCAGCTCCAGCGCGTAGTCGCGGTTGGTTTTTTCGGGCCGCCAGGCGATGTGACCGCTTTGGCTCAGGGCGCGCATGACGGTTAAAAACTGGAAGCGAATAACATCGCGGTAGCGCTCTTCGCGCCAGGCCAGGTGCAGTTGCGCCTCCAGGTCGCTGTCTAACAAACGCCGGGGATCATCGGGATCAAGCAAGGCTCCCACCTGAACTTTTACCGGATTTGGCGCGGGCGAAAGGCGCCGGTACACCAGCCACAGCAGCAGGATCAGCAAGCCGCCGAGCAGCGAGTAGCCCAACACCACCAACAAGTCCCCAACCCAAGGGGCCACGGCATTGGCGGATTGTTGGCTGGGGGCCTGCTCTTCCGGTGCCTGATCGGTGTAATTCAGGTCATCGGTGGCTTCCCGCCAGGCTGATTCCTCCAACCGACGCAAGGTTGTTGCGCTGTCGGAGGCCTGGCTCCAGCCGGCCAACCCGCTCAGGCAAAACGCGAGCAGCAGCCCAAACATAACATAATATCTGGTACAGGTGCTCATGATCAGGTCCAGCGGTTACGCGATTGACCAAACCCTTCGACCCGCGCCTTTAACCCCTGGCTCTCGCTAAGTTCCAGCGCATGAAAGTAGTAGCCGACCAGCACGGCCAGGTTCAGGGGCAGGAGCAAAAAGGCTGCCGCATACGTTTGAAACACCAACATGAATGCAGGGACCCGCCGAAGCACTTGCTCTTGAAAGGGCAGGTTGGCATGCAGGATGTCCAGGAAAAAACCCGACACCGGAGAATTGACCAACGCCATGCCCACAACGCTGAGCAGCACCATGGACCCAAAACCGCCCGCCAGGGTGGCAAGATCAACGCGGATTAACTGAACAGCGCGCAGCAGCGAAGTCCAGGGCAGACTGCGCTCCCACCAAGCGGAGCAGGCCCAGAGCATGCAAATCGGAAAGCACAGGCCAAATGCGAAGGGGCCCCAAAAGCCGGGCAGAAACAAAGGCAGCTGTGCAGCCGCCAGAGGAGCCAAAATCCCCAGCCAGCGCGGTGTGCCGCGGCCAGCGTTTTCTTGCGTGGAAGCCGCCATGCGGGCCGGAATGCCGGGATACGCACCAAACAGCTTCAAGACCAACAAGGTCAGCAAAAAGAAGCCCAACAGGTTGATGGGCGCCAACCACGGAGCCGCGTGGTATGCTCCAAATTGGGCGGTTAACCGCAAGTAATACCCGGCGCGAAACAGAAATCGAAAGGGACTGTCGGTGGTGAAGGCTTCGGTCAAAAACAAATTGTGCGTGGGCAATCGATCTATAAAAAGCGCAGCCAATACCCCCAAGCCCAGGGCCCCAAACAAAACACCGCGCAACACCGCTTTGTAGAAGCCACTGTAATGCGAAAACGCCAGTGCAAACAATTCGCCGGAACTGCGCAGCCGGCTGAGGGAAAAGGGAAGACTTTGCCGCGCGGGAAGCGACGCTGGCAGGGTGTCCGCCAACCGGCCGCTTCTGGCCAAACGGTAGGGATACCACACCAGATAGCCCAGTACCAGCGTCAGCCAGCCTAAAATTGCCAGAAGCCTGAGCGCATCGGGAAGCGCGGTCTGTCGCGTGATCCAACTTTCCAGGAAAGCAGCCACCAGGGTCATCAGCACCACGGGGGCCATGATCCGCAACCCGCGCACAGCCGAAAGCCGAAAGGCCTGCATGCGGGTGAAGGTGCCTGGAAACGCTATGCCGCGGCCCATGGTTAACCCAGCCGCTCCGGCCAAAACCATGGCGCTGATTTCCAGCGTGCCGTGTTGCCAAATGGTCAGCGCTGACTGGCGGAACAAATCATACTCTACAAAAAAGTATTGAAAAGAACCCACCATGATACCGTTGTACAAAACCACAAACAAGGTGCCGATGGCAAACAACATCCCCGAAACAAACGTGAGAACATCCACCAGCAGGTTGTTGAGCAAAATTCGCAGAAACATATCAAAAGGTCTGCTGTCTTTGTAAACCTTCATCGGGTCACCGGCCTCAATGTTTTCGCGGGTCATGCTCACGTAATCAGCCCCCAGAATCAATTCGGCAAAACCGGGGTCCTGCACGCTGGACAACAAGCCAATGCACAGGGCGCCCACAAAGACCATAAACGAAAGCAACAGATCCACTCGGGCCGCCCAAAGTTCCCGGGGCAATTCCAACGTCCAAAAATTGCGGATGCCCGCCCAGGTTTGGTGGCGGTTGCGGTAAACGCGCTGAAAAATGCGCTGGGAGAGCTGATTCAGGTATGCCCGAACCGAGCGATTGGGGTAAAAGGTTTGCGCGTAGGCCAGATCTTCGGTAATCTGCACGTACAAATCGGTCAGCCGCCGCGGCTCCGGTTTTGGGCTGTTGAACAGCGCCTCAAATTCCGTCCATTTGGCCTGGTTCTGGCGGATAAATTCGCTTTCGCGCATGGGCTGGATATCCGCTGGCAAGGCCTGGTTCTGCTGGGTTGCCCGGATTTTGCTAAAGATAAGTTTCTTCTCCTGCGCCTTGAACCCCGCTTCTCAAAAAGCCGCCGCTTTCGCGCGCAGGGCCTTATTTTGCGGGCGAAGGGCCCTCGTTCCCGCAGCAACCTTGCGCGGTGTGCCCGTCTCCTTTCGCCCGAAATTGCCCCAACCAACCCCGCGCTGAAAACTGCCGACATCCATACGCCGCAACAAGTGGTCATCCGCTACGAGCTGGCCTCGCTTCGCGAGCGCATCATGGCTTTTCTGCTGGACCAGGCGACCATTTGGTTTGGTCTGTTTCTTTTATTTATACTATTTGCAATAGTTGGTGGATTTGATTCCCGCCCGATGCAATTGTTGATGATGGTGTTGGTCATTGCCATTTTTTGGACCTACAGCCTGGTGCTGGAGATTATGCTGGATGGTCAGACGCTGGGCAAACGCCTGATGGGCCTCAAAGTGGTGAAACTGAGCGGCGTTGAGCCGCGGCCGGGCGATTTTGTGATGCGCTGGATGTTTCGGCTTTTGGACATTTGGGGCAGCCTTGGGGCTTTGGGAAGCCTGATGATCGGCACTACGCCCAATGCGCAGCGCATCGGTGATTTGTTGGCGGACACAATCGTGATTCGGATTCGCCCGGTGCAACACGTGGCTTTGCCAACGCTGCTGCGCATGCACGAAGCAACGGTGGAGTCTGCCGTGTACAGCCGGGCCGGGCGTTTTACGGAAGAAGAAATGCTGCTGGCCATGGAAGTTTTAGACCGCGTGCAAAGACTTCCCAACCCGGCAAACCTCGCCCTGTTAGACCAGCTCAGCACCAAACTTGGGCAAGAATTGGCGCTGCCGGCAGTGCCGCGCGATCAGGATCGTTTTGTGCGCCAGGTGATCCGGGATTATGTGCTGTTGACGCGCTGAGGGCTAACCTTGCAGCGCGGGCTTGGACGTTCGGGGCAACAAGGTCTTGCGGAGCTGCATCTGCTGAAGGATCCGCTCTACCACCCTTTGTCCATGACGGGTATCGGCGTATTTTGGTAGAGCAGTAGGGCATGGAGCCCAGGAGGATCGGGCCCTTCCCCGCCAGTACCCCGTCGCAAACTCATGAACACTTCCACCAACGCCGCGCGCTATTACATAATAAAAACTATGGTTGTTCGCGCATTGGCGTTTTTCGCTTGCAGTCTCAGCGGCACCTGGGCATTGGGGCAAAACACCGTAGGCACCTTGTTTTACCAGAACAATGCCGACACGGGCTACCTGCTCATGGCGCCGGCAGTGAGCGATGACACCTGGCTTATCGACAATTGCGGCCGCGAAGTGCACCGCTGGACGGCCGATGCACCGCCGGCTCTGTCGGCTTACCTGCTAGACGACGGCAGCCTGCTGCGACCCTCCAAGGTGTCCAACACGTTTGACGCCGGCGGCTCCGGTGGCCGGGTTGACCGCATTCTGTGGGATGGGCTCAACGTGTGGACGTTTCTCTATTCCAGCGATACCGGCCACCAACACCACGATGTCCAACCGTTGCCCAACGGCAATGTTCTGGTGCTGGCGTGGGAAAAGCACAGCGCTGCCGAGGCTATTGCACTTGGCCGCAGGCCGGAAACAGTGCCCGATGAGTTGTGGTCAGAAAAAATCGTGGAACTGCGCCCTACCGGACCCACCAGTGCGGAGTTTGTCTGGAGCTGGCGGTTGTGGGATCACCTGATCCAGGACCAGGACCCGCTCAAACCCAATTTCGGCAATCCGGCTGATCACCCCGAGCGGGTGGACATCAACTACCTGCTCGATGAGGGTCTGGCTACGCTGCGCGACTGGACCCATGCCAACAGCGTGGATTACCACGCCGGATTGGACCAAATTCTGATCAGTGTGCGCAATTTTCATGAAGTCTGGATTTTGGACCACAGCACTACCCGGGCAGAAGCGGCCGGCAGTACCGGTGGCAACAGCGGAATGGGCGGCGACCTGCTCTACCGCTGGGGCAACCCGCAAGCCTATGGTCGCGGTACAGCCGCCGACCAGGTTTTCTACCAGCAACACGACGCCGCCTGGGTGCCGGAAGGCTATCCCGGCCAGGGCAACATAACCGTGTTCAACAACGGCAAAGGCCGCCCTGAAGGTGCTTTTAGTTCGGTCGAAGAGTTTTCGCCGCCGCTTGCAAGCGATGGCAGTTATTTGCTGGCCCCGAGCGCTCCTTACGGCCCGGCAGCTGCAGCCTGGACCTTTGTAGCGGATCCGCCCGGTTCACTGAATTCCAAAAACCTTTCGGGCGCCCAGCGCCAACGCAATGGCAATACCCTGCTCTGCGCCGGTGCTTCGGGAGATGCCTGGGAAGTCACGCCAGAGGGCAGCCTGGTATGGCGTTACGTTTGTCCGGTTAATGCGGGTGGCCCTGTGGCGCAAGGATCGGTGCCGACCAACAACCAGCTGTTCCGCTTGCCCCGCTATTCGCCTTCCCATCCTGGCCTTTCCGGAAGAACGCTCCTGCCAGGTGCCACCGTTCAAATTGAAGCCGCAGAACCGGAATGCGTCATTCTGAATACGGGTTTGGACCCCGTAACAGCCGTTCAGAAAGATTTTATCCACCCCAATCCTTTTCAGGACGAGCTTTGGATAAACACCGCTGTGGGCCTTAACTTTCGGTTGCGCGCTGTTGACGCAACGGGCAGGCTGGTTTACGACCAATTGTTGCCTGATGGCGCGGGACCCATTTCCACCGAAAGCTGGCCTTTGGGGCTTTATGTGCTGTTGCTTTTTGACCCCAACCAACACTTGATTGGACGCACAACGCTGATCAAATCGGATCGCTAAGGCCGAACGCTTATTCCCTCCTGACCATGAAAAAGTGTACACTGCTTCTCTCCCTGGCCATCTTGGCCGGAAATCTGGCACTCGGCCAGACCCGCACCGTTGGGTTGCTTTCGTTTGATCATGAAAAGGCAATGCCGGGCTACAACTTGCATTTCCCCCACAACCAGGGCAATGCCTACCTGTTGGACAATTGCGGGCAAATCGTGCACCGATGGGACGATGCTGTGTACAAACCAGGAAACGGCATTAAGCTGATGCCCAACGGCGATATCGTGGTCTGCAAAGGCAGAAATGCGGCGTCCAACCCGACTTTTCACGCTGGTGGCGGCGGGGAGCTCATTGAGCGCCGCGACTGGGACAATAACCTGATCTGGCAATTCGTGTACAATGATGCCCAGTTCCGCCTGCACCACGACATGGCCGTAATGCCTAATGGCAACGTTTTGGCCATTGCCTGGGAAGTCATTGACAGTGCCGACGCGGTTGCCGCTGGCCGCAATCCGGCATTGCTCACCGAAACCAATCTTTGGCCGGACAAGGTCATTGAAATAGAGCCGGATGGGGCAGGGGGTGCATCAATTGTCTGGGAATGGCGCGCCTGGGACCACCTGGTGCAGGATTTTAACGCTTCGGCACCCAACTTCGATGTGGTGGGCAACCGCCCTGAGCGCATCGATGTCAATTACGATACACAAGGCGGTATTGCCGACTGGCATCACGCCAACAGCATTGACTACAACGCAGACCTGGACCAAATTTTGCTGTCCGTCCCGCACTACAACGAAATCTGGATCATAGACCACAGCACCACCACAGCAGAGGCCAGTGGAACCACCGGCGGTCTTGCCGGCAGCGGGGGCGATTTGCTTTTCCGCTGGGGAAATCCTGCTGCCTATGGTCAGGGCGGCCCAGGGGATCAGAAACTCTTCTTCAACCACGATGCGCACTGGGCCGATCAGGAATTGACCAGTGCCAGTCCGGACTACAACAAAATAGTGGTCTTCAACAACCAGGTAGGGCCCGATTACTCCACTGCGCATTTGCTGGTCGCCAATTTCGACACCTACGAATGGGAATATCCAATAGCCGGAAGCACCTGGGGACCTTCCGGTTTTGACTGGACGTACCAGCGCCCGGTGCCCCAGGACATGTACTCTTCCGGGCTTAGCAGCGTGCAATTGCTGCCCAATGGCAACACGTTAATTGCCTCGGGTCGCCAGGGCTATGCCTTTGAATTGACCCCTGATGAAGAAATTGTCTGGGAATACGTCAACCCTATGCAAGGCGGAAATCCGGTGGATCAGGGCACGGTGGTGCCGCCTGGTGCTAACCAACTCTTCCGCTTTTTGCGCTATTCCAAAGATTATCCGGCCTTTGACGGTCGCGAACTGACGCCTTTAGGTTTTTTGGAATTGCTTCCCGATCCGGCGTTCTGCGCCTTGCCTACGGGTTTGGCCGCCGCACCGGAAGCTGGCGTTCGCCGCATTTTCCCCAACCCGGCCAATGACCTGGTGTACCTGGAGCTGGATCCCGCTGCTTCCGGCCAGTTGCTCCAGATTTTTGACATCGGGGGAAGGGCCGTTTTTCAAACCACTACACAGGGTTCGCGCATAAGCGTTTCCGTGCAAAACTGGCCTACCGGCACTTATGCAGTCCGGCTAAACGGCGTCGGCGCGGGTCGCATCGTTCTGGTGGATTGACCTTGAAGAGTAGCCGGGAGCGTTTCGCCCTTGGTTGCTGGAACAATTGTATCGGCCTTGATTTGCCGGAGCGCGGGCGGAGCGGAGCGTGGGCGCGGGCGTGGCATCGGCTTTACGCTTGCCGCCGCCCTTTTTTTTCTGACGCCTCGGCTGGTATCCTTCAGGCTGTTTTGAGCACGTCCAACTCCCGCCCCACTTTGATAAAGCCGGCGATGGCGCGGTCCAGGTGCTCCCGGGTGTGCGCTGCAGAGATTTGTACGCGGATTCTGGCCTGGCCTTTGGGCACCACCGGGTAGTAAAAACCAATGACGTAAATGCCTTCGGCCAGCAGGCGTTCGGCCATGTTCTGGCTGAGCCGGGCATCGTAGAGCATGATGGGTACAATGGCGTGTTCCCCTGGTTTGATGTCAAAGCCCGCCGCTGCAATCTGCTCCCGGAAGTAACGGGTATTGTCTTCCAACCTGTCGCGCAATTCGGTGGTTTGGCTCAGGAGGTCAAACACGGCAATCGAAGCCCCGACAATAGAAGGAGCAACGGTATTGCTGAACAGGTAAGGCCGCGAACGCTGGCGAAGCAATTCCACAATTTCGCGCCGGCCGCTGGTAAAACCACCGGATGCGCCGCCCAGAGCCTTGCCTAAGGTGCCGGTGATGATGTCTATTCTGCCCATGACTCCGCGGTATTCGTGGGTACCCCGGCCGGTTTTTCCCATAAACCCGGAGGCGTGGCATTCGTCCACCATGACAATGGCGTCATAGCGGTCAGCCAAATCGCAGATTTTGTCCAACTGGGCCACCGTGCCGTCCATGGAGAACACCCCATCCGTTACAATAACCCGGTTGCGCTGGGCTTGTGCAGCCTGGAGCTGCGTTTCCAGATCGGCCATGTCATTGTGCTCGTAGCGGTAGCGAACCGCTTTGCACAACCGAACCCCGTCAATGATGGAAGCGTGGTTCAACGCATCAGAAATGATGGCGTCTTCCGGACCAAAGAGAGGCTCAAAAACACCGCCATTGGCATCAAAAGCAGCCGCGTAAAGAATGGTGTCTTCCGTGCCCAAAAACGCAGCAATCTTCTGTTCCAACTCCTTGTGGATGTCCTGCGTGCCGCAAATGAATCGAACCGATGAAAGTCCGTATCCCCGATGGTCAATGGCTGCTTTGGCCGCTTCAACCACCTGCGGATGCGAAGACAGGCCCAGGTAATTGTTCGCGCAAAAATTGATGACCTTGCTGCCGTCAGCAAGGGTGATCTCCGCGCCTTGCGGCGAACTGATGATCCGCTCTTTTTTGAATAAACCTGCGGATTCAATGTCCTTGAGTTCGCTTTGAAGGCGTTGGCGTAGGCTGTCGTACATGGTTTTCGTGGGTTACAGGCGCTAAAATGACCTGAATGGGCGAATGAGAAGAAAATTTCTTTAGCGCAACACTGAAAAAAAACTGAGAAATTTTTTGGCGAAATTATCCCAAGTTTTCGGTCTGGCAGGGCGAAACAAGCGTCAAAAACGCCCTTTAAAGTAGCCTAAGATACGCTGGTAACCTTTCTGCCATGTTTCTGTGCCATTCCGCGTGCCCATTGCCGAATGTAAAGAACATCGGATACAAAACATGTCACAAATTCCGTAAAAACTATTGTGTTTGTTGGCTTTAAAGTTTTTCAAAATACCAAAATAGTACTTCCTAAATGCCTGTCACACAAGGTCATAAGTGGACATGGCAGTCAAAAATATGTCGAAGGTCCGGGAGCAAAAGCTTCGTTTCTGCGGCAACGCTCCCTACCTTCATAATCGCAATCCGGCAGCGCTTTCTATTCATCCGCGCGCCATTCGCCCCTCCTGGCGACCATCACTCCTGGTTTGTTATCGCTGAAAGGCGAGTTCGTCCCTCCAAAAAACACGCCCACAAAAACGGTGTGTCCAGGGCCTGGCTCCCTCCGGGAATGATTTTTTCATTGTTTACCCCTAGAAAGCAAGAATGACGTTGATTACCCCTGCGCTGCGACTGGTTGCCACCCGAGTCGCCTATTTGTTAACCCTGCTCAGTGTTTCTTCCCTCCAGGCTCAGCCCGGTTGGGAAAGCGGCTGCGGAAACGGTCATTACGACCTGGCCGGCGCTGGAATACACAACCTGGCCAGCTATGACCTGGCTATCCCGGACGGACTGAGCGCCGACAGCATCGTCGTTGAAGTAGTGGGCAAGGGCGCTGTCGTGCCTACCCTCTGTACTTTTTCGTCCGATACAGAAGCAGCCGCTGCCGAAACAGGCAATAGCCTCATTCAAATTGGCACGGGCTCGCACCTGACCACAGTTTTTCGCCGCACCATGGCCCCGGCATCGCAAATCACCGTAGCAACCGATGATCCGGCCAATACCTGGTCGGTGGTTGCTTATGTGTACCGCGCAGACGGCTCCGGGCAGTCTTCCATCGGCGAATACGCCAACTATTACATTTACCGCGCAAACTGGACGGCTTCCTACTCCCTCGCTCCCGCCTCCGCCGCCCGCGACATCACTGTTCGCATTCCCATCACCGATCTGGATGCCGACACCCGTGTCGCTTACGTGGCAGCCAGTGCCGGAGGAGTCAGTGCAAGTGAAACTGTGGCCATTTCTGATCTGGGCGAAAGGCTCCGCATCGTTGAGCTGCTGTTGAGCGGTGTTCCGGCCGATGTCACTTCGGTAGATGTACAGGTTACCAGCCCCAACCCAACCACCAGTGGTTCACACGGTGATTCGTTCATCTTTGGTGTAGGCATCAGCAGCCGTTGCGACGGAGATTTCTCCCTCGCGTGCGATGGCGGTCAGCGCCTTGAGGTAATCGGCGCAGGTGCGCAAGGCAACCCAAGCACTTCGCTCCCAATTAGCGACCCGGCCAGCATTGACCGGATCGTGGTTGAAGTGGTGGCCAAAGGCACCTCGCTGCCCGAGTACTGCACCTTTTCTTCCGATGCAGAAGGCCCGATTAATGTTAGCGGCACCGATGTTCCCCCCACCGGCTTAGGTACCGAAGCAGTGCGCGTTTTCCGCCACACCATGGCCCCTGCCAGCAACATAACTGTTTCTACGGATGATCCCGATAACACGCAGTCTGTGGTGGCCTACATCTTCCGCAACGAAGACGGAGCTGCAGCCGTTGGCCACTTTGCCAACACCTACCTGTTCCGCGACGACTGGAACCACAGTTACCCGATTGCCACGGCCGATGCCCCGCGCGATGTCACCCTGGTTGTGCCTATCTCCGAAATTGACCGGGTTGGTCGCTACGCCATCATTCAAGCTACCGCAGGTGGCGTGACCAACAGCATCACCATCAACACCTCTGACCTGGGCGACTACCTGACCATCGCACAATTGGTGTTGCCCGCCGTTCCCGGCAGCGCAAGCGTTGTTGATGTGACCGTATCTTCTCCTATGCCCAGCGGAAGTGATCCAGGCGGTGATTCCTTCATCTTTGGTGTGGTGGTCCAAACAGATTGTCGCAGTGCATGCGAAGCCCCAGCCTTCACGGATTACAACTTTGTAACCCCAGTTTCCCCTATTGTTACGTGGGAAGAAGTTCCCGGTGCTATCCGCTACGAAGTGTGTGGCCGCCCAGTAGGTAGCTCTGTCTGGCGCTGCCATACCCGCACGGTCAACTTCAAGCGATTCTTCAACATGATCCCCGGCATGGGCCATGAATTGATCGTCCGGGTCATGTGTGCTGATGGCAGCATCAGCGAGTACAGCCCTGCCGATACCATCTACCCCATGGTCGGTCGCGAAAGCGAATCCATGTTGCCAGCACTTGCTGAAATCTATCCAAACCCTGCAGCACACGAAGTGTTTGTTACGCTGAACAGCGAAGCAGGCAAAACCCAGGTGGAGCTCCGCGATTTGTCCGGCCGCGTTGTGGCCATGGACCAGGCTGGCGAAGGCCAGGAAATCATTCGCCTGGATGTTGCCAATTTGCCTTCCGGCATGTACCTGGTGCACGTGTTGAACGGCGAAAGCAGCCGCACCGAGCGCTTGCTGATTGCCCGCTAATCCGCTATTACCCGCCTAACCCTTTCTCTAAGACAAGGCCCGACCTTAACCGGTCGGGCCTTGTTGTTTTTAGGCGTGTTAAAATCTTCATATTCTGCGTTACGCCCAATTTTCGGCACGAATTTGGCGTTGTTGCCCAGCAGATGCCCGTCCAAACATATCCCAAATCGCAAGCCCATGAAACACCTCCTCGTTGCCGCAGCCTTGTTGTTTAGCACCGCTTCGCTGTTCGCCCAATCCGACTACCAGGGCGCATTTGGCTTGCGCGCGGGCTCGGGTTTTGGCCTGAGCGGCAAGTATTTCCTCAACCGGGATCTGGCGCTCGAAGGGCACTTTACCAGCCGGCGGCGCGGTTACGAGCTCACGGCGCTGGGTCTCAAACACCGCGATATCGGCTGGCACCGCGAGTTTAACTGGTTCTATGGGGGTGGTGCCCACGTGGGCTTTTCGGAATACACGGACACGGAATCCGGGTTGGATCGCACGCAAACCACCGTGGGCATTGATGGAATGATTGGCGCAGAATACACGTTTCAACCCATCCCGCTCAACCTGGCCCTGGATTTCAAACCGGAGATCAATTTCACCGGGGCCAGCGGCGTTTGCCTGCTCTGCGGGGCGCTGAGCATTCGCTACGTGTTCCAATAAAGCTTCAGATACTGCCCAAAGACCGGGCAGCGCAGCGGCCTATTAACCTTCAATCCGGTTGTGGGTGCCATCGCAAAAGCAGCCCTTGGCGCTTTGGCGGCAACCGCACCACGCTACGCGCTGGTCGGCCTCAAATGTTTGCAGCACCGGCTTAAAGCCGGTATTGAGGTGCGAACCGTCGCAAAACGGTTGTTTCCCAGCTCGACCACAAGCACACCAAGCATAGGTTTTGCCTGCTTCTACTTCCATTTATAGGGGCCCTTCTGGGCCATCACCGGTTTGGGCTGGTCGGACATAATCTTGCTGTTGAAAAATTCTGTTTGGGGCGGTAGCGGACAAAAGAAGCATGCCCGCCCTTAACTGGCCGAGGCTATATCCGCGCAATGTTGGGCATGCCCAAGGTATCACGGAGCTTTTGCAGGGCGTTTTCCGGCATGCAACGCCGTTCAATTTTGTTGACCAGAAACGTGCGGAAAGCCTTTTCCTGCTCGAAGCTTCTAAAACAACAGGAGCAACGGTCCAGTTCAAACAAAAATTCCTGCATCTCCGTTGTGCTCAATTCCCCGTCCAAAGCCAGGTACATTTTGAGAACAACCTTGTTGCAATCGTGCGAAGTCATGGCATTACTCATCCCTCATCTGTTTTCTTTAAACCCCTGACTGGCGGCGTACGTCTTCAATTCCTCTTTGAGCATGTTCCTGGCTCTGTGCAACCTGGAGCGCACAGTGCCAATCGGCACATCCATTATACTGGCAATCTCTTCATACGTAAAACCCTCAATATCACACAGCAGCACAACAGTTCGGAAGTCCACTGGCAGATGATTGAGCGCGATAGTGACTTCGTCGCCCATCAATCCCTGAAAAATCTCCTGCCGCAGGTCTACATAGCCGCTGTAACTGGCATCTTCCCGGTCCTGGTAATGAACAACCTCCTCGTAATCAATCGGATCGGGTTGCCGCGCCCGTTTCCGGTACTCGTTGATGAAAGCGTTCTTCAGGATTCTGAACAGCCAGGCTTTCGCATTGGTTCCTTCCTGGTAAGAATGAATGAACCGGTAGGCTTTTAAAAGGGTCTCCTGCACTAAGTCCTGCGCATCCACCTCGTTGTACGTCAGGTGAAACCCAAAGTTGTACAACGTATCCATATGGGGCACGAACTCGCGCTGGAACAGGGCGTCTCGGCGAATCTTTTCTTCGGGGCTGATTTCTGGCGTTTCCAAAGCAGGAGGTGAGGGGACCAACAAATGCGATCAAAAGCAAAGAGGGCAAATATAGGCAAGACGCCCGGGCATTCCTCGCTGTTCAGGCAGCGCCTGTTTACCGGTAATCTTATCTTTATCGGGCGAAGGGCCGCCGTTCATTCAGCAGCTTTCCGGCAAACCCCATTCCCTGGCACCTATACCCGGCTTTCTGCCTGGCCAGGCAACTCCTCTCTCCCCTTGCGATTGCCCTTACCATTTTCAGCCACTGCACTCGCCCTTCTGGCCATGGGCTTTGTGCTCGTGGGGCTGGTCAGTTCCAATTTGTTGATGAGCATGGGCACCATCGGGCTGTTTATGCTCGCCTTGCTGCAGTTGGATCTGAGGCAAAAAATCAAACGCTTTCTGCACGATCCCGCCCTGCTCGGCCTCACCGCATTGTTCTTCCTGTATTTGTTTGGCGGGATAGGTACGCAGGATCAGGACTTCTGGCTGGACAAGGTTCGCATAAAACTGCCCTTCGCCATCCTGCCCTTCGCTTTCGTCGCACTCCCCGACTTTTCCCCAAAAACATTGCGAAACCTCATGGCCGCGTTTGTGGGCATCACCACCTTGAGCGTCCTGGTTGTTTTGTTTCGCTACGCCATTCAACCCGCTGAATTTGCTCAGCCCTATATCCAGGGAATGGTTATGCCCACGCCCCTCAACCACATCCGGTACAGCCTGGTGGTTGCCTTTGGTATGGCCGTTTCCGTCTGGCTTGCCCGGCCATCCGAACAAGTGCCAACTGCCGTGCTGCAAATGGCGGGCCGCCGCTTTCCAAGCCGTTGGCTATGGTTCCTTCCCGCCCTCTTTTTACTGGGATTTTTGCACATCCTGGCCGTCCGAAGCGGTTTGCTAGCCGCCTACCTGGTGGTCGGGTACTTGCTCATCCACGCCATGGTCAACCGCCGGCGATACGCCCTCGGGACGCTGGTCATTGTCGGAGCCTTAGCCGCCGGTTGGGCCGCTCAGGAATACGTACCCACCCTTCGCAACAGGATATCGTATGCCCGCTATGATTTGGAGCAGTATTTCAGCGGCGAAGTGAACCCGGACTTATCTGATGCCAAAAGGATTGGTTCCATCCAGGCAGGCCTGCAACTGTTGGCCGAAAATCCGCTGACAGGTGTGGGCATAGGCAACATCAAGCCAGCGCTTAAGGCTGTTTACCAGGAGCACTTTCCCGGTCTGGTCGAAAACAACCCCTTGCCGCACAACCAGTTTGTCCTGGTAGCGGCCTGTACCGGTCTTATCGGGTTAGCCACCCTGTTGTGGGCCTTGGCAGCACCCTTTTTCGCTCCAGGTATGTTGCACAACACGCTCTTCATTTCCCTTCAACTGGTCATGCTGCCCTCCATGCTCACCGAAGCCACACTGGAGACCCAATACGGCCTGACGATTTACCTGTTCTTCACGCTCCTGTTTCTGCGCTACTGGTCGGTTGCACCGGCCGTCAAGGCAGCCGATACCAACCTGGAAAAACCCAAACGCGTTCCCGCTTCCGCTACCCCATGGCAAAAAGACGCCTAACCGCCATCGTTCCGGTCTTTAACGAAGTCCATAACCTGCGCGAGGTGCTGGATTCCGTGCGTTTTGCTGATGAAGTTCTGGTGGTCGATTCTTTTTCCACGGATGGAAGTGTGGCGCTGGCCGCATCGCTGGCCGACCGGGTGATCCAGCGGGAATACCAATACAGCGCCAGCCAAAAGAACTGGGCCATTCCCCAGGCAGCAAACGAATGGATTTTGTTGGTGGATGCCGATGAAAGAGTATCCGAAGCCCTTCAAAGGGAGATAACGGCTTTGCTCAACCGGGAATCCTTGGGTGAAACAGCCTTTTGGGTCAAGCGGCGGAATTGGTTTTTAGGCAAACGCGTCCGCTTTAGCGGCTGGCAGAACGACCGCGTCATTCGGCTTTTCCACCGCGACTTGCGCTACGAAGACAAACATGTGCACAGCGAAATTCGCGTGCAAGGCAAGGCCGGTCAATTGCAGAACGCGCTTCATCACAACACGGCGCGCAACATGGAAGCCTACCTGGAAAAATGGAAACGCTACGCGCGTTGGAAAGCAGAGGACGCTTTTGCGAAGGGCGTTAAACCGGGCTTTGTGCAATTTTTCCTGGAACCGCCTTTTCGCTTTTGGCGGCAGTATTTGCTGCAAGGCGGCATTCTGGACGGCTGGACCGGACTGGTCATTTGCGGGCTGGAGGGCAGCAGTGTGCTGCTCCGCTACTTTTACCTCTGGGGAATGTGGCGCGAATCCGAAGCAACCGCTCGGCTCAACAAGCCCTAAAAACCCGCAAGACCCTTCTGATGTACCGGCTCAAGGGGCTGTTCTCTCCGTTCCGACTAAGCCTTACAACCCCGCAGGTCCCCGCGACTGAATCAACAGCGGCTTGACCGTTGAGCGTTCGCTGTTGCCAACGCGGAGAAAATATACCCCTGGGTCAAACCCACCCCAGTTGATGGACCAACGCTGCACCGGTGCCAGAAACTCGCGGTTCTCTAAAATCAACAGGCGGCCAGCTGAATCGTACAATTCAATGGGAATCACTTCGTCGCGGGGACCCGATAAAACAATCTGAAACGATCCATTGCTGGGATTGGGGAATATAAACTCCAGGGTAGTGCGTTTTCCAGACCGGTCAGCACAGACGTCGGTTTTGCTGATTCGCTCGTAGAATCGGGTCTCGCAATTATCGCAGAAAAGTGACTGCATGAATTCAGCCATATAAACTACTACGGTGTCGTCAGAAACGGCTCCATGCCCCTGACCAACGTTTTTGTACAAAGTGTAGCATTGCCCGAGTCGCTCCATTTCAGCAGCGATGTCTCCCGAGCCGTAAATGTCAATGAACTTATCCGGGGCGTAACAATGAAAAATGGCTCCGTTGGTATAAGGCACAGTGAGGTCGCAAGTGCCATGAAACATAAGTTTTGGTATGTTTTTGCGACTCAACACGGCCAGGTTATCCAATGCTGCAGACTTCGTCACGATAGCAACGGGATTAATGGCATGGCGGTAATCATTTCCCGAACCGTCCAGGGGGCCGAGCTCCTCCGTTAAATAAGCACCCAAATCACCTTCTGCGGAATAGGTAGCGAACATGGCTGCTCCGCTGCCTGCACTGGTGCCAAGCAGCACGATCTGGTTGGTGTCTATGCCCCAGGATTCGCTGAATTCAACCATCCAACGATACGCGGCGCGAACGTCTTGCGTAGCCCGGTAAACGGCCCGCATGTACAAAGCAGTATCGGCAGCACAGGAATCGACCGCCGGCCATCCCAACCGGTAATCAGCCGCTACAAAAACATAGCCCCTTCGAACAAAATCAATGGCCCATTCCCTGCCTTTCTGGTTTGACTTTGAGCCCGCGTGAAATCCGCCACCGTGCAGGTACAGAATAACCGGGCGAAGGGCTGCTGTATCCAGCGCGGGGTTGGGGTAGTAAACATCCAGCTTTAGCGCTACCGTATCCCCCAGCCAGTCCACCGCCCTGCCGTACTCCAGATCAAAATCAAGCCTGACGTCTGCCTGGGTAAAAATGGTGTCGTTTACCCCATAGCGGCCCTCCACACAGTACTGGGCGCGCGCGTGCATACCTGAAAGCAAGCCTGCCAAAACTGCCATTAAAACCTGAAATGCTCTCATTACCAGTATGAAAAGAAAGATACGCTATACCTGTGGTATGTGCCGCCGCATTGGTGTTTCAAGATGCCTGATGTGCAAAAGTGTCGCCCATTACCTGCTCGGGCAACAGCGCTCGGGCACAGGAAAAATGGCCTTCCGGACAAGCGTTTGCTCCGTGAATGCCTTTGGAGCAACACGGTGCCTCGCTGAACACAACACGGCTTTTATCAGAAAGCGGTCCAAAGCCCAGTTCGGGGCGCGTGCTGCAAAAAATCGCCGTCACAGGAGCATTGACAGCAGAGGCCAGGTGCATGGGTGCACTGTCGTTTGTGAATACGTGAATGGCTTTTTGCATCAGCGCCGCTGTTTCGCGAAAGCGCAAGGCGCCGGCGAGGTTTTCCGACCCGGGTCTGGTTTTTGCCAGCCGCTCGCAGAGCGCGACGTCCTCCTTTCCCCCGACTAAAAACACCGTCAGCGCTGCAGGCAGCAAGGCCAGCAATCCGACCCAACCTTCTTCATGCCATTGCTTGGTAAACCAATTGGATGCGGGAGCAATAACCACGGCCTTGCGGGCAGCCAACAGCGATTCCGCACGGGCGATTTCAGCAGGACCCAGAAACAACTCCGGCCGGCGCGGTGCTGGAATGTTGTCGTGCAACAACTGCCGATTGCGCTGCACCTCATGCAAAAAACTGCCTTGGTGGGGGTGCGGAATCCGGTGCTCTACCCGCTTGTCAAAAGTCCAGGACCATGGATTCTGCCGGAAACCCGCGCGAAATGGGCTGCCCGTCCGCCAGGTCAAAAAACCAGAGGAGGCATAGCGCTGCAAATTGTACACACGGTCAAACTTTTCGCGGCGCAATTGCTTTGCCAAAGCCAGCAGTTGCTTATACCGCCCATCCCGCTTGTCCCAGCTCCAAACGCGCGTCAAACGCGGGTTGTCGGCCAGGATGTCTTCGCAACCCCTGCGCACCACCATGTGCCGTTCAGCATTCGGGAACGCTTCCGCCAGATCGGCCAAAAACGCTGTTGCGAGAATGACGTCACCGGGAAACGCGGTTTGGATCAGCAGAATCTTCACGGGCGAAGGGGGACCGCGTTGAACACGGCTTTGCAGGCAGGTTTGAAACGAATGGTTACGTTACACCGAAGGGACCCGGGCATGCGCGCATGCGGGACTACCCGAGCTTGCGCTTGACTTCGAACTCTTCGTAGCCCTCAATAATGTCGCCGACGCGAATGTCGTTGTAATTGGCAATGTTCATGCCGCACTCCATGCCTGCAGAAACTTCCTTGACGTCGTCTTTGAAGCGTTTTAGCGATGCCAACGTGCCGCTGTACACCACGATGCCATCGCGGATCAAACGCACTTTGGACTGGCGGTTCATTTTGCCTTCCAGGACGTAACAACCGGCAATGGTGCCCACTTTGGTAATCTTGAACACCTCGCGAACTTCGACGTTGCAAATGATCTTCTCTTCGATCTTGGCGTCGAGCATGCCTTCCATGGCCGCGCGGATCTCCTCAATGGCGTCGTAGATGATGGAGTACAAGCGAATTTCCACCTGCTCCTTCTCGGCCAATTTGCGCGCTGCCTGCGATGGTCTTACCTGGAAGCCCAGAATAATGGCATCGGAGGCGGTAGCCAACAACACGTCTGATTCGGTGATCTGGCCCACACCTTTGTGGACCACATTGACTTGAATTTCTTCAGTGGTAAGCTTGAGCAAGGAGTCGGTAAGGGCCTCGACCGATCCGTCCACGTCGCCGCGGATGATGATGTTGAGTTCTTTGAAGGAGCCCAGGGCCAAACGGCGACCGATCTCGTCCAGAGTAAGGTGTTTTTGGGTCCGGATGCCCTGTTCGCGCTGAATCTGCGCGCGGCGACCAGCAATCTCCTTGGCTTCCTGCTCGTCTTCATACACGCGGAACCGCTCCCCGGCCTGCGGTGCACCGTTGAGCCCTAACAAAAGCAAGGGAGTGGACGGTCCGGCTTCTGTAACAGGTTTGCCGCGCTCGTTGAACATGGCCTTGACCTTGCCGTAATGCGATCCGGCCACCACCATGTCGCCAACCTTCAGCGTGCCATCCTGAACCATCACATTGGACACGTAACCCCGGCCCTTGTCCAGCGATGCTTCTACGATAGAGCCCATGGCCTGCTTGTTGGGATTGGCTTTCAAATCCAACAACTCCGATTCCAACAGGATTTTGCCCAGCAAATCGCTGATGCCTTCCCCGCTTTTGGCCGAAACGTTTTGCACCTGGAATTTACCGCCCCAGTCTTCGACCAGAATGTTCATCCCGGCCAACTGCTCCTTGATTTTCTCCGGATTTGCGCCCGGCTTGTCAATCTTGTTGATGGCGAAAATCATGGGCACACCTGCTGCCTGTGCGTGGCTGATGGCTTCCTTGGTCTGGGGCATAACCGCATCGTCTGCCGCCACAATGATGACGGCAATGTCGGTGACTTTGGCACCCCTGGCGCGCATAGCGGTAAAGGCTTCGTGACCTGGCGTATCCAGGAAAGCAACGCGCTGTCCGGATTCAGTGGTGACTTCGTAAGCCCCAATGTGCTGCGTAATTCCACCTTTCTCGCCCGCAACCACATTGGCCGAGCGGATGTAGTCAAGCAACGACGTTTTACCGTGGTCCACGTGGCCCATAATGGTAACAATCGGTGCGCGGTTTTCTAAATCTTCCGGGCTGTCATCCTCCTCTTCGGCGTCTTCATCACCTGCTGCGTTAGCGTCGATGAATTCTACCTGAAAGCCAAACTCGTCAGAAACGAGCTCAATCACCTCGGCGTCCAAACGCTGATTGATGGAAACAAAAATGCCCAGTCCCATACAGGTTGAAATGACCTGCGTAGGGGAAACACCAATTAAACTGGCCAATTCGGCTACGGAAATGAACTCCGTTACCTGCAGCACGCTTTCGTCCTGCGACGATGCAGCTTCGTCCGCGCGGACCGCATGGTCATCGCGCTTGGCCTTTCGCAGCTTGGAACGGGTGCTTTTCCCTTTGGCACCCCCCCCCAACTGAATCATGGTCTTTTTGATCTTCTCGCGGATCTCCTTTTCGCTGACCGCTTCGCCCGGCTTGCCGGTTTTGCGGCCGGGAGGAGTTCCCGGACGGGCAGCACCCCCACCCCCCGGACGAGCTCCGGCACCCCCTGCGCCACCGGTACCCGGTCGCGCCGTTCCGGGACGGGCTGCGCCCCCCCCTTGACCACCAGCGGGTCGAGCGCCTGTTCCGGGCTGCTGACCGCCGCCGGCCGGCTTATCCGTGCGCTGAATACGCTTGCGCTTGCGCTTCTGCTCCATGGACTCGCGCGGGCGATCAACAGGCAATTCTATTTTACCGACAATACGGGGGCCATCAAGCGTTACTTTCTCCGGACGAATGATGTCGCTGTCGTCTTTTGGCGTTTCCAGCTGACGCACCGTTTCTGCACCCGGTTCAGCGGCCAACTCCTTCACTTCAGCTGCGGGTTGGCTTTCAGCAACCGGTTCTGCCTGTTTCGGGATTTCAACTTCCGACTCAGCAGCAACAGCCGGGGCTGCTGCTTTTTCCGCTTTGGCTGCAGCTGCTTTGGGCTTCTTTTTGCCGGCATCCAGATCCACCTTGCCAACCACTTTGGGTCCGGCCAAACTGGCCTTGGCGGGGGCCGCCTCCACAGCGGGAGCGGGCTCCGCCGGAGCAGTTTCTGCAACAGGTGCCGGAGTTGCTGCCTCAGGAGGCTCCGGAGCTTCCACTTTGGCTTCCTTCTTTGGCGCCGGGGCTTCTTCGGTTTTGGGCGGGGCAGTTGTTACTCCCGCATTCCCTACTGAACCCCCTACCAGCCGGCTTTGGATCAGGACATCCTCCTTCTGTTCCTCCCGTTTGTGCGGGACATGCGCTTGCCGTTCATCCAAGGCCACTTCTTCCCGCTTGCGGGTGCCAATGGAGATCTGGTCGGCTTGCTCGCGCACCCCCTTGTCTTTGTGGAAGGCTTTGAGCAGGACGCCGTACATATCTTCCGAGAGCTTCGTGGTCGGACGGTTCTCCACGTCGTACCCGCTTTTCTTCAGGTGTTCGACGATGGTGGCCGTGGCCACATTAAACTCTTTGGCTGCTTCAGCGAGCCGAATGGTCTTGATTTCGGGCATAAAAGGTTGACAAAGTTATCAATTTCTCAGGGTTCGTCGTCGAACTCGGCGCTGAGAATGCGCAAGATTTCCTTGACGGTCTCTTCTTCCAGGTCGGTGCGGCGCACCAATTCTTCCGGAGCAAGCGACAAAACACTGCGGGCCGTATCGCATCCGATGGCCTTGAGTTCGTCAATAATCCATGCATCAATTTCATCGGTGAATTCCTCCAAATCCACGTCGTAGTTCTCGTCGTTGGAGTCGCGGAACACATCAATGGTGTAGTCGGTCAGGCGGCTGGCGAGTTTAATGTTCAATCCGCCCTTGCCGATGGCCAGAGAAACCTGGTCAGGAGCAAGGTAAACGCTGGCTTTGTTCGTTTCCTGGTTCAGCTCCATGCTGGTGATTTTTGCGGGGCTGAGCGCGCGCGTAATCAGCAATTGAATGTTGTTGGTCCAGTTGATGATGTCGATGTTTTCGTTGCGCAATTCCCGGACAATACCGTGAATTCGCGAACCTTTCATGCCCACGCAGGCACCCACGGGATCTATCCGGTCGTCGTAGCTCTCTACGGCCACCTTAGCGCGCTCACCGGGCTGGCGCACAATCTTGCGAATGGTGATCAGGCCATCGAAAATTTCAGGCACTTCCAGCTCCAGCAACTTGGCCAGAAACGCATTGTCGGTGCGGGACAAAATGACCTGCGGGGTGGTGGCGTTTTTCATCTCTACCGCCTTGACCACGGCGCGAACCGTATCGCCCTTGCGGAAAAAGTCAGCGGGAATCTGTTCCTTTTTGGGCATCACCAACTCGTTGCCTTCGTCGTCCAGCAACAGAATTTCTTTCTTCCACACTTGGTACACTTCGCCGGTCACGATGTCGCCGACGCGCTTGCTGTACTTCTTGTAGAGTTCGTCTTTTTCCAGTTCCAACACCCGGCTAACCAGGGTTTGCCGGGCAGCCAGAATAGCGCGACGGCCAAAGCTTTCAATGGTAATTTCCTCAAAGGTTTCCTCGCCTACTTCAAAATCGGGCTCGATTTTCACCGCTTCGGCAAGGGCGATTTCTTTGACGGGATCTTCCACTTCACCATCCGGGACAATGATGCGGCGGTGCCAGATTTCCAAGTCGCCCTTATCGGTGTTTACGATAATGTCGAAATTGTCATCTGACTCGTACTTTTTCCGCAACAAGGTGCGAAAAACGTCTTCCAGCACCCGCATCAGTGTGGGGCGGTCAATATTTTTAAACTCCTTGAATTCGGCGAAGGAATTGACTAGCTCTGTGCTGTTCATGGTGTTTGAGAATTTACAGTCTGCACGTCACTTAGAATTCAAATTTGCGTTTGGTTGATTTAATCTGGCTGAAAGCGATGGACATCCGCTCCGTATCGGGAGCAATGTTTTTCTTTTTGGGGTCCTTTCCTGCGGGCAATTTAACGGGCAATTTTCCGGACAGTTTACCGGGCGAAATGCCCTGAGCGCTGCTCAGAAATCGATCAAGAACAATACCCTCTTCGCTGCTGTCTGCCAGAATGCCCTCCAATTTCCGGCCATCCAGCAACAGCACCTCTACCCGCGCTCCCTGGTATTTTTGGTACTGACGAAGCACTTTGAACGGATTGTCCATGCCTGGTGAGGACACTTCAAGAATGTAGTTCTTGGGTGTGCCTTCGCCGTGATCCAGTTGAAACTGCAGGTAGCGACTCACCACGGCACAGGTGTCAATATCAATGCCCGGCTTTCCCGCATCCCGATCCAGGTAAACCTCAATGCGATGTTGGGCAGGGTTCTGCTTAACATCTACCAGAAATGCACCCAACTCCTCGAGTTTGGGTTCCAGCCATTCGGCGATTTGGTCCGCCAGACGTTCCATGGGCAATTTTCCCGTTCAAACCTTTTGGCTTGCCCGTTCCATCACGGCGTTTCGTTGAACAACCTGACTTCAAAAGCACACCCAAAAACCACAAAATCCAGGGCTTTTAGCTGTGCCTTCCGGGCAATAAAAGAGGGGACCACTGGGTCCCCTCGCTTAAAGGCGGGGTAAAGATAAGCATTTGCAGGCATTGTAGGATGCCCTCCAGCCTGATGCAGTGATTAATGTCACCCGACTATAGCTGTCTGCATCTGCGGGATAGCGGCCACTATGCGGGACTTTTAAGGGTGTTAAGCCTTTATGCTTACCCTAATTGTACAGCTATGTCCCTGAGAATCATCTTGTTGCCGCTTTTTCCCTGGCTCCTGGCACTATCCGGTGCACCGGTAGGAGCACCGGCAACTGAGGCGGAATTTGAGCGCCGCGCCGTTTCCATTCAGGTGCATGCTGATTCCCAGGTGGCTATAGAAGGGTCCAGCAACCTGAAGGCAATTCGCTGTGTTGCCGGTACGGTGCATTTTCCCAAAACCATCCTTGCGGATTACGAGCAGGGAAGTTCGGTCCTCAGCATCCGCGATGGCAAAATCCTGCTGGATGTCGTTGCCTTGGATTGCGGTGCCCGCGTCATCAATCAGGACATGCGCGAAACCCTCAAAGCAGAGAAGTTTCCCCAAATCGTCATGGATATCCTCACCGTGCAGTTACCGGCGGGTCAAAGCGACCTGAGCCAGCCCTGGCAAACCTGCAAGGCCGAAACCCAGGTGCACATGGCCGGCGTTACCCGCAGGGAACCATTTGTTTTTCAGGGCAAGCGTCTTGGAGCAGGCCGCTACCGCATTACGGGCAGCCACGAAATCAAGCTATCCAATTATTGTTTGGAGGCCCCGAGCGCTATGATGGGGCTGATCAAAGTAGATGACTGCTTTTTGATCCAATTGGACCTCATCTTCCAGGTTCAATAGCGCCGCCTGTCCTCCAGCGCGCTAAACGCGGCTTTTGCATCGTTAACGTTGACTAATTTTGGTTAATGAAATGTTAATTGATGCAAATGGCCCCCTTTGCGCTGTTAATTTCGTTAACGGTCTGAACCGAGACTGCCCAACGCCTTGTCCCCCTTCCCCCGATGAACGTTTACAAAATCTGGTTGATTGTTGTCCTGATGAGTGCTGCCCTGATCGGCATTATCATGGTTCAGGCCTATTGGGTTCACAACGCCATTACCCTGCGCAAAACCATTTTTGACCAACAGGTTAATGAAGCCCTAAAGGTTGTGGTCGATAAAATGCAACGCCACCAAGCGGCCAGTTTAATTGACGAACACCTTAGCCTCCTGAACCTGGACGACCTGTCGTTCATCACCATTGACTCTTCGCTGATGGATCCCGGCATGGCGGATACGCTGGTCGAAGAATTGCTCAGCTCGGGCGAGCCCATCGCGATGAATGGGGCTTTGGAGCAAGCCAACCCCGAGTCGCCGGGCTATGCCCCGGCATCCATGCCCCGCCGCCAACCGACCGATCCATTTGGCATTGGAAACACGGTCTATGAAATGCAAGGCGAAGAAGACGCCCGGATGCTGCCTGCGCTGCTGCTGAACGTGGAGCAACAGATCCTGGCCAATATCCAGCAGTTCAACTCGGTCATGGACCAGGTTTTGGTGGAATTGGTCCGCGGCCAATACGGCCCTACGCGCAGCATTGACCCGGATGTACTCGATTCGCTTTTGTCAGCAGAGTTTGTCCAGAATGGCATTTATACACCCTACACCTATGGGGTGCTCATCAGCCAGGAAAAACTGCTGACCACCGCCGTTGACGATGCTGAAAAAGAAGCGCTGCTGGCCAGCGCCCATCGGGTCAGCATGAGTCCAGGAAACATCTTTACCCGCCCCGATGAACTGTACGTGAGTTTTCCACAAGAAAAGGAATACGTGCTCAAGAGTCTGTGGACGCTGTTGAGCGGGTCCGTTCTTTTTACCCTGGTCATCATTCTCGGTTTTTCCTACACCGTTCATGCGCTGTTGCGGCAAAAGAAACTCTCGGACATCAAAACAGATTTCATCAACAACATGACCCACGAGTTCAAAACGCCTATAGCAACCATCTCGCTGGCGGTGGACTCCATCAACAACCCGCGCATCATCGGCGACCAGGCGCGCATTGCGCAGTACACGGGCATTATCCGGGACGAAAACAAGCGCATGAACGCGCAGGTTGAAAAAGTGCTGCAAATGGCGCTGCTTGACCGCAATGAAGTCAGGTTGCACAAAGAGCGGCTTGACATGCACCAGATTATTCAGACCGCCGTTGAAGCCATTTCCATCCAAATTGAAAACAACAACGGCCGAATCGTTACGGATCTGCGCGCCAAAAAAACAGGTGTGAGCGGCGATGAAGTTCACTTGATCAACGTGATCCAGAACTTGTTGGACAACGCCAACAAATACACCCCCACTGATCCCCTGATTCGCGTGGAAACCTGGAACGACAAGCACGGCATTTTTGTGTCCGTGGCCGATAACGGCATCGGCATGGACCGCGAAACCCAGCGCCGCATTTTTGAAAAATTCTACCGTCTGCCCAAAGGCAACGTGCACGATGTTAAAGGATTTGGCCTTGGCCTGAGTTACGTCAAAGCCCTGCTTGACGCGCACAACGGTTCCATCACGGTCAAGTCGCAACTCCGCGAAGGTTCCCGTTTCATCATTTACCTGCCCAATACCGCATGATCAGCACCACCACACCCCCAATGACCAGCCCCATCACCCTCCAACAAGCCTCAAACCTCAAACCTATGAGTTCTATCAAGACCCGCATTTTGCTCGTTGAGGATGACCCCAACTTTGGTACCGTCCTCAAGGACTACCTGAACATGAACGACTACGAGGTAGAGTTGGCCAATGATGGGGAGAAGGGCTGGAATGCCTTTGGCCGCAGCCCGTATGATCTCTGTGTGTTGGACGTAATGCTGCCCAAAAAAGACGGCTTCACGCTTGCCGGCGACATTCGCCGCATCAACCAGGATGTGCCCATTATTTTTCTCACGGCCAAAACCCTTCAGGAAGACGTGCTGGAGGGCTTTAAACTGGGCGCAGACGATTACATTACCAAGCCCTTCAACTCTGAAGAGTTGTTGTTTCGCATTCAGGCCGTGCTCAAGCGCGGCAAAGTCAAGCGGCAGGATGATCGCAAGATCTACGACATTGCCAGCTACCATTTCAACTTCAAGTCGCGCATCCTGAGCCGCAACGGCGTCGAAAACAAACTCTCGCCAAAAGAAGCAGAACTCCTTCGCCTGTTGGCCAACAACATAAATGATATTACGTATCGTGAAGACGCGCTCAAATCCATTTGGGGGCGCGACGATTATTTTACTGCGCGCTCCATGGACGTGTTTATTACCAAGTTGCGCAAATACCTCAAAGACGATCCAACCATCGAGATCGTGAATATTCACGGAAATGGGTTTCGTTTGAGCGTGGAGCCGGAAGAATGACGCCGTTCTGACCCGATATAAAAAAGCTGACTTTTCCGTGTGGAATCGAATGTGCTTTTGCATCTCCTTCGCAAAAACACCTTCCCATGAACACCTCCACGCGGCTTTTTTCCTACCGTGGACCCGCCCTCGCGCTGGTCCTGCTTGCCCTTTTCGCTACCGGCATCGCCAGTACGTTAAAATCTGATGCGCCCCGGGCAGCATGCTCAACCGACACGGGCGCGATCTCCGGAACAGTATCCGATTCGCTCACTGGCGGAGCAATCCCATTTGCCAACGTGGCCATTTACCAGGCTGGTGTGCTTATTACCGGCACGGTCACCGATATGGACGGCTTGTATATGATCAACGGCTTGTCGCCAGGCATATACGATTTGGAGGCCTCCTATTTGGGAAACAAGGTTAAAGTGACGGGTGTTCCGGTTTCGCAGGACGCGGTTGTGGTTGACCTGGTGCTTTCCTCAATAAGCCGCTTACAGGACGTTGCGATTATGTGCCCAATGCCTCTGATCGATCTTGGAAATGCAGTATCGGGGGGTGTGGTAACGAAAGAACACATTAGGAACATGCCTACCCGTGACGTCCAGAGCATAACCTCCACGCAAGCCGGAGTCTATCAAGCCGATGATGCAGATAACGCAATCATCAAGGGCTCAAGAGGCCAGGCTACCGAATACGTCATCGATGGAATTAGGGTTGCTGGTGCTGTTTCCACGCCCAGTTCCAGCCGATCAGATCGCAAACACAAGAGCGAGGAATCGGTGATCACCCACAACACCGAAGCCTACGACCCCATTACCGAGAACAAGTTTCTGGAAACCTTCGGCAACCCTTTGTCCACGTTTTCCATTGACGTTGACGCCGCTTCATACGCCAACGTGCGCCGCTACCTTGATGCTGGCCAACAGCCCCCCGCCGACGCTGTGCGCACCGAAGAGCTGATCAACTACTTCAGCTACGATTATCCCAAGCCAACGGGCGAACATCCGTTTTCGATTGTGACGGAGCTGTCTGAAACGCCCTGGAATCCCGAAACGCGGCTCATCCACATCGGCTTGCAGGGCAAGGACATTGACCGCGAAAACCTGCAACCCTCCAACCTGGTGTTCCTGCTCGATGTCAGCGGGTCCATGGAGGCTGCCAACAAACTCGGCCTGGTTAAATCATCGCTCCTCAAGCTGGTGGATCAACTCGGTCCGCAGGATCGCGTAGCTATTGTGGTGTATGCCGGAGCAGCGGGCGAAGTGCTCCCGTCCACCGCGGCAAGCCAAAAACAAACCATCCGGCAGGCGCTCACGCAACTCAGAGCCGGCGGATCAACCGCTGGCGGGGCGGGCATCCAACTGGCCTATTCCATTGCGGAACAAAACCTGTTGAAGACCGGCAACAACCGCGTTATCCTTTGCACCGATGGCGACTTCAACATCGGGGCAAGCTCCGATGCGGAAATGGTCCGGCTCATTGAAGAGAAGCGCAAATCGGGCATTTTCCTCACGGTTTGCGGCTTCGGCATGGGCAACTACAAAGACAGCAAGCTGGAGAAGATAGCCGATGCAGGAAACGGCAACTACTTCTACATAGACCGCGAACAGGAAGCGGATAAAGTGTTCATCAGCGAAATGCGCGGCACGCTCTTCACCATTGCCAAAGACGTGAAGCTTCAATTGGAATTCAACCCAACGGTGGTCAAATCGTACCGCCTCATTGGCTACGAAAACCGCATGCTGGCCAAAGAAGACTTTGCAGACGACACCAAGGACGCCGGCGAACTCGGGGCCGGACACACTGTCACGGCGCTGTACGAAGTGGTTCTGTTGCCTCCCGGCGAACGGCACACGCGCGGCGATCAGCAGCAACAACTGCGCAAACAACCTGAACAACCCGAAGAGGCCCTTCGCTACCAACAAACCACCATCAAACGCGAAGCCTACAACACGGATGAAATCCTGACGCTAAGCCTGCGCTACAAAAAACCGGATGAAGCTACCAGCAGACTCATCGTCCACCCGCTGCGCGACAAGGCCGTTGCCCTTCAGGCCAGCTCCAACAATTTTCGCTGGTCGGCAGCGGTTGCTGCCTATGGCATGGTCTTGCGCAATTCCGAACACAAAGGCAGTGCCGATCTGGAACTCGTGCACAAACTCGCTTCCGGTGCAAAAGGTGCAGACCTGGAAGGCTACCGGGCTGACTTTCTTCAAATGATTCAGGACTCCCGCAAACTCTTTGCGTCGCGCTAAAGCCACCGGATCGCAAACTCCGCAACACCAGCGTGCGCACACTTCGATGATGTGGCGAAAGGGAAGGCGTTCTTCGCAAGGAGAGCGCCTTGCCCGTTTTGGGTCCTTTAAGCCTTTAAAGTCAGCACAAGCCCGCTAACTTCGCAGCAATGCCCAAAGCGCTATCCTTTCTTTTGCTGCTGCTGCTCGGCGCGTTTACTGGCAAAAGCCAGCCGGCAGAAAACCCACCGGAAACCTGGCTGTGGAAGTTGAACAGCGAAACGGGGCAAGCCCCGACCTACCTCTTCGCCACGCTCCATCATGCTCATCCGGCTTTTTTAGAAGCCTTCTCTCTTGTGGCGCCCTATCTGCAACGAAGCATGGCTTACGCCAGCGTTTGGCCTGCCGATGCCCTAAGTAAAAATGAGTTGCTTGGATACTGCCAGCGCAGCGACGGCAATGCCCTTCGCAAAGAGTACAAGCAGGCGGAATTTGAACCGTTAGACCTTTTAGTCGGCGAACGGTTTGGCGATGCGCTGCTTTCTTACACCTCCTGGCAACCCCTTTACTTGCGGCAGATTCTGCGCGACGCCGGGCGAAAAAGCGGGCGGTTGCGCTTCGTTGAGGAAGACCTCCATCTGCTTGCCAAAGGCTATGGATTAGAGACCCATTCACTGGTGAGCCCGGCTACCCTGGCTGACCTTATGCAAGCCGTTCCTTTGCAAGACCAGTTGGATTTGGTCAAAGCCTATGGTTCTCAAACCCTGGTTCAGGACGATGCCCTTGATCGGCTGGCCGCCCTATATGCCCGAGCAGACTGGGAAGCTTTGGCCAGTGCCAGCAGGCTCATTGAAGGCGAAGCAGCCGCAATGCGGATGCAGGATGGCTTAGCCCTTATGACCGCCATCAGCGTGCTGGAAACGGCTTACGCACCCGGGCGATTCCTTGCTGTTCCCGCGGAGTTGCTCGGCGGACCCAATGGCCTCTTTGTTAAGCTTAAAGAATTAGGCATAGGATTCAGCCCGGTAGCCTTGCCGGGTTACGGGCAAAAGTTGCAAACTGGTCTCCCCAACTGGCTCTTGGAAGGCCCTAAAACTGTGGATTCCAAGCCCGTCGCTGTGCAAGAAACGCAGGCTCAGCAACCGTTTGTCCAGGAAGCTCAGGTCCAGACCCCAAATCCCGAACACGTTCAGGCGGGAGGGCCCTTGTTTGGCTCACTCGAAAACCGCATCCCCAATAGTACCCCAAAATACCTGGCCGATCCCTTTGGCGAGTTAATCGAGTTTGATGACCTGGATACCGGGTTTTTGCGCCAGTGGATCAACTACCAACCGCGCGAAAAAGATTTTCAGACCCGCTTGCCCTTTGCGCCGGAAATCGTGACCAACACCTTTCGCGCCGAAGGCGGCGTAGTAGAAGTTCAGATTTACCTGCTCAACGATCCGGTTTCTTCGCTTTATTGCCTGATTAGCCGCAACGCGTACCCTAAGCCCTTCGAACTCTCTGATCCTGCGCGCTTTTTTGACAATGCTGTAGAAGGTACGCGCAGCAAATTCAACGGTCTTGTTCTGGCGCAGCGCCCGGTTTCCACGCCCATTTACCGAGGGCGCGAATTCGTGCTCAGCCTGCCGGAAGGCCAATACCTGCGCGGCCGCACATTGTTGGTTGACAACCAACTGTATCAAATCGTATGCATTGGCGAAAGAGACGTCGCCTGGAGCGACGAAGCCGAAGTATTTCTGCGTTCATTCAAGCTTCCGCGAGCCAACGTGCGCACCTGGGCCCACGTAGAAAGTCCCAACTTCCGCGCGCGCATGCCGCTTGCCCCCATTACCGCTAAACGCAACATTCAAACGGCCGGCGGCCCTGTGCTCGTAGATCTCTGGTCGCTTGAAGATCCCTTGAGCAAAATCACCTACTTCATCAGCACCAGCCATTATCCGGCTGAGGTAGCCAAAAGCGAAAAGGAATTCATGGACCAGATTGTGGAAGGTACGGTCAGCAATCTGGGCGGTATCCTTACGCAAGATGAAACGATCAAACTGGGCCGCCACCGGGGAAGGGCCATCGCGCTCAACACGGCACAAAAGCAATACCGCATCCGTTTCTTCCTGATCGAGGGCGATTTGCACCAAATCATGGTTGCCGCTGCGGACAACAAAGTGACCAGCGCAGACGCGGAATACTACCTCAGCACGTTTGTGTTTCAGTAGCGAAGCTTACTCAGGCTTTTGCTTTTGGGTATGCGCAGCTTTTGTGTCTTCAGCGTTCTTTTATTTTGCTGATGAGCGCCCCTCTGCTAAAAAATGGTTGATGCGGCTGACTACCAGGTCGGAGTTGCCCAGGGCGTGCCCCAATCCCGGAATAACTTCAGCCGCCACTATGCCTGGCACATGCTTTTGCGCGCGCTGAATTACCGAACCTGCATCAAACAGGGCGTCGTTTTCTCCGCAAAGAACCAGCGATGGGAAGCGCAGGGTGGCCAATTCTCCCGGTGCAAAAACATACGGCAATTGAGCACCGGGCTTGAATCCCTTAAAGGAACACTGGAACATGGCTTCAATTTTGGCATGAACTTCGGGAGAAAACTGGTCCTTAGGTCCCAAAATATTGGTGCGGACAAAGTGGGCAATGTTCCCGTTGCTGGGCTTGAAGATAGCGCGGCCAAATGCCAGCGCCGTCTGCGGTGTTAAACGCAAGCCGGTAAAACCCGCGGGCCCGAGGAAGACAGCGCTACTAATGCGCTCGGGCATGACTTGGGCAGCCTTTACCCAAAGAAATGCGCCAAACGACATGCCTACGCCGTTGACCTGCTCCAACCCCAATTGGTCCAGGACATCGCCAAGCCACAAACCGTAGCCATTTCCCCGAATGGGCGGTGTTCTGCCGCTGCTGTAATTGGGCTGACCGATCACATCCACCAGGTAAATCCGGTATTGTTCAGCAAGCGCGTGGAGGCTGCCTGTCAATTCCCAAAGCATGCCGTTGCCCGACCAACCGTGCAAAAAAACAATCGGTTTGCCTTGGGGCAACCCCGTTACAGCCACTCGTGTGTTTCCAAAGCGTGTCGTCAAATCCCGCAAATCATACGTAATCTTACTGTTTTGGTGCACGTCATCGTACCAGGCATACAGCCTGTTTCTTTGGGTGTTTGAGCGGAATTGCGAGTGATATTCAGACCGTAGTGCGGGTCTGAATATCGGGTGAAGGAGCGGACGGGAAGGGGTTGCGGTGTTCGGGGCTTCCGTAGTGTTTGTAATGTTTTGAGCAGGTTCCTTCCGGATAATTTCCGGGTTTGGTTTTACGGTAAGCATAAAGACAGTAAATTACCGATTAATAGCGACTATGAAAGCCCTGACATTTGCCTTTTTGCTTTTTGGCACCAGCTTTTTTAGCATGGCGCAAACTTCCTCGCCCATGGATTCCGTTGGCTATGCCCACAATACGATCGGTACCGTAAAGCTCAACGGTGAAACCTGGGTTATTGAAACCCTGGAAGCTGGCAGTCTGCAGCGCTACGTGCCCAGCGATCAGGACAAATCCTGGTACGCTGAAGGGTTGGAGATCGTTTTCTCCGGGGTTATCGGGCGGCCTGATCCAACTGTTCGCAGCATGGGAAACCCACTCCTTATCAAGAAATGGCGTAAGCTGCATCGGGCAAGTCCGGACGGCTTGGGTCCATAAAAGGGTATCGCTAAAAATGATTGGCTCCGTGAACCATTTGCCTTAGATCAATGTTTAACCACCAACAAGGCAAAAACACCTGATCACCGGCATTGGTCTGGTCATCTCTTTTTCGTAGTGCGTATTTTTTAGTTTGGGGACGGCAAATTCATTTTGCCGTCCTTTTTTTTGAAGCACCCTTGGCTAAAAAGCAAGGCAATCCAGACCATATCTGGCCCTATCTGTCCATAAAAGGATGAAACAAGGGGAACAAATTGCCTACCGAAGCAACTCCAGCGCATAGGTCTGGATAAGTCCTTCCACAGAGCGCCATTCCATCCAATAGAGGCCATTTGGCCAATGGGAACTTTCAGCGATGCTGAAGGTCGAGGCCTCTTGACCCGCTGGAACGATTTGTTGATGCATCAGTCTGCCGTCATAGGACCAGATGCGCAACCTGGAGTCCTCTGGTCGCTGGCCGGCGCTGAGCTGTAAAACCAATTCGCCTTGTACGGGATTTGAAAGCGGTTGGAGGCTGGCTGTTCTCAGCGTAGGAAGGGTTATGTTAGTAACCGCGGAGCCAAAAGAAGTGGCCGGACCGCAACCGGTATAAACCCGCCAGTCATAGGTTTCCCCAGGCTCAAGCGTATCTACGGTCAGGATGTTTGAAGCGGTCGTGTAATTGCTCCAGGCTGCCGTTCCGCTGACCCGGGTTTGCACCAGGTACCCGCGCGCGCCTGGTTGATTGTCCCACGTAAAACTGACCGAAGTTGGTCCCCCTGCATTGGCAAGAGGGTTACCTGGAATCCGGCAGTACAATTGCTTTGACAGGAAAAAGTTACCGGTGCGCACGCCGTCGGTTGCTTTGTTGCGAGCACCAATGACAAGATCCGGGATGCCATCCTGGTCAACATCGCCCGCTGAGGCAACCGCTGAGCCAAAGAATTCGCTGGAAGAAATGGAAACTCCAAGTCCGCCTTCTACCTCACTGATCTTGTTGAAAAGCAGCGGGAATCCATCGCTCTGCAAAAAGAGCAAGTAAACGGCACCCTTGTCTTGCAAACCGTCATTAGAGTCATCGTCGCCCGGGGCAGATACTGCCAGCTCGGTAATTCCGTCGCCGTTGAGATCGCCTACAGGAGCAATGGCAAACCCAAATGCGTCTCCCGGATCGAGTACTGTGGACAGCAACGGCAAATCTGAACCAATTTCAATGTTTCGGTTCACAATACCGGAAGGCGTAAAACTGAGCAGGTGCACCCGGCCTTTGGCGTCCGCACCCCAGGCTCCCACCGCTAAAACGCCAGCGCTCGAACTGCCAATGTTGCCAAGCCAGGCCAGACCAGACCCGAAAAAGTCGCCATTGGTAATGCGGCCATTCAAAATAGGCTCTAACGAGGTGATTGCCCGATAATTAATGACCCCGCCGCTGGCGTCCAGAAACAGCAGGTAGAGCACACCGCCACTGTACATGCCGCCAATGTTGTCGTACGGAGCGCTGACTGCAATATCATTCACTCCGTTTCCGTCCAGATCGCCCACTTGCGCGATAGCGCTTCCAAATCGGCTCATGGATGGAATCAGCCCGGCCGGCAACCCTCCTGCACCATTGGTAATGCGGGTGTAGGTGCGCAGTTCACCGACGGAATCCAGAAAACAGATGTACACCGATCCGACATCCAGGGAACCTCCAACCGGATCGAAGGCCGCTCCAACAGCCAGTTCGGGCAATCCATCCCCGTCCAGGTCACCGATGTTGGCAACCGACTCTCCGAAACCGTGAAGCGGACCTAACTCCGGGATATCCTGCGGAGCAATGGTGTTCAACCGGTTCATTTGGCCATTAGGCCGCACCGAAAGGAGCCACACAGCACCCGTGTTTTCTTCTCCGGTGAGGAAGTTGTCGGCTCCGCGCAAGCCTGCGGCCATAAGCGTGGTTCCCGCGGGAAGTGTAGGAAATGATCCTAAACTGGTCAAAGAAGCGCCCAGGCGATCGCCGCCCTGCAGGATGCTGTCATCAACAGCATTGCGGACATCAAACACCTTTCTGGCGGTAATAAGATAGGGCTGTTGCGCTTGCAGGCCGGCACACGAAAGGACAAAAACAGCCAGGAGCAGCTTCAAGCTATGCATAGCGGCGAATTGGAGGAACTTGGTCAACGCTGTCTAACTGTACAAGATATACCAAATAGCTCGCAAAGTACAGCGCTGAACAGGCAAAGTTCATTCAATTTCGCCAACCCCGGCTACCCATTCCACCGAAAAAATATCGGTTTTAAGGCCGGTAGCTCGTTGGTAAGTGGTTTCAACTGCCTTGGAGAAGCCCGGGAGCCCCTCCTTTTTGACCAGTGCAACCGCACATCCCCCAAATCCAGCACCCGTCATTCTGGCCCCGGCACAGGCTGGATGTTGTTGAGCAGCAGTCACTAACACATCCATTTCTATACAACTAACGGCGTAATCATCGCGCAGAGAAGCGTGAGAATCGTTCAGGATGCTGCCCAGGGTGAGCACATCTTGCTTTTGCAAAGCCGATGCTGCCTCCGTGACCCTTCTTGTTTCCGAATACACGTGGCGGGCAGCAGCCTGCCAGTCCGGGTCAGGCAAGGTCCGGATCCTTTCCGGGTCCTGTAAATCAGCCAGTTTGGTTAATCCCAGGTGCGCAGCTGCAGCTTCACAGGCTTTTCGGCGTTGGTTATAAGCAGAGCCGGCAAGCGTCCGGGCTTTGTTGGCGTTTAAGATAACCCACTGATAATCGATTATTTGTGCGGGAATATCAGTATGGACCAGGCGCGCACAATCCAGCAGCATGGCCATTCCGGGCTTGCCGTGGCCAACCGCGTAGGGATCCATAATGCCGCATTGCACGCCTAAAAAACGCGCCTCTACTTGTTGCGACAGCAGCGCCAGCGCGGTGCGATCTGGGGTGATGCCCGCGTAACGGAAGCCAATCCAGGCCAGCAGCATTTCAAACGCGGCAGAAGAGGACAGGCCGGCACCCTCCGGCAAATCGGATTTGAGCCAAATCTCCAATCCCTGTATCGTCAAGCCAGATTCCTGCAGCAAAGCCAGCACCCCAGCAGCGTGATTGGCCCAACCTGACAGCGCATGGGGTTGGGGAATTGGATCCAGAGGAATGGCGACTGCTTCGGGATGCCCGTCGGAATGCAACCGCCAAACGCGCTCCGCAAGCGTCCGCACCCAGGCGTTGATGCCCCGGTTGATGGCAGCCGGCATCACCCTTGAACCGTTGTAATCCAGGTGCTCCCCAATCAGGTTAACCCGACCCGGTGCAAAAAAACGGCGGACCGGCGCATCGGAATTTCTCCAGGCATCCGGCAAGGAAATTGATTGGGGCATGGGCATGTGGGGACAAAATAGTATTTTCCGGCTTCAGCTATCGCTTCAGACACGCTTCTATGGCCATTCGCTTTCCGGACGGATTCATCTGGGGAACTTCCACCGCTGCGGCGCAAATAGAAACCGCATTTGACCACCAGTGGAAGGGGGTGCAAAGTCGCACGGGCGAGTATTTTCAACGCACCACCGATCACGAAAAAAGGCGCGGTGAAGATCTGGAAATCATCTGTTCGCTGGGCAAAGCCTACCGGATGAGCATGGATTGGTCGCGCCTGCAGCGATCGGCCTATGGCGAGTTTCATCCGGAAGTGGTCCAGGAGTACCGCGAGTTTTTAGAAGGCTTGAAGGCGCGCGGCATACACATCATGCTGGTGTTGCATCACTTCGCCGAACCGCTTTGGTTTACGAGGGAAGGGGGATTTACGCGGGCCACAGCCATTCCTGTTTTCGTGGATTTTTGCCGCAAAATGGTTCGCTATTTTGGCGAGTACGCGAGCAGCTGGAACACGTTCAACGAGCCCGGCGGTTACATCATGATGGGGTACTTTTTGGGCATTTTTCCTCCGTACCAGAAGAACTTTTTTACGGTATTGCGCGTGCTGGGCAACATGAGCAAAGCGCATGAAGCTGTGTATGATTTGCTCAAAGAAGCTTATCCCGACAAGCCGGTCGGCATCTCCAAACACACCATGGTCTATGAGCGCGAAAGTGCGCTGGGTTGGTTTGCCGAACAGTTCAGCAATCGCTTTTATTTGGGCTACATCACGGACCAGTTTCACCGGAAGGCCGATTTTGTCGGCATGAGTTATTACGGCCGTGTACCGCTTAAACCCATGCCCATTTCCGAAATTGATACACCGGGAAGACTGGCCAAACGCGGGGTAAGGCACGATGACATGTGGGAATACTACCCACAGGGAATCGGCACCATCATTCGCCGCTTTCACGAGCGCTACGGGCTGCCCATCTGGATTACAGAAAACGGACTGTGCACCAACGACGATGCTTTTCGTGTGGAAAGCATACGCGATTATCTGCACGTGATTCATCAATGCATGGAAGAAGGCATAGACATACGCGCTTATTTCCACTGGACCGCCTGGGATAATTTCGAATGGTTTCTGGGTCCGCAGTACCGCTTTGGTCTTTACAATACCGACTTTCAAACCATGGAGCGCACGCCAAAAGGATCGGCAGCTTATTTTTCGGCCATTGCCCGAACCAACCGCGTGCCGGATTGATCCGCGCCGGATGGAATGTGGGTAGGATTTTGCAACAATAATTTTTATTATGATTCGCATATGTTTTATTATTGTTGTATCCGTCCTTAATTTTGCTGTAGTTGTTGGGCAAAAGAATTTTGTAGAAGTACGCGGGGAGCAGGAAGCGGCAGCAGCAGCAACCACAGAAAATGTTGTGGAATGGCTTGCTGCGTTTCCCCCGTATGAACAAGTTGTGGCACAACTTTTTGCCAGCTTGCCCGATGACGAATTGCCCCTTCCACAAGACTGGTTCCTGGACCGCCACCCGGACGGCTGGCGTTTGCGCGCCCGAGCGTTGGAACAGGCCCAACGCTGGGTCTGGCTTGCCGAGACCAAAGCCTTTGCGGAAACGCTGACCGAGCCGGTTGAGTGGCCGGTCACAAACCCTGATTTTCGGCGCGAAGCCTATGCGGCCTGGACCAGCCCGGAGCGCGCAGCACCTTACAGTTTGCGCGTGTTTGTCGGGTATCTTGCAGCCAACCGCCACACCATGCAATGGGTTCAGCTTCCGGGCGAATGGCCCCCTGCCTTGTTGCAGGCGCTCGGTCTGGCCAGCCTGGACGAAGCCAGGCGGCTGCTGGAGCCGCCCGCGGTTTCAAAAGCTGCGGAAGCACTGGCGCAGCCGGCCTTTCCCCCTGACAGCATTGATCTTGCCGAAGCTTGCCTGCGCAAAGCGGTGGACGCCTACCGGCGCTTAAACGCCAGCAGGCCAGACTACAGCGCCGTTGAAGGCCGCCCGGTTTTAGCCCTCGACCTCGCGCTGGCCGAAAGCTGGAGCCTGCTGGAACGCAGCGGTCATGCCGCCCGCGGCAAAGTTTTTCTGGATCAGGTGCAGTTCTCGCCGTTCTACACGGCTTACGGACGCAATCTGCTCCAGGGGCTGCCGGACAGTGCGGTCCTGCTTTGTTCCAATCGCCTGGAAGCACTGCTCACCCGGGTCATCCAATTCCGGGAAAAATTGCGCATGGACGTGCAGATTGTGGACGGGCAGGGTCAGGCCGCAGCGGAGATCAAAGCCGAAGACCAGGCATTTGCCCGACCAAACCAGCCATTCGCGATAGCCCCGCCCCCGGATTCCGTCCTAAGCCCTTGGGTTTCCGAAGGGTTGTTTGCCCGATGGCGCCCTTCGCCCGACGATAAAAATGACCGCCATGCGGTGGACCTAAGCGAGCCCCAACGCGCCCTTGCCGCGCAACTGCGCGCGCAGCTTTACACAGACAGGTTTCGTTTTCCCGCCGTTACCCCGTCGCTGAACCTGGACCCGACAGCCGTGGCGATTGCGCACCGATACCGCCGAAGCGCCATGGAAACGGCGCAGACCCTGGACGCCGCCGGGCAACCTGAAGAGGGGTTGCGGCTGCTCAACGTGCTGTACCGGCACCTGCCCGAATGGGTCATTCCGATGCACCTGGCCGACTTACCGGTGGTGGTTTACTATTATCAACACGGCGCTGCGGAGCGCGCGGGCGAAATGGGCATGGCGCTCGCTAAGCGACTCTCCGGATTGCGCCAAACGGATGCTGAAGCGGCCCTGGCTTTGGAAACGCTAACCTTGCTGGCGCAAGAAAACAGCCAGGTCGAATTGTTGCAGTACTATGAGCGGCTGCTGGAGTAACGCTTCCCTTTTCAGCCCGAAAAGCAGCCGAATCATAGGTAAACTTATGCTCGCTGTGCTTTTGCTGACAGCTGGCGCAAAAATCCACGCTCAAGTTGTGGAAAGCCCTGCAGCCCTTCGCCGGCAATGGATGGCCTCTTGCGACAGCCTGGAGACCCCGGTAATCCGCTGGAAAGCCAGCCAGGCGCAATCGCCTCAACCCCGCCTTGTCCCGGGCAGCGACCTTGAACGAAAAAACTACCGGGGCGAGCTTGCCCCCTTGCGCTACCGCCGCGAGTACACCTGTTACGGTCCGGCGGATACGATCTACTTTCTGGAGCTTTACCGCCGAAACCGCTACTGGAAGGTGTACCGCTACCGGGTCATGAAGGGTAAAACCGTGCCGGAGGGTCCGCAATGGAGTTTTGATGCCCGGGGAAGGGCCACCGAGGTGCTCCACTGCGAAACCGGGCAAAGCACCTGCCGGCGCTGGCAAGCCCTGGCCTACTGGCCCAATGATTCGCTGGCGCGCATGGGCTGGTTCCTCAACGGCAAACCGGACAGCCTGCACCAATCCTGGTACGATCAGGGGGTTCTTCGCAGCCGGTTGCACTACCGCGACGGGAGGCTGCTCCAGGTGGACGGGCTCTGGAACGCCGATGGACAACCGCTGGAAACAGGCGGTTTTTCTCAAGGCCAGGGCGATTTGCTGCTCTATGCGCTCAACGGCACTCCGCTGGAGCGGCGAACCTACCGCGATGGCAAGGTTATCCGGCTAAAAAAGCTCAAAAAGCAGGCCGAGTAGGCGGGCCGGGGCAAGCTGCACCCGAAAAGTTGCAGCACCCAAAAAATTTTGCTCCCCCTGAGGCAACCTTGAGCAGCCCGGAAACGGAATACGCTTAGAAACAGCAAAGGCCAGCCCGGGAACGCTCCCATCCCGGTGCTCCACAAAGGCCAATGTTGTGAGCGTTGTCTCTTTTTTTCAGCATATTTTTTGCCCTCTCCTTTTTTGTATTGCCCACCTCGTAGCCGCCGGCCTGTCGTCAGACAGGCCGCGGCGGTTGGGCGGGGGCTGCGCGGGTGAGCGTTTTTCGGCCCCGCTACACCAA